>JANQHK010000154.1 GCA_028282685.1 Phycisphaeraceae bacterium
ATGACCGCACCTGCCCCGCCGGGTTCGGGCGTTGTGCGGACCGCTTCCTCACGGGCGCGGCTCGTACAAGCCCGGCATGAATGACGCAAGATGCTCTAGAAGTCCACCTTGTCCGGATCCGGGCCGATTCGTTCGTCGGCGTCCATCCCCGCGATTGCCGACAGGTCATCCCCGTCAAGCGCGAAATCGAATACGTCGGCATTTTCGATGATGCGCTGTTGATTGACACTCTTGGGAATCACCACCACATTGCGCTGAAGGTTCCAGCGAATGATCACCTGGGCCGCCGTCTTGCCGTGCTTTTTGGCGATGTTCGCCAGCGTCGGATCATGCAGGTTTTTGCCCCGCATCAGCGGGCTCCAGGATTCAAACCGGATGTTGTTCGCCTGGCAAAACTCAACGAGCTTTGGCAATTGCAGTTTCGGATGCCACTCGCATTGGTTCGCCGCCGGCGCCACCCCGCCGCGCCCCAGCAGATCGTTCAGATGATGCGCCATGAAGTTGCTCGTGCCGATCGCTTTGGCCCGGCCGGATGCGTAGATCGCTTCCATCTTCTCCCACGCCGCCATGTAATGGCCCGGCACCGCCCAGTGAATCAGGTACAGGTCCACGTCATCCATGCCCAGCTTGTCCAGCGACGCGTTGAATGCCCCCTCCACATCGCCGCTGCGCACGTCGGTGTTCCACAGCTTGGTCGTAATGAACAGTTGTTCGCGTGGGATGCCGGATTCGCGCACGGCTTTTCCAACACTGCGCTCGTTGCCGTAGACCGCCGCGGTGTCGATATGCCGATACCCCGCTTCGAGCGCCCAGAGCACGGCCTGTCGCGCTTCATCGCCTTCTTCGCTCTGCCACGTGCCCAGCCCGAGCATGGGCATGGCCGTTCCGTTGTTCAACTTCGTGGTGGTGGTGATGTTCATGGGCAATACGTTAACCTCAGTAAGCTGCCGCAATCAACCACTTGTCACAATTTCCAGCGCCAGCCAGGGCACGAGGTTGAAAACGATCCACAGGATTTTAAACGCACCCACGAAACAGTAGACCACCACGTTGAATGTTTCCCGAGACATCGCAAAGCACAGGGTATGCACGCGGTAGACCAGACCGGGGCAGACCAGCAACCACGGCGACCAGAAGACCAGCAACCCGCCGTTGATGATCGTGCACCACATGAAGAACGCCGTCAGTTGATCGATGTTCATGACGCAGACGCTCCTTTCCAAATTGTTGCACGCAATTTATCTGAGCTTTTCCTTCTGCATATGCAATGCGGTTTCGGAATCAACGTAGTCGGAGTGGCAGGCCGGTCCCTCTGAAGTGGAGCCCGTCGAGTCGCTCATTGCCCGCTTCGTCTTATTCGCCAGGCGATGGATTTCTTCCGGACTGAGGTGGCCGCGCTCTTCGAGAATTCGGCGTTGCTCATCGGTCAATGCGGCGGAGACGGTCGGCTTGACCGTCTTGTACTGATCGTCCTTGCCCGAGGCGAATTGCTGAATCTCCTTGCTGATGCGCACCGAACACCAATCGTGCCCGCACATCGCGCAGAAATCGGTGTCGACATCGAGGTCTTCATCGTGGTAAGCGCGAGCGGTATCCGGATCGAAGCTCAACTCAAAATGCTTTTCCCAGTTCAGCGCGGCCCGGGCCTTGGTCAGTTCGTCATCGCGATCGCGCGCCCCGGGAATTCCGAGCGCGATGTCGGCCGAGTGCGCCGCGATTTTGTAAGCGATGCAACCCTGTTTCACATCGTCGCGCTTCGGCAGGCCCAGGTGTTCCTTGGGCGTGACGTAACAGAGCATCGCCGCGCCGTGGTAGGCTGCGGCCGTGGCGCCGATGCACGAGGTGATGTGGTCGTAACCGGGGAAGATGTCGGTCACCAGCGGACCGAGCACGTAAAACGGCGCCCCGTGACAGAGCGTGCGCTCCAGCTTCATGTTGTATTCGATCTGGTCGAAGGGGATGTGGCCGGGCCCTTCGATCATGACCTGGCAGCCGTGCACCCAGGCGCGCTCGGTCAACTCGCCGAGCGTTTGCAATTCGGCCAGCTGCGCGGCGTCGGTGGCATCGGCCAGTCCGCCGGGCCGTAGGCCATCGCCGATGGAGAAGGTGACATCGTGCGCCCGGCAGACGTTGCAGATGTCATCCCACAGGTCGTACATGAGGTTCTGCCGATCGTGCTGAATCATCCACTTGGCCAGCAGCGAACCCCCGCGCGAGACGATGCCGATCTTGCGATCCTTCACATGCGGCAGATGCTCCTGTAACACACCGGCGTGAATGGTGAAGTAATCCACGCCCTGGCGCGCCTGGTGCTCGAGCGTTTGCAGGACGGTCGGTTCATCGAGGTCTTCAATTTTCCGCCCGATGATCATTGAGTAGATGGGCACGGTGCCGATCGGCGCCGTGGAGGCGCGGAGGATCGCATCGCGTGTGGCGTCGAGATCGCCGCCGGTCGACAGGTCCATCACGGTGTCCGCGCCCCAGCGCACCGCCCACTGCATCTTTTCGACTTCTTCATCGGTGCTGCTGCTGACCGGCGAAGCGCCGAGATTGGCGTTGATCTTGGTGCGCGCCGCGCGGCCGATCGCCATCGGATCGAGTTGATAACCCAGGTGGGTTCTGTTGGCGGGAATGACCATGCGTCCCGCCGCCACTTCGTCGCGCACCTGCTCGGCGGTGAGATGGCCCTCGCGCTCGGCGACGCGCTGCATCTGCGGCGTGACGATGCCGAGGCGCGCCTGTTCCAGCTGGGTGATGGGCTGAAAATCGGCGGGGTAGGCGACCGTGCGCGTGTTGCCGTGCGCATCGGTGAAGGTTGCGGTTTTCATACCCGGGGCTTCGCTGCGCTTGTCGGATAGGTTCGTGGACCATCCCTGCGGCAGGAAGTCCCACGCGGTTTTCGGCGAAGGGGCGGGCATGCCGGGCGTGTCGGGAGAACTGAACGTCAGCGGTCCGCCGATGTCCGGTCGATTGGCAAATGAGCCGGGCGTGGTGGCTGAGCCCGAGCCGGGGTTGACGCCGATCGACGGAAGCGTCCAGCGTTGCTGTGAGAAGATCATGGGACTCTCCGTGAGAGGTATTAAAAAAAACGCCTCCGGAGCGAACCGGGGCGTTGAAAAGCGTCCAAACGATCCATCGTTCGTTCGCGCTCCCTACGCCGGTCCAAACCGGATCAGGTTCCAAGGGTTTTTTCTCAGTCGCTCGGCTCACCCGGATTCTCGGGCTCGTTCACGACACCCCTGGCGAACATTTCAAAGCATAAGCGCCGCCCTGCACTGGGACAAGGCGGCGCTGTTGTTTATTGCGAATGGTTGATTTTACGCGGTTCAGGCCTTGCGGCGACGACGGGCCACGGCCGCGAAACCGGCGGCCATCAGAAGCAACGTGGCCGGTTCGGGGACCACGCTGATCGTTCCGCCGTTCAAGACGACGCCGATAAAGGAGCCGTCACTGACGTTGGGGCTTCCTTCATCGAGACTGCCCAGAGCCGCACTGTTGAAGTCGACGTCGTAATCACCGCTTGGCGTGTTTTCGCCGAGGTCGAAGCGAAGTCGGAACAGAAGCGCGTTGTTAAAGAGTGCCGTGCCGTTGAAGGGCGCGTTGGGCGAGGTGCCTGCAACAACCGGTGGCGGAGTGATGTCGCTTGACAGAGCATCGAAAGGGAAAATTTCCACGCGCCCTGTGGTGCTGTTACCGCTGAGTATGGAATCCGGGGTGATGTTGGAGTCCAGATCGGTTACATCAAATAGAATCTGGTATTGGAAGAGTTCTTCGCTCTGGTCGGTCAGCAGATAGACGTCGAGGTCGACGGTGGCGGGCAGATCGCCGATGTTGACGGTAGCGCTGGAAATATTGACCGACAGCGCAGCCGAGGCCTGCGCAGTAACAAACAGCAAAGTCGTCAAAATCGGAACAACGATGAGGGAGCGGGAGCGGAACTGCATGGCGTTTCTCCTTTTCTGCCTCAGCCCTGTTCCCGATGTAGGTGGTCACCCTAATACGACCCGTAAGATATCAACTGTGCCTGCCGACTTCAAGCATTTTCTGGAGTTGGCTGCCTGCATCTCACCGGCGGCGGATTTCCGCTCTCCCCGTGCCCAGCAAGTACGCACATATCGCGGTCTGCCTATGGTCCAGACAGTTTTTCGATGGAATTTTGATGTTATTGCGATTGGCGCGCCGCTTGCGGCCTCACATTCGCCGGCGTTCCAGGCACTGTGAGTGGTTCTAGCGCCCGTCGGCTGTTACCCCCTTACGGGCTCGGCGCCGGCTCAGCAGAGGGCAGGGCCGGCGTCGGGCTCGTGAACCCACAAAAAGTGTATCCAATGATCGGTTATTTGATCGACATGGACGGTGTGATATACCGAGGCACCCGCCTGATCAGCGGGGCGGCGCGGTTCGTGAAAATGCTGATCGACCGCGAGATTCCCTTCAGCTTTCTGACCAACAATTCACAAAAAACACGCAGGGATGTGGTCAGCAAGCTCTCCCGCATGGGCATCGATGTGGACGAGGAGCACGTGTATACCTGCGCCATGGCGACGGCGCGCTTCCTGGCATCGCAGCACTCGAACGGCCGGGCCTTCGTCATCGGAGAATCCGGCCTGACGACCGCGCTGCACCGCAACGGCTTCACCACCGCCGACAGCAATCCGGATTATGTCGTGGTTGGCGAGGGGCGCACGTTCACCGCCGAGGCGCTCGAAGCGGCGACGAACATGATCCTCAACGGGGCCAAGCTGATCGCCACCAACATGGACCCGAACTGTCCCACCCGTCACGGCACGCGTCCGGGGTGCGGGGCGATTGTGGCCATGCTCGAAGCGGCCACGGGCGTGCGCGCATTCAGCGTTGGCAAGCCCAGTCCGATCATGATGCGCGGCGCGCGCAAAGCCCTGGGACTCGACGCCGAGCACACCGTCATGATCGGCGACACCATGGAAACCGATATCCTCGGGGGATTGCAGTTGGGCTATCACACGATCCTGGTTCTCTCCGGCGGCACCCGACGGGCGGACCTGTTGCAATACGCTTACCGGCCGGATCAAATTCTGGGCAGCATTGCGGATATCGATCACGAAAAGTTGCTGGCGACCATGGCGGGCGACGCAGTCCGACACTGAATCGCCTGGCCGGTCGGCGTTCTTGGCTGACAAACCTTTCGGCGATTGTGCAGCCGCGCTCAGTTCACCGGATACGGGCGGATCTTGCCGTGTTTGGCCTCGTGTGCCTCGAGCCAGGCGCGGACCTTTTTCTTCATTTGCTCGATCTGCGGCACCATTTTCTTGCCTTTGCGGTTGGGATGAAACATCTTGTCGAGCCCCCCGGCGAGCAGGGCCTTGAGACCCGGCATGAACTTGGCGCGGTCTGCTGGGGACATTTTCTCGATGACGTTGATCAACCCGGGATTTCTCCTCTGATCGCCGATCAACACCCAGGCGAGTTGCTGGTAATTGGTGCGCCTGTGTATTTGGATGTTGGGATCGCCGAGTTGCGCCAGTTCCTGGTTGATGTGATCGGTGATCAGCGTCAGTTCCTCGGGCTCGAACATCAACAGCACGCGGATGTTGCCGGCCTCGTAGTAGCCCGCGCCCCGCAGGACGTAGCTTCGTTCCCGATCGGTCAGATCGACCAGATCCTCGCCGAGTAATTCCACCGCCTGTTTGCGCACATCGGGGCTCATGGCGACCTTATCTTGATTGACCAGTCGTCTCAGTCGCTCACCGTAGTCGTTGCGCGCCGAAACGTGGGATGACCTGGCGAACGCCAGGAAGAGATCACCAAGGACCGGTGCGGCCAGATCGTGGGCCTCGGAGATCGCCACGAACGCTGCGGATCGCACCCACCATTCCTCGTGCGTGAGGAAAGGGGTGAGCAGGGCCAGATGGCGTGCAATGGTTTTTTTATCCGCCATGCTCATCGCCCACAGTGCCCCTTCGATCTCCCACATGTCGGATCGTGGATTTTTCAGGATGTTTACAAGCTGCGGAACCACACGATCGAGTCCGGCGGGGGTGTAGGTGAACGGCGAAGTCCCCATGAAGAAGCTGTGGTATCCGCTGAGGCCTTCCGCGGCGGCGCGGCGGACACGCGCATCGGTGCTCTGCAATGACTGGATAATCACCGGGATGGCCGCATCGCCGTGGTAGCCGATTGCGTAGGCCGCCTGCACACGTACGGCCGGATTGTGGTGGCGGAAGTGCTTGGCGATGTAATCGACCGGGGGAAGTCGGTCGCTTTGGTCTTGCTGGATAAGCGGGGCGTTTGGATTGTTACGGCGCTTGTAGAACGGTCGGCGCGCATTCCATTTCAGCTTGTCGATGATCGCCTGCGTATCCTCGAAGTCCGATTCCTTGTACCCCTCGGCGTGGCGGGGAGTCAGAAAGGCCGGGTCCTTTTCCATCACCTTGCCGACGGGTTGGATTTGGCTGAACCGGGTGGGCGGCGCGCCGGTGATGCGCAGTTTCTTCCAGCCGGCGGTGTAGCCGAGCCCGACGCACATGCCCCATTCCTCTTCGGAATAGCGCGCTTTACCCTTTTTCGTCGGCAGCATGCGGAATCCGCCCCGTGGATGACGGCAAAGTTCGTAGTACCAGCGCAGCTTGTCCATGTGGTTGCGGTAATGGTGTTGCATGTTCTGGGGAACGAGCGGGATGCAGAGGTTGCGCCACATCACGTTGGTCATGTTGCCGCTGTGTCCGCCTTCGAAGCCGAACCAGGAGTCGGCCTGTTCAACGGCGAGCTGCTTGGCGGCGGCTTGGTAGCAGGGGTCGGGGAGCAGCCCCAGACCGACTCCGGCCATACCGCTCTTTCCGTTGGTGGCCGCTCCGCCACCCGGTCTTTGATCACCGTACGGCACACCGCCGAACCCTGCGAAACGGAAAAAGTAATGGACGTTTTTCTTCAGGGCCGCTTCGTCAATTTTCACACCGCACTCGCGCGCCAGCATCATGCCGACAAACAGTTTTCCGCCCGCGGCATTGACCAGTCCGCTACGCACGTAAACGGGATTGGGATAGTCCCAGTGCCCCCACCCGCCGCAGGTCATTCGTCCGTAGGAATCGTCCGCGATCATCTGCAAGGGCTTGAGGACCGACGGATCGCCGGTGCGCAAGTAATACTCTCCCAGCGCGATGGAAAGAAAACCGTTGTTCCATGTGTGGCTGCCGACTTTCTCCACTTGCGTGGCATAGGCCCGAACCACTTCACGGCATACCGGCAGGTATTGGTCATTGCCGGTGGAAAGCAGGAAAAGAATCCCCAGCGATCCGGCGCGACCGGGAAACTTCAAATGGCCGGATTTGAACAGTTGCACGGTATTGGCCGCCGCCTGCTCTACGATCCGACGCGACTTGGCGCAATCGATCGGCCAGGTCTTGCTGTATGGCCCGAGTACCGGGAGGGCGATGACCACTTGTTGTGTTGAATCGCCTCGCTTGATGGTCAGCGACAGTTTGCCGGTCCTGGCTTCGGCATCAGTGATCGCATTGCCAAGTTGAATGCGTGAATCGGGCAGGGCCAGTGGCGTGCCGTTGGCTGCGATAATCACATCGCCCTTGATGAACTTGCCCGACGCGGGACTGCCCGGCAAGATCGAATCGACCACCACATGCGGTTCGATGCGTTGCGGAGTGACGTAAAGACCCGTGATCCCGACTTGGTAAGCCGGCAGCGGCTCATCCTTGGCTAGCGGGCGGGCGTGAGCCGGATGGACCAGTGACAGGCCGATCAGAATCATTGCGGCCGTTCGTAACGTCAAGCGGTTGGTGCAAGCCATCGAAGTGCCTGGGTTCATGGCTGAAGTCCTGTCTTCATGTTTCTTGGGTAGTTCAAACATGCTTTGCCCATCTAACCTGTCTGGTCGCAGCAGACGACGGACCCCTTTTCGTGGTAGCGCTTGTCCGAGTTGTAGGCCAGTTCGTCTTGGTGCTTCCGCCCCCGGTTTTCTGAATAAACTTACCGGGAACGGGTTGCGCGGGCCGTATTGGGTTCAGGCCTTGATGTATTTACCGGCGTTCGTCTTAGTCAGGTCTTCTTTCCGCCAGCCGGCGCGGGCCGGGACATCGACCAGTCGGGCTGCTTCGGGATTGTCGTTGGTTACCTTCATCGCCTTGGAATCCCACTCGATGGCCTTGCCGGTTCGGATCGCCATGGTGCCGAGCACGATGACTTCGGTGAGCGGCGCCGAGTAATTGAAGTTGGAGCAGGGCGTCGAGCCGGTCTTCACGCCGTTGATCCAATCGACGAAGATGTTGTCGACGCGCGGCAGGGTCTTGGGCACGCGCTTGTCGGGATTGGTGCGATACTCCTGCCATTTGGTTTCGGGGAACAGGCGCGGGCTGTTGGGACGCATGCCCGGGTGATATATCGCGCCTTTCGAGCCGATCATGAGCATTCCGCCTTCCTTATTCAGTTTCACATCGCCCAGGATATCGAGTTGGGGCGGCATCTTCGGGCCTTCGTACCACTTCAATGTGACCGGCGGTTTGGAATCGCGTGCGGGGAAGTGATAGGTCACGACCGAACCCTCGGGCGTGAAGACCGGATTGACCTGCTCCACCTCGACATCCACCCTCGTCGGGTAACCCAGGTCCAGCGCCCAGAAAGGCGCGTCGATGGTGTGGCAGCCGATGTCACCCAGGCCGCCGCAACCGAAATCCCACCACGAGCGCCAGTTGAACGGATGTAACAGCTTGCTGTAGCCGACTTCCTTATCGACTGGTCCCATCCACAGGTCCCAGTCCAGGCCTTTCGGTGCCGGAACCACGGGCGGAAACTGCGTCTGGGTGGGCACATTCTTGAAACCGATTCCGTCGGCCGGTCGGTTGGTCCATGCGACCACCTGCTCGACATCGCCGATCAGGCCGGCCTGATACCACTCCTTGATTAACCGCATTCCTTCGAAGGCGTGGCCCTGGTTGCCCATCTGCGTGATGACCTTCTTCTCGTTGGCCATCTGTTGCAGCGTGCGGATCTCGTAGATGGAGTGCGCCAGCGGTTTCTGGATGAACACGTGTTTGCCCATTTCGATCGCCATGCAGGCGGCGGCAAAGTGGCAACTGTCGTGCGTGGAGATGCCGACGGCGTCGATCTTGTCCCCCATCTCGAGGAACATCTTGCGGAAGTCCTTGTAGATTTTGACACCGGGGTAGGCGGCTTTGGCGCCGGGTTCGAAATCGACCCATTGCTTCTTCCAGCGCCAGCCGCGCCCCCCCGCTTCGCGCGAGCGCTGATCGACCTCGCAAACCGCCACCACGTTGGCGTGGCGAGCGCAAGAGCCCAGGTTGTAGCTGCCCTGCGCGCCCAGACCGATCCATGCCAGGTTGAACTTGTCATCGGCGGCGAAGGCCGAACGGGGCAGGAACATCGGCGCGGCCAGCGCGGCGACGGCGCCCTTGCTGAAGCTACGACGCGAAATCGGCACGGACTTGGAACGAGAATGATTCATCGCATGAGTTCCTTCGAGGGGTGCGTATTGGGGCTTGGTCGTCACGCCTGTGGCGAATCCACCCATACTAATATAAACGACGCTCGGAACGATTGCCGTATGACGCGGAAAACCCTTTCTCTTGACGCAAAAAAACGGAGGCCGAAGCCGCCGTTTTTCTGGTGATATGTTGCGTTTGGGAAGCGCTTATTGTGCGATTTGCACCTCGATCGGGCTTTCTGTGCTAAATTCCATCCAGACGACCAGCGCGTTGACGCCGTTAGCGCGGCGGACGATGCCTTGGCGTGTGTCGGTCAATGTTAACGAGGGGGCGATCGTGACCTTGGCCGGTTTGTCGCTGCCCCAGTTCTCCACGACGAACACGGGATTGACGATTGGTGTGTCCTTCGAGCCGTTCAAGCTGACCGTCAGTGTTTTCACATCGCCGCTGCTGCGCGTCAGCACGTAAGCGCGCTGGGCGGGATCGTACACCGCCGAAACGCCCTCGCCCGTCTCGGCCTCGGCCGGCGTCAACCACGACTTGGCCAGCGGCAGCAGTTCCTTGGCCGGCTTTCTGGACATGCCTTCCATCAGGATTTTTTCTTCAAACAAACCCTTTTCGCCGAATTGCGTGGAGGAATCCCAGAACACGTGCGTCAAGCTGCTGTGGGCGGTGCGATCGGGGAAGGTGGCGTGTCGGCCGTCCGAGGGTATTTGCGCGACGGGCCAGTGGTTCCACGCGGGGAAGGCCGAGTAGCCGGTTCCCCCGCGCGCCCTGTATACATCGCCGTCTTGAATGTCCATGATCGTGTAGGGATCATACTTGGCTTTCATGTTGACTACGTGCAGAACGGTGTCCTTGTAGTCCACTTTGACGGGCGGTTCATTGATCCAGGAATACTCGCGCACGTCGCCGTCCGCCGTGGCGACGGTGAGTGCGGGGACGGTATCGATCACCATTTCCGGTCGTTGCTCGGGGCCCATGATCGCCATGGACTCGTGCCATTCGTGCCGGCGTTTCTTTGCCATATAAACGCGCATGCGTTTGGTGACCGTGCCGTCGGGATAGATCGTCAGGTACCAGTTGGACCAGTTTCCCCACTTGGTGTTGGGGTCTTCGTAGGAGATTTCGTAGCCGACCGTGGAGAGCGGGTAACGCCATTTGAGCACGATACGTGCCGGGCTCTGCTCGAGAACATGCACGCGCCCGAAGACCATTTTCTTGTCGGACATCGGCTCGCAGCAGCCCTTCCACCAGTTCTCGTTGAACTCGTTGGAATACCACCGGCCGTTTTCGCTGACCATCATGGGGATGTATCCCACACCGTGCCACAACACGTAGCGCGTGGGATTCTTGTCGAAGCTGACAACGATATCCGGATGCCCGCAGACACGGAACATCTTGTTCCAGCTTTCATGAAACGGCAGGTGCACGTAACGGGCGGCGAAATCGTTCCAGGTTTTTTCACCGGCCGGCAGGATGCGACGAATCATGTCCGGCCGGGTGCGGGCGGCTTCGGTCATCCGGTACGCGGCGGTGCTCGTGGCGATTTGCTCGGGGGTCAGTGCGGCGCCGTAGATGCTCGCTTCATCGATCAGACCTTCGAAGGAATATTGGCTGGGGTACTGGCCGCGGCCGACGGGCAGGTACGGCATGCGTTTGATGCCCTGGCCCACGCGGACCGGCTCGCCGGCTGCCTGGTCGATCTTGCCCTTGGGCCGGGTGACCTCGGCCACCTTTTCTCCATCGACAAACAGGCGCAATACGCACTTCTTGCCCGAGGCGTCGATCACACCGGTCAGGCGCGTCCAGCGGAATCGCGGGATCAGCGTGCCCACGGCTCGGAGTTTGATCGGCTTGCCATCGAACGTCGCCCACAAACTCGGCTTGCCATCGGCTTCGATGGCGAGCATGAAGCCCTTGGTCTGCTTGGGAAGCATCACGCCGTTCACCGGGTGGTTGTCCTCCTCCCGGACTTGCTGAACGATCGGGCAGGTATTCCAGGGATAGGCGGCGATGGCGATCCAGGCGTCGAGCGTGACTTGATCGGTGACTTGGTCGGACAGATCGTGCTTCATCTGAACTTGCGAGGTCCAGCCGTCGAACATCAGGGCGCCGCCGGACACGCCGCCGCGCCAGTAGGCCGCATGACCTTCGATTTCAAGTTCCTTTTTTGAAACCGCTTCGCGGGTTGTCAGTCCCTTGCCCTCGTCAAAGGCAAAGTGCAGGGCCGGAGCGGGCAGCCCCTTCGGCATCGCACGAATCGGAGCGGTTGACAACGGGTGCTCGATGACCTCTTTGTCGAAGCCCATGGCCTTCAACATCAACAATTTGTCGGAAGGTTGGGCGGGCTGTTCGGTGATGCCGGCGTCGGTCAACCGATAACGCAACACCTGGCCCGGTGCGCTTTGGCGCCAGTCTTCGTAGCGGGGCTGACCTTCGAGGACCGCGCGCACCACCGAACGGTCGGGGGTGATGACGAAGTATTCATCGACCATGCGGGTCTGGTCGGGCAGATTGGCCGGGCCGACATTCAGGTCCATCCTGGGCATGTACCGCCAGTGGATCAACACGCGTTGTTCGGTGGATTCGATGATACGGACGCGCGCGTAGCGGTTGACCCGATCCGGCCGATTGGCATCGCCGTCGCCGCTGCGCTCGATGATCTGCGGCAGATAGACCCTGGACTTGCCGGTGTTCCAGTAGGGCAGGTAGCTGCTGCCGCGCCAGAAGACCAGTTCCTCCGGGCCGTTGTCGAACTTGACCTTCACATCGGCATACTCATCGGTGCGGCTGTCCCTGTGCCATTGCTCGTCGACGCTTTTACGCGTGTAGTAAGCACCGAAGGTGTAGTTGGAGGCGATCCCCTTGTCTGCCCAGGGATTGACCTCGGGCTGCGGGGGATTCAGGTACACCGGTCCCTCGGCGACATCGGCGCCGGCCATCCGTGCCTGTGCGATGACGGTCAGGAGCAAACCGAGGACAATGACGAACATTCTGGTCATGTTGGAATCTCCGGGTTTGAGAACAGGACACGGTAATTATACGCGATCGTTCAAACAAACAATCCCGCCGGGGGGCGGGATTGAGCGTTCTGACAAAATTGCCCCGGTTGATCGATCAATGCTTCCGAAGGAACTCCACCGGCGGCAGCGGGCCGACGATCGGCGTGGCGTATTGAACGAATTTTTCGCTGATGTTGTTGCCGTCGACGATCCAATCCTCGGGCAGGTGGCGCGTCTTGGCGGCCACGTCGCCCAGTTCGATCCGGTTGTATTCCACGGTGTACGGCTCGTCGCTGGTGCGCTGGATCGCGATCGAGCCGTCGATATCGCCGGACATCGCCAGTTCCGCGGCGGTGCGGCCGGCGGCGCGGGCCTCAACCTGATCGGTCTTGCTGACGCAACCGACGAAGCAGCGCTGCAGGTAGCCGAACGTATCGGCGCGGACGCGCGTCTTTTTGCCCATGTAGTTCTTGATTTCCTGCGACAGGAAGTCGCCCAGCGCGCCCGAGCCGGACAACTGCACATTGCCGTGTGCATCGCGCTCGACGTGGTGGCCCTGCTGAATGGCGAGCTTGGCGGCCATCGGCGTGCCGTCGGCATCGTGAATGCCTTCGCTGACGGCGATCAGGCAGCGGCCGAGCTTGGAATAGATCCGTTCCACGTCCTCGCAGAACTTGACCGAATCGAAATTCGCTTCGGGCACGTAGACCAGGTGCGGGCCTTCGTTTTCACCGTGTCGGCCCAGCACCGCCGCCGCCGTGAGGAAGCCGGCGTGCCGGCCCATGACCACGTTGATCTTGATGCCCGGCAGGGCGCGGTTGTCCAGGTTGTCGCCCATGAAGGCGCAGGCCACGAACTTCGCCGCCGAGCCGTAGCCGGGCGTGTGATCGTTGCAGACCAGGTCGTTGTCGATCGTCTTGGGAATGTGGAAGGCGTGCAGCTCGTAGCCGGCTTCCTTGGCCTTCTCGTTGACGATCCGGCAGGTGTCCGACGAATCGTTTCCGCCGGCGTAGAAGAAGTACCGCACGTTGTGCTTTTCAAACGTGTGGAAAATCTTCTCGCAGTAGGCGTCGTCGGGCTTGTCGCGGCTGGAGCCCAGCGCCGCCGAGGGGGTGTCGGCGATGTGGTTCAGCCGATCCTGCGGGATGTCCTGCAGCTCGATGAAATCCTCGTTGATGATTCCGCGTACGGCGTGGTGGGCGCCGAGAATCTTCTGATCGAAGCCCTTGCCCAGCAGGCCTTCCACGCAGCCGACCAGCGACTGGTTGATGACGGCGGTCGGCCCGCCCGATTGCCCGATGACAGCATTGCCTTTAATGGACATCTTCCAAAACCTCTTGATTGGGGGGGTCAGTTGCATGCAATCCGGTGCCGCCGAGCGAAACAGGATAGCGAATTTTTCTGTAACCGCCAGTTAAGTATCCGGTTAAGAATTCAGATCAATGGAATCCGATCCGGATTATTCTTTGCCCGAATACTCCGAAATCCGTATGCTGAGGCCTGATTCGAGCAGCTCAAACCCCGAAATCTTAAGGAGACTTCCATGAAGACCGGACCGCATGCCTTGATCGTACTGGTGTTGTGTGGGCTGGCATTGACCGGATGCGATGCAGAGAAGCCCACGGCCACGCTCCCGGGAACGCCCGACGGCAACATGCAAGCGGTCGTCAATGGCATCATTGACGGCGATCCTTCCGTTGTCTTTGCCGCCATGCCCGACAGTTACCAGAAGGACGTCAACGATCTGGTCCACCGGTTTGCCGGCAAGATGGACGCCGAAGTCTACGACAAGTTGTTCGTTATCGTTGGTAAAGCCGGAACCGTGATGCGGGACAAAAAGTCATTCCTGGTGAACGCCAAGTCCCTGAAAGAGAATCCGGAAGTGGACCTGGCGCAACTGGATGCCAACTGGGATTCGATCGTGGGCATCTTTGATGTCATAGCCAACAGTGACGCGGGCAAGCTCAGTTCACTTAAAACCCTTGATGTCATGAAGTTCCTTCAGGGGGACGGCTCGAAGATTCTCAAGAAAGCCCAAGCCATCGCCGCGCTGAAGAAGGGTGAGAATCCCTTCGAAGCGATGAAGAAAATCAAAGTGGAGTTGATGAAGTCCGAAGGCGACTCTGCCACGCTGAAGATGACCGATCCCGATGGCCGGGTCAAAGAGGAACAGTTCAACAAGGTCGAGGGCAAGTGGATTCCCACGGAGATGGCCGAGGAATGGGCCGAGAAGATGGCCGAAGCCCGCAGCGGCATCGAATCGTTGGATACCGCGAAGTTGAAAGCCCAAATGATGCCCATGCTGGCTGCAGTGGAAGCGAACATCGACCTGTTGGCCCAGGCTAAGACGCAGGAGGAGTTTGAACAGACCGCTGAGAGCATGGGCAAGCAGGTCATGATGGCGGTGATCGGCATGATGATGCAGATGCAACAAGGCGCCGAAGAAGCTCCGATGCCGATGCCCATGCCCATGCCCGAATGACCCGTCGCCGAAACGCGATTTCAAGCACGACCAACCCCGCTCCGGCGGGGTTTTTTCATGTCCGGCCATGCCGGGAGGATCGGCTAGGTGGACTATTCCGGCCTCGATGTGGATAAAATAGTGTTTTTGTGGAAAACTCAGCAGGAAATGAGCGCAGATATTACCCGCAATAAAACTTACCAGGCACAAACCCATGCCGCCGGAGCACTTAAAATAAGGTGATTCCGGATAGGATTTCCTGGCTGTCAATTGGGGTGTGGATAACCGTGTTAGTGCATTCTTAACAAGTATTTACGTCTTTCTGATCTCTGGCCGGCAAATCCATTGAAACCAGACTGCCGGGCAGATACGATGGTGTGGTACAGTGGAAGCAAACCTCAACACGGCAACAGCGGCTTCTTAGCCGTGGCACCCCTCGTGGCCATTCGGAGCAGGTCACGGGGGTTTTTTTATCGAAGCTGTCAGCTATCGGCTGTCAGCCGGATGGAATCTTTCATGCTGACAGCTTTCAGCTGATGGCATGCTGGTCACTTCTGCGGCAACGGCGGCAGCGCCTCTTCCAACACGTTGCGCGCTTTGGGCCAGGCGAGCACCGCTTCAACGATCAACCAAAGCTGCAACAACGAGATCAATGCGCTGAAAACCAGCAGGTGCCATTTCTCGTTCGGTATGAAATCCGTCACGGTCTGGTGCGCCATCGCCCAACCGGGCACGATGAGCATGATCGCCATCGGAATGGCGGTAAGCCATGCGGGCAAGCCGCGACGCCAGAGGTAGAAACTGATCACCATCAGCGCCAGGCCAGCCAGGAGCTGGTTGGTGGCGCCGAACAGAGGCCAGAGGATCAATCCGCCCGAGCCGGGCCCGAGCTTGCCGGGTATCATCGCCACGATGCCGCCGGTGGCCAGGGCGACCGCCGTGGCGGCGAACTTGTTCGTCAGCGGACGAATGGACATGCTTTTACCAAGTTCTTGCACCACGTAACGTTGCAATCGTGTGGCGGTATCGAGTGTGGTGGCGGCGAACGATGCGACCAGCACGGCCATGATGGCGATGGCCATTTTCAGCGGTATCCCGATCGAGCCCAGGAAATTCCCTCCGCCTTCGATAAACGCGCCCACCTTGTTGGCCAGTTTGAAGTCGGACCAGCTCTTCTCGGGGTTGTACACCGAAGCCCACGCGGCGGGGCCGACCAGGGCCTGTCCGCTTTCGTCCACCGCATGCACGTAATCGAAACCACCGGGCGCGGTGGCCAGGGCCGTGCGGTTAAATTTGCCCATCGCCAATCCCGCACAGCAGGCGAGAATGACCACCGTCGCCAGCGCCCCTTCCAGCAGCATGCCGCCGTATCCCACGTATCGGGAATGCGTTTCGCAGGACAATTGCTTGCTGGAGGTTCCACTGGCGACCAGGCAGTGGAATCCGCTGATCGCCCCGCAGGCAATCGTGATGAACAGGAAGGGCAGTATCGGCGGTGCATCGGCGGGGACATCGGCGCTGATTGCCGGGGCAGCGGTAAACAGGTTCGCCTGTCCGTTCATCCCCGCCACCAGCAAGCCACCCACCAGCAGCACCAGCGCCAGAACCAGCTCGTGACTGTTAATGAAATCGCGCGGCTGTAACAACGTCCACACCGGCAGCACCGAGGCGAAGAAACAGTAGACCAGGAGAATCACGGTCCAGATCTGGATGGCGCGCGGCAAGGTGTTCCCAGACACCTCGATCCCGAACCAGGTGCGGATGTCGACCGGCAGGTGGTAGCTGCCGACGTACATCATCAGGTACATCGCACCCAGGGCGGCAAGAGAAGGCCACAGCAGCCCTCCTTTTTTCTTGTACACCCAGAATCCGATCAATATCGCCAGGGGGATTTCCACCCACACGCTCAACACGCTCTCGGGGTAGAGTGAAAAGATGATGGCGATCACCAATCCGAAGATGGCGATCACGATCATCAGCGCGAAGAAGAGGATGGCCAGAAACAGGTATCTGGCGCGTGGGCTGATCATTCGGCCGGCGATCTCGCCGACGCTCTGACCGCGATTGCGCACGGAGATGACCAGCGAGCCGAAGTCGTGCACGGCGCCGATGAAGATCGACCCGAAGACAACCCACAACAGCGCCGGCAGCCATCCCCAGAACACGGCGATCGCCGGTCCGACAATCGGGCCGGTCCCCGCGATGCTGGTGAAGTGGTGGCCGAAGACCACCTCCTTCTTGCTGGGCACGAAATCGACATTGTCGCGCAGTTGTCGGCTGGGCATGGCGGCCTGGGGGTCAAGCCGGAATAACTTCCGCCCCAGCCAGCGCCCGTAGGTGTGATAGGCGACGATAAAACCGACGAATGCGCCAATGGCGACCAACAGCGTGGACATGATCCAACTCCGACGGGACGGTCATCCATCATATGGCGAGGACCGACCGTCACCAATACCCGTCGGGGTTGATTAGAAGTCTTTGGATGTCGGCGGATCGGACATCACATCCGCTTCAAAGGGCAGTCGCTTGGCCACGGGGTCCTGTTCGATTTCCAGGCGCATTTTCACCGGCTTGAACGGCTTGGTTGGACTGGCGTAGATCGTGTACTGCATGCTCCATCTTTCCTTCGTGGTAGTCGATCTGGAATAGGGATTGATGGAACTGGCTGCCAGCTCCTGGTTTTCTTCGTCAATGAATGTGACGCTGGCGATCTTGATCGGCGGAGGTGCATTGGGGGGACGCTGCCCGGTTGCGGAAACCACCACGGTGCCCCGCAGCGACCTGCTGCCGGCGTTGACACTCTCCACCCGGATCAGTTTCCGCTCATCCCCGTCGATCGCCTGCTCCGTTCCCCGCGCCAACGAGGGCACGGTGACGGTTTGGCGTTTTCCGGGCATGAAGATATCCACATATCCGCCGAGCCGGCGCACGGTTTCGGGCAGGCGGTCCATGGCCAGATTGAGATTGACGCTGTTGCGATACCCCGGCTCTTTCGTACGCGTTTTGCCCACGGACAACAAGTTCGGATTGTTCTGATATTCTTCGACTTGAATTCGTTGATTCTGGCCGTCTTCAAGCCATTGCACCACAGGCAGTCGGTAGGCCATGAGACCGGAAGTCGTCACGGACAATTCTCCGCCCATCTGCAGATGGTATGACGTGGAATTGTTTTCGCGCTCTCTGCGGGCGGTCATCTGTATGGTTCTGGGTTGATACGCTGCGGTGATGTCCTGTGTCCCCTTGGCAGATTCTGTGAAAGACGAAATTGCATCTTCGGTTTTTCCGGCAACCTGCGGAGACTCGGTCTCCGGGACAATCACGTCATCAAACTGAAATGGCAGGGCGTGCGGCTTGACTTGGGTTGCCACGATCAAGCGGACGGCTTTGGGTTGACTTTCCGCGGAGCGCGTTTGGTCAATGGGGCCGACCGTGCCGATTTTCGACAGGGGCTTGATCCCCTGGCTGGAACTGCTGTAAACGCGGATGGGACTCACTTGGCCGTCGTTTTGGACCCACGCCGTCGATAACAGGTAGGGCGACTTGCCCAGCGGCTGGAAGGTTTGTCCGCTGGCCGATCGCAACGCATACGTCAATGTCTTTCGTTCGGATCGCTGATGCACCTGCAATCGAATCTGGATGTCACCGATGACCGTCTGCCATTCATCCGAATCGATGGGCAGGTCGATCTGTTCCACCGCCGTCGCCTGCAGCAGATGCAGGACGCCACAGATACGGCGCACGTCGCGCCCCGCACGCGCTAACTCGTATACATTCAAGGTCACATTGCCGATCCACGTTCCCGAACTGCCCGATAGCGAGCGAGGCGGATACGTAACAAGGCGGGGTCCGTAGCGATCCGAATTCCAGATGTCGCGCTCGGACACATGGCTTTGGCCCTGGCTGTCGACGGCCTGATCGATCAGGAATTTCGAGGCGAAAATGTTCGATGCCGCCGGCCCCGCCACGTGCGCATTCACTTGCAGGGAATGGCGGTACCGGGTCGACGAAGTGTTCAGCGAAATCGTGCTGGTGGCTGTGGCGCTGTCCCATTGCACGGCCGGTTCGTCGGGCGAGGGGGTGTCGTGCCTCAACAGGGCCGCCGCCTTATTTCGCGGCTGACAGCCGGCGATGCCGACCAGGACGGCAGTCCACAGAACGGTTACGAAAAGGCGCGCGGTGGGATTCATGCGGTTTCCCCTTTGGAGCATGAGTCGATTCTCAGTGTGCTTGACTTGAACGCCCATTATGCCAATTACGCCGCGACAGGCCAACATCCCTCCCTCGGCCTGTCTGGCTCGCTGGGATTGCCAACGGTACAATTTGACGCAAATCACCCCCAGGAGGTTCCCATGGTCCACGTCATCGCCACCATCAAGGTTCAACCGGGCATGCGCGACGAATGGCTTGATCAGTTCCGTGCCATCGTACCCAGCGTGCAGGCCGAGGCCGGTTGCATTGCGTACGGCCCGACGATCAGCGCAGCAACGGACCTGGAGATGCAGAACAATCTCGATGGCGATACGGTGGTGGTCGTGGAGCAGTGGGAAAGCGTTAAGCACCTCAAAGCCCATCTCGAAGCGCCGCACATGGAAGCGTTCTTCGATGCCACCGCCGACCTGACCGCCGCCATCGACCTGGTGGTTACCGAGCCGGCGTGAGGTTGGTTAATGGGTTGATTTGTTAACTGGTTAATTCGGGCGTCCCGCCGCGGTTCTGCCGCAGGGCGGATTAGAATATGGGACAATTCATGCGGATTGGCGCACGTAGACTTGTCCCACTTGCTGGAGCCAGTCTAAGTCTCCTGCTTCGGCGCGTTGGTGGACCTGCCGCAGCCAGTCCACTGTTTCCGGTTCAAAGCACGGTTCCGAAGGATCACCCTGCGGCACAACCGCGTCCACCTCCACGCGCACGACGCAGGGCCGGGCATGGATCCAACGTATCAGTTTCACTCGCTTGCCTTCGATATCCATAAATCACCTGTCGAAATAGTGTACCGTCACAAGCTTGGCTACGTCATGATAGCTTAACCATGCCCATACAGCTTTGATTTCCGTTCCATCAGGCAAGATTTCTTTGACTTCGATGGCTGGATTGGGGGTGTCCTCCGGCCTTTCCCGCAGTAGTTCGCCATCTTCGATTCCTTCGGCAACCTGCCAGTCTGGCACACCCCGTTCATCCAATCGGTCAGCTGCATGCAAACCGATCAAATACCGTTGTTCTAAGACGGCTTGGCGTATTTGTTGATGCAATTCACCCATGTGAAACTACGATACCGCAATCCTCATTGCTGGGCTATTGGATTACGATCTCAAACATCACACTTTGATTCTTCGGCAGCGTCACGCGGCGGGCGTTGTTGCTGTTTGCATCCTTGATTGGACCTTTTCCGGTGATCTTTTTGATCGCCGCGGGGGCGGTCAGCGTGATCGTCTGATCCTTGCCGGACAGCAGCGTGACGCGGATTTTGCCGGGCCCCCATTGCAGCTTCTCCACTTCGATCTGTCCGCGGCAGAGGGCGCCTTCGATGGTGCCGGTGGGCCATTGTTTCGGTAAGGCGGGCAGGAGCGTCACTTCGCCGGGCGCCGATTCCAGCAACATTTTGATCAGCACGGCCGGCATGCCTCCGCTGATGTCCATGTTGAACAAGGAGCGGTGGTTGTGCATCGAAGCCATGTTGTGCAGCCAGTAGCTGTTGACCAGTCGCACCATCGCCTGGTAGGCCAGTTCGCCCTCGCCGAGACTGGTCGCGGCTTGTCCGAGCTGGACGACGCCGAACGACATGAATCCCGCCTTCTTGTAGTGGTGCTCCAGCTTGTGCTCAACGATTTTGCGGAAGCCCTCCCGGGCTTTGGCATCGCGTGCCAGGTAATCGGGCATGCCGTCGTAGAGTGAGTAGAGATGCGAGGAGTGACGGTGGTTCAGCGCTTCGTCCAGCTTCGGCGTGAGCCATTCCTTCACCATCCCCTGATCGTTGTACATGTAGTCGGGCAGCTTCGAGAGCATGTTCTGCCAGATGGGGATCTTGTCTTTATTGGCGCCGAGCATGTGCGACGCTTCAATGAGGTTGGTCAGCAACTCTCTCAGGGCGTCGATATCCATGGTGGAGTTGAGGCAGGCCTGCGAGCCCGTGTTGGAGGGGAAGTTCTCCGGCGAGGTCGAGGGATTGAAGACCCACTTACCATCCGGCCCTTCGTAGAGGTAATCCTCGAAGAACAACGCCGCCTCTTCCATGAAGGGCATCGCATGCTTGACGAGAAACTGTTTGTCTTCGGTGTAGAGGTAGTAGTCGTAGAAGAAGTGGGCAGCCCACGCCGACCCGGCCACCCACATCCCCCCGGCGAACTTCGGAGCCAGCGCGTTGTTGTAACCGGTCGTGCTGGTGCGTGAGGGCAGGAGGTGACCGCGCGCGCCGAAGATATTGCGGGCGTTGACGCGCAGGTAGGGCACGAGCGATTCGATGTAACCGGTGTAGGCCAGCATGAGTTCGGGGTTGTTGCCGCGCATCAGCGCGGCGATGGCCGAGGGGACGTTGCCGTTCTGCGTGAAGTCACTCGCCCAGGAAGGCACGTAATGCCCGGCCCACACGCCCTGCAACGTCGGCGGCAGTTCGCCGATGCAGGAGATGATGTTGTACCGTCCTGCGTCGAAGCATTTCTCAGTCAGCGCGCGGGACAGGTTTTCGTTGGTGGACTGTTCGAGCAGTTGCTCGGTGGTCTTTTTGTGGTCTGCTCCGCCGCCGATGTCCAGCCGCATCCGGTTGAACATTTCCCCGTGAATCGCCGCGTGGCGCTTGAATAGTTCATCGTAGTCGGGATCGAGCTCGCCCAACATCTGTTTGATCGCATCGAGCGTGGACGTATCCGCTTTGTAGACCGGATCGAGCCGCAGCAATACCAGCACGCGGTCCGCGCCGCGAATGGTCATCGTGTCGCCCTCGGCGGTGACCTTTGCGCCCGGCGCAACCACGCGCGCCACGCCGTCCATCGATTGGATGCTGCCCGGGTAGGCCTTGGTGAATTTGTTGGTGAAGGTCAAGTGCGACGTGTCCGCCTCGGCCTGGATGTCATGAACGTGCGTTTTGAACCGCGCATTGGAGTGTTCAATGGTTTTGGGATCGACCTTCGGGCTAAGTTGTCGGGGAGCGAGCTTCATGGAGCAGTCGATCGCGCCCTTGCCGGGCCCGGTGATTTGCAGCACCGCCACGCCGTCGGCGCGCGAGACGAAAAGCCGCCGCTCGAATGCGCCGCGGTCGTCGGCCCAGTGAACGGCGGCCACGCCGGTCTGAAAATCGACGCTGCGCATGTAATCGCGCACCGCGCCCTTCGCCGACGTTTTGATGCGCATGTCGAACGCCGGGACGAACGGATCGGGATACATAAAGCCGTCCTGTCCGGAGAGTTTGAACGCATGAATCACCGCCTGATCGTACAGGCCGCGATCGATCAACCGGCGCACCTCGAAGAGGCGCGCCGAGGTGTCGGGCGGACATACGGGATTGCCCATCGGCAGAAACATTCGTTCGTGCGTGAAGATGATCGTCTCGTCGAGCGGTCGACTCAGGGCATTGGCGCCGATGGCGCCGTTGCCGCTGATCAATCCCTGCTCCCAGGTCTCAGCGGGCGTGTCGCTGACGAAGCCGCGCTCGGGTACGGGCAATCCCGCTGCGGCTTCGGACGCTGCGAACCACGCATCCGGCCCGATGAGCATCAGACTGAATACGAGAAGAACACCGAGCCACTCAGCGACGAACGAACCGGCTTGTGAGGTCATGATGCTGCTCCGATGGGGTGTTGGCTTGGCCAAGACAGACTATTCAACCGTAATGACGCCGGCGCGGCAAGGATGGGTCCATCTCTACCCTGTTTTGCTTTTTGTTCCTGCGTAAAAAAATCGGCGCGGTGGCGCGCCGGTTGAATCGGTAATCGTTCATTTTCCTACCCGGGGCTCCGCCCTTCGACTCGCTGCGCTCGCTCGGGGCTGCGCACCCGGCTTAGCGCCTCAAGTCTCGGGACTCAGGACTTTTAATCGTCCTCTTCCTTCGGTTTGAACGCGGCGATCAGTTGCTGCTGGACGTTCGGCGGCACCGCATCGTAGTGGCTCAGTTCCATGGAGTAGGAGCCCTGCCCGCCGGTCACGGAGTTAAGCTGCGACTGGTAGTTGCCCAGTTCGGCCAGCGGGGCCTGGGCCTTGATGACGATCATCCCGCCGGGGATGTTTTCCTGGCCCTGGATTCCACCGCGTTTCGAGGACAGGTCGCCGGCGATGTCGCCCATATTCTGATCGGGCACGGTAATTTCGAGGTTAACGATCGGCTCGAGGATGGCGGGCCGGGCCTCGGACACCACCTTCTTCATGCAATTGCGCGTCGCGGTGACGAACGCCACTTCCTTCGAGTCCACCGGGTGGTACTTTCCGTCGTAGACCGACACGCGAATGTCCTGCATCGGATACCCGGCAATGGCGCCTTCGCCCATGATCTGCTTGACGCCCTTTTCGATGGCAGGGATGAACTGGCCGGGGATGGCGCCGCCGAAAATGTCGTTGACGAATTCAAGTCCGTTCCCGCCGTTGATCTTACGGAACTCCGAATCCTCGGGCAGGGGGGAGATTTTCAGGTGCACTTCACCGAACTGCCCTGCGCCGCCGGACTGTTTCTTATGGCGGTATTGGGCCGAGGCCTCGCCCTGGACGGTCTCGCAATACGCGATGCGCGGCGGCTTGGTGTCCACTTCCACGTTGTACCGATTCTTCATCTTGTCCAGGATCACACGCATGTGCAGATCACCCAAGCCGCGAATCACCGTCTCGCCCGTGCCCGGCCGCTCAATCTTGAAGCAGGGGTCCTCGGCGTCGATGGCGGCCAGGGCCTTGGCGATTTTCTGCTCGTCGCCGCGGCTCTTGGCGGTGATCGCCAGGCCGTGCATTGGCTGCGGGAAGGCGATGGGCTTGAGGCGGATGCCGGCTTCGTCGGCCGAATCGTGCAACACGGCGTCGAAGTCGATCTCCTCCACTTTCGCCACGGCGCAGATATCGCCGGGGATGCCCGCGTTGGTTTCCTTGTGGTCCTTGCCTTGCAGCTTGAACAGGTGACCGACCTTGAAGGGTTTTTTGGCGTCATTGATGTAGAGCTGGGTGTCCTTGGTGATGGTGCCCTGGTGGATGCGGAACACGCCCAGCCGACCGACAAACGGGTCGATCGCCACCTTGAACACATGCGCCAGTGCATGTCCCGACGGATCGGGCTGCGGGACGAATGTCTCGGCGCCTTCGCCGGAGTCCTTGATGAACGGGCGGGGGTTGCCCTCCTTGGGGCTGGGTGCAAAGTGCGCAAAGAAGTCGGCCAGTTCCTTCACACCCGCGCCGGTCCTCGCCGAGCAGAACAGGATCGGAATCAGGTGCCCTTCGCGCAGGGCCTGCTCGAACACGTTGTGAATCTGCTCCTTGCTCAGCTCCTCGCCCTCGAGGTAGAGCATGGCCAGTTCTTCATCGACTTCGACCACCTGGTCGAGGATGGCGGTGTGCGCCGACTCAACGTCGGAGAAATCGACTTCGCCCTCGGCCTTGTTGAACACGTCCACCACGCCGGCGCCGCCGCCGGACGGCAGGTTGAACGGTTTGCACGCCGGTCCGAACGATTCCTGCAATTGATTGACCACGCCGGGCAGGTCGATGTTGTCGGCGTCGATCTTGTTGATGACGATGCAGCGGGGCAATTGACGCTGCTCAGCGCGTTCCATGATGCGGCGCGTGATCATCTCGATGCCGGACTGGGCGTTGACCACGACGGCCACGGTTTCCACGGCCGGCAGCGCGCCCAGGGCATGGCCGAAAAAGTCCGGTGCGCCGGGGGTGTCGATCAGGTTGATGTGCGCGCCGCCGTGATCGAGCGAGCAGATCGCCGCGTACAGCGAGTGCTGACGTTCCTTTTCCTGATCGTCGAAGTCGCTGACGGTCGAACCCTTTTCGGTTGCGCCGATTTGCGGGATCACGCCGGCAGCGTGGAGCAGGGCGTCGGTGAGGATGGTCTTCCCCGCCCCGGCGTGACCGGTCAGGGCGATATTGCGGATTTGTTCGGTGGTGTAAGCGGACATCGGTACCTCCAACCTCGCCAAGGGGGGATCATTCAGCGGCCACAGGGCTCCGCGGCCGGATCGGCGAACCGGCCAGTATAAAAATCCTGTGAGTTTTCGCAAAGGTCGGTATGAAGACAATGCAAGACAGCATTGGGGATGGAAGGGGGTGAATACAGGTAAAAAACAGCCCGCGCCGGGGTTTAGCCGACGCGGGCAACACGTTGTCGTTGGGGACGGGCTGCGGATCAGGCAGTTCCGTCAAGCTGCCTAGATCAGCAGCCCACCTATACAGTTAGACACTGGATCACCTCCTTTCTAAGAGCATTTTCCAGCCGTCGCCCGCTCGTAGCGGTCGGGCCCAACACCCGTATCCGCCACCGGGCCGCCGGACTCTTTTCGCCCGGCAACGTCTTGCCGGGCCCATCGCCCCTCAGCGAGGTGATTGCCGATGGGCGGTCGGGGTGGCCGATGCGCCGGTCTTGCGGGTTGGCCGCGTAGGACGCATCGGTTGGCGCCGACATTCATATTTTTCGGTATGACCGACCCACCGTCAATGAAAAAATGACAAATTCTCCGTGCGTTCAGGGGATCGCTTCGGGCGCGATTTGAGCGAATTCGTCGCGCCCCTGCACGTGGTAATACCACGTGGTGCGGACGACGACCCACCCCAGGGCCGCGGCAACGAAGATATCCGATGCAAAATGAGCGCCGGCCAACACGCGCGTCGCCCCGCACCCCAGCGCCAGGGCAATCCAGACCACCGATGCACGCGGATAAATATGGCACAGCATCAGGCAGGCGCCGAACGCCACGGCCGTATGGCTGGATGGCATCGCCAGGCCCGAACTGCTGAATGTGTCCTCCAGCCAGGGGCGCACCACCGTGCACCCATCCACCTCCCCGGGGCGCACCCGCCGTGCAATGATCTTGAACAGCTCGGCCAGTCCCGCCGTACCCCCCATGCCGATCAGCAGCAGGATCGAGCGCGTCCACGAGCGCCAGTTGAGCTTCGGCCAGTAACGCGTATCGACCAGCGCCATGGCCGCGGCCGCGATCAGCCACGTCGGCGCCCAACCCATGATGCGCAAAAAGCGAGACCAGTCGCGCTCGCGGTCCCGGTACTGCTGTGCCGCCAGGTACACCTCGCGGTCGAAGTAGAGCAACACCGCCAGAACGATGGCGAACAACGCCACAAACCCTCCCACGCGCAACAGACTGAACTGTCGATGTCGGGGACGGGCTTCAGTCATCGCCTTGTTCCTTCGATTGGATTCCCGCGTAGCCGTGGCCCAGGTAAATCTGGCGTTCTTCGTCGAGCGTTTGCAGCCGATCGAAACGCAGGTTTTTCGTCCATTTACTCGGGTGACCGCCGACGCAAATCACCGCCCGGCCCATCAGGTCCGGCGCGGCAATGTCGGTATCTTCGAACATATCGTATGCGGACTTGCGCTGCCCGACGCTCGACGCGGCGCTGTACACCACCGGCTGATCCGGCAGGTAAAAAGCCATCAGGGAAGTTTTGCCGTAGTGATCGACGAAAACCGGCGGGCGTTGCCCGGTGTGCTCCGCAATGGAATCGGCAAAATGATGCACGCGCATGGCCTGAGCGCGGTGGCCGGTGATGCGATTCCATCCCGAACTCTCGCGGAGTAATGGCAAATCGCGCGCGTAAATACCGAACGCGATGCCCAACGCCATCACGATCCCCCAACCCACCGACCAGTGCCAGAACACCTGCCACAGGGTCTCGGGCTTTCTCCGGAAGAAACCTTCCTTGGGGCGCGGTTCCGGCAAGGCACACCAGGCGGCGATTTTTGCGTAATAACGCTGCAATTCCGGCCCGACGTAGATGCCGACCAAAATCGCCAGCGAAACCCAGGCCGGCGTCGGCCAGTTGGCCTCCGGACGATCGAAGAAGCTGACGGCCAGGTAAAACGCCAGCGTCGGCAACGCGCACCAGAACATCAGTTGCGCGCCGCGCCAGTGGCGCGGCTGCTCCCGGCGTTCCCTTCCCGCCTTGCGCAGCCCCATCGCCATCAACGCAAGAAGAATCGGTCCCACCGCCAGCAACTGACCCGCAATCAGCAACAACGTCCACATGGGATTGTACGGATGCGCTTCGCCCGTCTTGATTTGCACATCCCCGCCCGATACGCCCAAATGCCCCAGCAGGTGAGCGACGGTCGGCCAACCGTGCTGGTGATTCCAGATCAATACCGGGCTGATCGTCACGCAGAAGACCAACAACATCGCAAGCAATCCCACTACCCCGCGCCCCCAATGCAAGCGCTTGCGCATCAGCAGCAGGTATACCAACAGGCCCGGTAGAAGCAGCGCCATCGTGTACTTGAACAGAAAGCCAATTCCCAGCACAACCCCCATCGCAGCGCATAAACCCAGCGCGGTTTTGCCCTGTTCCCATCGGTCGAATATCAGCCACGCCAGGCAGATCGTCCATGTCCAGCAGGCAATCAACGGCGCATCGATGGTCATGAACTGGAAGTACGCAGCGAACGCAGGAACCAGCGCCAGCGCCGCGGCGCAGAAGAAGCCGGTTCGCCGATCGCGCGTGATCGACACGCCGAGCAGGGCCGCCCCCGCCATGGCCAGCGCGCCGCAGAGCGCAGCGGGAAAACGAATGGCGAACTCCGTATCGCCAAGCAGCGCGGTGGACCCCAGGATGGTCCACGCCACGCCCGGCCCCTTGGAGTAATAGCTGAGCGCGGGCCGGCGCGACCATTCCCAGTAGTGCGCCTCATCGCCCGCCAGTTCGTACGGATTGATCGCGCCCAGGTACACCAGCCGTAATGCCAGCACGCCGAGGATCAGCCACAGCGTGGCCCGGGGACCGGCCCATGCCAACCGCCTGCATCCCGCCGCATCGTTCACGTTGCCGCTTTTCGTTTCGTTCATACGCACTTACTGTATCCGCCCGACGTACAAACAGAAAGAATGTCGCTATGGCTGGACACCGGTAACTGGAAACCGGAAACTGATAACCGGCAGCAGGAAACTATCCATGCGCATCGCATTGGCCCAGATCGATCCGACCGTCGGGGACATTGCCGGCAACACCCGGTTGATCCTCACCGCGATCGACCGCGCCACCGAACAGCAGGCCGAATTGATCGCCTTCCCCGAGTTGGCCGTGATCGGCTACCCGCCGAAGGACCTGCTGCTCAAGGAGCATGTGATCGCCCAGTGCGCCCGCGCGGTGCAATACATCGCCGAGCGCTGCGGACCCATTACCGCCGTGGTCGGTTACCCGTGCGCCAATCCCTCGGACACGGGTTTGACGTTGTACAACGCCGCGGCCGTCTGCCGTGAGGGGAGAATCGTCGCCACACACGTCAAGGCCCTGCTGCCGACGTACGACGTGTTCGATGAAACGCGCTACTTCGAGCCGGGCCCCCGACCCGCGCCCATCGAAATCAACGCCGCGCAACTCGGCATCAGCATCTGCGAGGATCTCTGGAACGATCCGGACATGCACCAGCGCCAGCTCTACCACGACAATCCAATCCAGCAACTGGCCGAGCAACGCGCGGACATCTTCATCAACTGCTCCGCTTCGCCGTTTACGATCGGCAAGCCCGCTTTCCGGCGCGAACTGTTCCGCCGTGCCGCGCAGCGCTACGGCCTGCCGCTGGTCTACGTCAACCAGGTCGGCGGCAACGACGAGCTGATCTTCGATGGCAACAGTTGCGTGATCGACGCCCACGGCAGCGTCATCGGACAGGCCAAGGCGTTTGAAGAGGATTTGCTGGTGGTGGATGTGGGGGTGGGAAGGGGGGAAGGGACAAAGGGGCAGAGGGACGAAGGGAAGGAGAGAAAACCCGAAACCCGAAACCCGAAGTCCGAAATGGCGGAGGTTTTTTCCGCACTGACGCTCGGCTTGAAAGATTACGCGCGCAAGTGCGGCTTCGCCACGGCCGTGCTCGGGTTGAGCGGAGGGATCGATTCGGCGGTTGTCGCCTGCATCGCCGCCGCGGCGCTCGGCCCGGAGAACGTCACCGGCATCTCCATGCCCAGTCGCTACTCGTCTTCCGGCTCGAAAACCGATGCGCAGGTGTTGGCGGAAAACCTTGGTATCAGCTTCCATACCGTGCCGATCGAGTCGGCCCACGCCGCGATGGAATCCATGCTTGCGCCGATGTTCGCCGACACCCAGCCCGGCATCGCGGAAGAAAACATCCAGGCCCGGCTGCGCGGCATCGTCGTCATGGCCCATTCCAATAAATTCGGCGCCCTCGCCCTGACCACCGGCAACAAGAGCGAACTGGCCACCGGCTACTGTACGCTCTACGGCGACATGGCCGGGGGACTGGCCGTCATCGCCGACCTGCCGAAGATGATGGTTTACGAATTGGCCGAGTGGATCAACACGCCCGACTGCCCGCTCACGCAGCGTGCCGGCAAGCTCGTCATACCGCGGGACACCATCACCAAGCCGCCCAGCGCCGAGTTGCGACCGGATCAGACCGATCAGGATTCCCTGCCGCCGTACGATCAGCTCGATGAAATCGTCGATCGTTACGTGGAGCGCGAGCAGTCGGCCGACCGCATCATCGACCGAACCGGTTACGATCCGCGAACGGTGCGTCGCATCGTCGCGCTGATCGATCGCAACGAATACAAGCGCAAGCAGGCCGCGCCGGTGCTGAAGGTGACCGGCCGGGCGTTCGGCTTCGGCCGCCGCGCCCCCATCGCCCAACGCTACGACCCGACGGGCAAGAAACTGGATGAATTGATGAAGCAGGTCTGAATATGCCGGACCTGCATACCGGTTCATGCTGAACCGGCTATGTGGCCAGGTTGTTCAGGACGATTTGTGCGACGCGTTGCCAGGTGAATTGCCGGGCGAAGTCGACGCACTTTTGTTTATCCAGTTCGAGGCAGCGCTCGGCGGCGGTTTGTAAATCGTCATCAAGACAGCCCACGACCGGATCGGTCACCACATCGCGCGGGCCGGTGACGGGATACGCGGCGACGGGTAAGCCGCAGGCCATCGCTTCGATCATGACGACGCCGAACGTATCGGTCAGCGAGGGGAAGACGAACACGTCGCATGCGGCGATGTGCCGCGCCAGCGGCTCGCCGGTTTTGTAACCGACGAAGTGCACGTCGGGGTAATTCTGTTCCAGGGCGGCGCGCGCCGGGCCGTCGCCGACCATCACCTTGCAGCCGGGCAGGTCGAGCGACAGGAACGACTCAATGTTTTTTTCTTTGGCGATCCGGCCGCAGTAAATGAAGCGTGGTCGCGGCAGTTCGGCCAGGGTGTCGGTGTCATTGGGATAGGGGTGGAAGATGTCGTGTCGCACGCCGCGCGTCCAGACGATCAACTTGTCCGGATCGAATCCCTTTTCGATCAGTTCTTCACGGATGGAGATCGTCGGCACCAGCGTGCGCTCGGCTCTGCCGTGGTGGCGGCGGAGGAAGGCGTAGGTGGGTCCCATCGGGATTTTGAAGTACGCGCGCAGGTATTGCGGAAACTGCGTGTGGTAGCTGGTGGTGAACGGGCGGTTGCGCTTGAGGCACCAGCGTCGTCCGGCCATGCCGAGCGGGCCTTCGGTGGCGATGTGAATGGCTTGCGGGTCGAGTTCGCGCAGTCGGCGATCCAACTCGCGCCCGCAGAACAGCGCCAGGCGGATTTCCGGGTAGCGCGGTGCGGTGATGGTTTGGAACAGGGCCGGATGAATCACTTCAAAGGTGTGGCCCATTTCGGTCAATTCATCGCGCACGTGCGACCAGGTGGTCACCACGCCGTTGACCTGTGGCTTCCACGCATCGGTAATGAGAACAATACGCATGGGTAGTGGCTGGTAGCGGGTTACTGGTGGCCAGCTAGTTTGGGGTTATCGGTCGTCGATGTCTAGCGAAGGTTTGTCATCCACAAGCGACCGGCGACTGGCCACTGGCTACCAACCGGCCGATGTTCTACACTGTTGTCGGTAACTTTTCCGCCCCTTTTCCGCGAAAGCGGCAGACGGAGGCCTTGCAGTGATTCCCAGCGAGCCGCCCCGGCAGCCCCAGACGGGCTTTCTTTTTTTCCCCCCCTATCGCATTCAGGGTTATTCCATTGCCGGCGAGGAGACCTGCATTCAGGTGCCCGAGTTGGATGTCTGTTTTGACGTCGGACGATGCCCGCGCCTCGCGCTGACCAGTCCGTTCATCGCGCTCAGCCACGGCCACATGGATCACGCCGCGGGACTGTCCTACTACTTCAGCCAGCGCCACTTCCAGGGCATGGGCGTGGGCACGGTCATCTGTCACCGTTCACTGGAGCAGCCGATCCATCGGCTCATGGAAGCGTGGGTGGATATCGAGGCCCAGCGCACGCCCTACAAGGTGCGCTCGATGGTCAACGGCGACGAACTGGAGATCAAGAACCACATCTTCCTGCGCGCTTTCGATACCGACCACACCGTACCCTCGCTGGGCTACGGCATCGTGGAGAAGCGATCGAAGCTGCGGCCGGAGTTCGCCGGCTTGCCGCAGGAAAAGCTCCTCGAAATCAAACAGGGCGGCACGGAGATCACGTACGTCATGGAAGTGCCGCTGGTGGCGTACATGGGTGATACTTCGCCGGGTCGGCATTTCCGGCGTGAAGATGTACGCAAAGCGAAAATCCTGATTTGCGAATGCACCTTCACCGAACCGGACCACAAAGACCGCGCCCGAGTCGGCAAGCATCTGCACCTGGACCACCTGGTGACGCTGTTGGACGAGGTGGAATGCGAGAACGTCGTGCTGGTGCACCTGTCGCGCCGCACGCACATGGGCCAGGCGCGCAAGCAGATCGACGAAACGATTCCCGAAGAACATCGCCACCGCGTGCACGTCTTGATGGATGGTCGCACCAACCGCGCCCGCTACCAGCAGCAAGTCGAGCGGGCCGAAGCCGAGGAAGCGAAGTCGTAGGCCACCAAGAACGCCGGGGGATTGCTGATTTGGGATTGCTCAATCGGCAACGGCATATACGAGTTGTAAATCAGCAATCATAAATCACAAATCAGAATGGGTTCTTTCTGCGCACCTTTGCGCCTGGGTATCTGGATGTCTTTGCGTTTCCTTGCCCGGCAGGGTAAGCCCGCCGTGGATGACGAACGCCGCGCCCACCGCGGACCACGCCACTTGGTAAACGCGGATCAGAACGAGCATGGTGACGATCTGGTTGACGGAGGCCACGCCCGTTTCACCGAGCAGCGCCACGCCCGTCGGTTCGATCAATCCCAACCCCATGAACGACAGCGGCAGCGATCCGGCCATGACCACCAGCGGCATCAACGCGACGAACTTGATGGTCCCGGTCTCCATGCCGACGGCTCGCGCGCTGATCAGAGCGGCAAGAATAATGGTCACGTGGACGATCACCCCGAGCCCGACGCTCAATACCACCGCGCCCTTGTGATCGGAGTACGCGGCGACGGCTTGCTTGGCCGCAGCCACCGGACCGCGCCGAGGCAGCAGACGCGAGACGAAGTGCATGCCGAACAGACGCTGCAGAAATGGAGTGAAATAAATCGCGGCGGCGACGATGAAAATCACTGCGGCCACGGCGACGGTCTGACCGGCGGTGCGCGTGGTCGGATCGTCCATCCCCATCGACAGCGCCACCCCCGCAGCCAGCGAGGCGAGAATCACCAGCCCCACCAGACCCGTAAAACGATCGGCGAGGATGCTGACAATCGCATCGGCCTTTCGATCGGAATGGCGCGCCACGTAGTAGGCCTTGAACACATCTCCGCCGGTCATGCCCGGCATGAAGCTGCTGTAGAACAGCCCGGCCATGAAAATGCGGAACGTCTGCCAGGGGCGGACCGGCAGGCCGCGCGCTTTCATCAACACACCCCAGCGCGCGGTCTGCAACGGATAAATCGCGAAGTTGACCAGAAAGGCCAGTAGAATCCACTTCACATCCGCCGAACCGAACGTGCTGATCAGCCCCGGCTTGAATCGAGGCCCGCTCTCGTCGGCGGTCAACTGTTCGGTCGCTATGACAATCGTCTTCTCCTCGTAGCGGACGGTAACTTGCGCTTCGGTCCGCTCAACGATGGGCAGTTCGACGCTGTCCGTGGTCAGAACACCGGGGGCGATTTCATAAGACCCGGGAATTTCCACGCTGTCGCGCCAGGTCAACTGGAAGGCGACGATGCTCAGCCCCGCCGCGGCGATCAACACACGCAGCACGATGCTGACGATCCTGCGCAGCGGTCGCTTTGGCTTGGGTGTATCGCTCATCGTCGCACCGTGACCCAGAGGTTCATGCCCAGCTCGAACGATCCATCGCGGTATTCGCCTCCGGCCAGGTCCGTGGCGTCGATCAGCCGGCGGATGCCTCGACGGTTGTAGCAGGTTTCGTGGTCGTGTATTTCCTCGGCACTGACCAGGCGAAGCCGGGTCAACACATCGAGCACCGGCTCGGCCCAGCGTGCGGGGGTGGTCATGATGAATTGCCCGCCCGGGCTTAGCACGCGCGCGAATTCGCTGAGCAGGATGACCAGCCGTTCTGTTTTCAAATGCTCGAAGACGGCCAGCATGGTCACCACGTTGAAATAATCGTCATCAAAAGGCAGGCGATCCTGCTTGTCGATGTCGAAGCGTTTGAGCGTGACGTTGGTGTCGAGGCCTTCAAACCGTGCGGATTCGTCGATGTGCTGGTCGAGGCCGTATTTATCGTGAAAACGGGCGCGCGACAGGAACAGCGGGAAGCGGCCGCAGCCGAAGTCGAGCAGTCGTCCGGTACGGTGGGCCGGATCAATCAGCTTTTCGGCGCGTCGCATGCGCTGACGGGCGAGCAAGCCCTCCAGCAGACCGTAGCCCCGCGTCGCTCGTGGATTGCATGGCATCTCGGCGTCCTGTCACTGGGCATGGACGCGGCGATTGTATAGCATGATTGTTCGCACCGCATGATCCGGATGCATCAACCATGCGCTTATCGGTGGTCATCCCGGTTTTCAACGAAGCGTCGACAATCGACGCCATCGTTGCCCGTGTGCGCGAGCTGGCGTTGGATACGCAGATCATCGTGGTGGACGACGGCTCCAGCGACGGCACGCGCGATCGACTCGCCGCGTACAAGGATGATCCGCAGGTCGTCGTTCTTCGACACGAGCAGAACCGCGGCAAGGGCGCGGCATTGCGCACCGGTTTCGCCGTGACGGAGGGCGAATATGTCATCGTGCAGGATGCCGATCTCGAGTACGATCCGATGGAGTTCCACCGGCTGATCCAACCGATCGCCGAGGGGCGGGCCGATGTGGTGTTCGGCTCGCGGTTCAAGGGCGGCCAGAGTCATCGCGTCCTGTATTTCTGGCACGCGCTCGGCAATCGCATGCTCACCACGCTGAGCAACATGCTGACCAATCTGAACCTGACCGATATGGAAGTCTGCTACAAGGTGTTCCCGCGCAAGGTGCTGGAGACTATCGGCATCGAGGAGGATCGCTTCGGTTTCGAACCGGAGATCACGGCCAAGCTTGCGCGTTACCGCAAGCCGGACGGTTCGCGCCTGCGGATTTACGAGGTGGGCATCAGCTACGCCGGGCGCACGTACGAAGAGGGGAAGAAGATCGGCTGGAAAGACGGCCTGCGCGCCCTGTGGTGTATCTTCAAATACAACCTGCTGCGGTGAGTGTGCATTTCTTTTTGTCGCTCGGTCCGGTCTTTGGGCCGCGAAGGATTCGACAGACGACAGCGGCATCGGCTGGGCGTTGAAGGGGACTTTTCACGGCGAGCCGGCCATGCGATAGTGATGTCATGAACAACATGCTCAGCGATATCTTTCAGGACATCGCCCGGCCGGTCATCGGCATGGTGCATCTGCGTGCGTTGCCCGGGGCGCCTGGATACGACGGCGACTTGGCGGCGGTCCACGAAGCGGCGCTGCACGATGCGCAGGCCCTGGCCGAGGGGGGTGTGAACGGGCTGATGCTGGAAAACTTCGGCGACATTCCGTTTCACAAGGATCGCGTCCCGCCGCGCGTTGTAGCGCACCTGACCGCCATTGCAGCGCGGTTGCGTCAGCACGTCGATTTACCGATGGGGATCAACGTGTTGCGCAACGACGGACGCAGTGCCCTGGCCGTGGCCCATGCCGTGGGCGCGCAGTGGGTGCGCGTGAACGTGTTGACCGGTGCGCGCGTGACCGACCAGGGGATCATCGAGGGCATCGCCGCCGATCTGATGCGTGATCGCGCAGCGCTGAGCGGGACGGAGATTGCCGTTTTCGCCGACGTGAACGTAAAGCACTCGGCGCCCCTGGCGTCGATTCCGTTCGATCAGGAAGTGGAAGACCTGGTCCGCCGCGGTAATGCCGATGCGTTGATCGTCAGCGGTTCGGGTACCGGCCGGGAGATCGACCTGTACGAGTTGAAATCCGTGCGGTCCGTGACGGGCGACTGTCCGGTTCTGATCGGCTCGGGGGCGACGCAGCAAAACATCGGTGAACTGGCCGAACTGGCCGACGGCTTCATCGTCGGCTCATCGCTGAAGCACGATGGCAAAGCGACCGAACCGGTGGATATCAACCGGGTGCGCAAATTGATGGAAGCGTTAGGTTGATGTGAAGTCTTGAAGTTCGATCAAGTCTCGCGCATGTTTTCGTAAGCGCGTCGACGGGCCGACTGCAATCGGCGATCTTCGAGATTGATGTTGTTGCGTGCCACAGCCCGACAAATAATCACTTCGCCTTGTTTGAATTGTTTCAGTGACTTGTCGTCCATCAGGAAGCCGTCGGGTGTTTCCACGATGCCCTGCTCGGCCAGCCACTGGCGCACCGTGTCTTCGTCGCCTTCCAAACCCTGAGCGATCCATCGGTTGTAAAGCAACTGGCACAGGTCCAGCTTCACCAGGTAAGTCTGGTTGGTTCCCGGAGGATGGGGCAGTTGGCCGGGATGGCGCGAGTGAGAGGTTCCGGCTTGTTCATTCGGTACAGAGCGATGACACGAGGTGGACTCCGGGCTCTGGCTGGAGCGGTGACCTTCTTCCTGCGCCCCGGCAAGCCGCGCCACGTTGTTTCCAATGCGATAGAGGACGGAACTGGCCACGAGCAGCGCTCCGCAAAGCAACAGGTACATCACGGCCTGCGAGGCCAGGATCAGGTCCTGCTGATTACGAACGGCGTTGGCCAGGTCGACAGCGGCCAGGAATCCGAAATATCCCCCAGTGACAATCAGGAAAATACTTACAGTGCGCATGACATTTTCATCCTTATCCCCGGGTGCCGGCCGCCTTGATCTCCTCCTTCGGAGGGCGGCCTGCGCGCACCGGCCAATGTTCCTACCATCGGACGAAGTCAATGACTACTTAATTGAATTGCCTTGGAAATACCGAGGGGAAGAATGAAGGATTTATGACGCCTGCACCTACTGTATCAAATGTAACGATCCTCACCGTGCAAGGCGCACCTCGTTGACGACATTCCCGTCGACATCGTGATGGCGGAAGATGGCGGTGGACTTGCCGTCGATGCGATCCACCGTGACCGAGAGGAAACCGCCACGCACCCGCAGGAAGCGGTGTTCCTCGGTCTTGTTGCCTGGTCTCCAGCCCCCCGCGTGTTTGTCTGTGGATGGGCCGCAGCTGAACTCTTTCAAACCGGTCTCATCGTCCACCGTGTGGTACTGCCAGTGGCGATCGCCGCAGCAGGAGATCATGTTGTTTTTAACCATGAACCTGCGCAGCAGGTCGCCCTCGTGCTTGAAGGCGGCGTTGGAATGGTTGTCGTTTTTCCCCTTGGCGCGGTCCGGACCGACGACCGGAGTCGGGCTGACCAGGATTTTGAACGTGGCATCCGATTCGGCAACCGTGCGCTTGAACCACGCCATCTGCTGCTTGCCCCAGATGGTTTTGTTCGGCCCGTCCTCCATGGTGTTCGGACTGCGGAAGTCGCGCCCCTCGGGCAGCCAGACTTGCAGGTCTTTGCCCCAGCGAATCGTGCGGTACGTCTTTTCGCCCATCGGCACCTGCTCGCGGAAAATCGCCAAGCCCTGTTCAAAGGTCAACTCGCCGTAGGTCTGGCCCGGCCAACAGTCGTCTTTCAGCGTATCGTGATCGTCCTTGAGGAAATAGCTGGGCGCCTGGCGATGAAATTCAATCTGGTTGGGAAGGGAGTACATGCGGCGCCAGTGCAGGCGCGCCGTCTCGACGGATTTGGCCATCGGCTCCAGGTCGCCGTCGTAGTAGACGATATCGCCCGTGTGCACAAAGAAACTCGGCTTGAGCGCGAGCATCGCCGGGTAAATCTTCTGGCCCTTGCCCGGATTGTCGATGGTCTTGTACTTGTGACAGGTGGTGACGGTGAAGACAACGCGTGCGGCCTGCCCCGGCGCGGCAGCAGTGGTGAATCGTCCCTGAATGCCGTGATCCTCCGCATCCTCCGGCGTCACGGAAACCAGGTAGGTGGTCGCCGGCTTGAGATCGCGCAGGGCGAATTGGTGCGTGAAGTCGCGTTGCGGATCCACCGCGGCCGTGCGCGTGAAAGTTTCGCCGCCCGAGTCGGCTTTCACGGTCAGCTTCAACTTGCCCTTGCTTCCGGGCTGATTGAACTGCGGCGGCTCGCAGTTTTGTATTTTCGTCAGTCGCGCCCAGATGATGGCCGAGTCCGCGGTCACTTCGCCGATTTTGATGCCGTTGCCCAGGTAGGGGCCCTCGGTGGCGGTACAAGCGGCGCAAAACCACAGACTCACAAACAGTACAATCGTTTTCATAGAAGACTCCGGTCCTTAGTTGCCGCGCCAGAAACGCGGGCTGAGCAACACCAGGATGGCGAACACTTCCAACCGCCCCACCGCCATGAAGACGCTCATTACGACCTTACTGGCGTCAGTAAACCAGGCATAATTTTCCGTGGCGCCGACCCGGGCCAGGCCCGGACCGATGTTGAACAGCGTTGCGGCGCTGGTGGTGGCGGCGGTGGTGAAGTCGATTTTGTCCGCCGGCTCCAGCACCATGTACAATCCCGCGCCCGCCCCGAACAGCACCACCACACCCAGCACATACGCGATCACATCCAGGCGCATTTCCGGATCCACCGGGCGGCTGTTGATCTTGATCGAGCGCACGACGTTGGGACGAAAGGCGCGCTCCAGCGCCGCCCACATGATCTTGAACGTCAGCCAGATCCGCACCACCTTGATCCCCCCGCCCGTTGATCCGGCCGAACCGCCGATGAACATCAGCATCAGCAGCACCGCTTTGGCCAGGAAGGGCCATTGGTTGAAGTCGGCGTTGCAGAAGCCGGTGGTCGTCTGGATGGAAATGGTGGTGAACAATCCGTATTGCACGGCGTTGCTGAGCGAGTTCTCAACCTCCTGCCCGGCGGTTGTCGTGATCGGGCGCGCCATGAAGTAAACCGAACCGATCACCAATACCGCCGCGACCGCAATGCACATCAGGTAAACCCGCAGCTCGGTATCGCGAAAGATCGAAAGCGGCTTACCTCGCAACACCTGGAAATACAGGGCGAAGTTAATTCCCGCGGCGATCATGAAGACCATTGTGACGATCTGTGCGCCCGGGCCGAAGTGCGCCAGCGAGGCGTTTTCCGTGGAGAAGCCGCCGGTCGCCAGTGTGGCGAACGTGTGGCACAAGGCCTCGGCCCAGTTCATCCCCGTCAGGCGCAGCGCGATCGTTTCGGTGATCGTCAGGCCCAGGTAAATCAACCAAAGCATGCGCGCCGCCTGGCGGATGCCCGGCAACACGCCCTCCGGTTTGGGGCCCGGCGCTTCGACCTGAAACATCTTCTTTCCCCCCGCCCCCAATGACGGCAGCACCGCCACGAACAACACCACGATTCCCAATCCACCCAGCCATTGCGTCATCGCGCGCCAGACCAGCAGACTCATCGGCACGGCGGAGATATCGGTCAGAATGGTTGAGCCGGTGGTGGACAATCCGCTCATCGCCTCGAAGTAGCAGTTGACCGGATTGAGGAAAGGGTGGTCCGGCTGCGCATGCAGCGGATTGAAATTCAGATGCGCCCAGAGAAAGAAAGGCAACGCCGCCAGGAACGCCCCGCCGATCCAGCTCATCGCCACCAGCAGCATCGCTTCGCGCCGTCCGAAGAGTTTGCGGGGCTTGCGGCACCACCACCAGATACCGCCGCCGATCAGGGAACCGGCGGTGGCGCTGATCAGCAGCGCCCATTCCGCTCGGATAGCGCGTGGCTCGCCCATCTGCGCATCGATCAGTGCGCCCAGTCCGAGCACGGCCATGAACACGCTGATGCCGGCCAGCATCTTGGCAAAGAGATTGAAGGTCAGTCGGTAGTTCATGATGGACTCATGTGCGGTGACTTAATTGCAACCGAGCATGTCGCGTAGCTTGTCCTCCATGCCGCGCATCCCGATCACCAGCACGATATCGTTCACTTCGATCACATCGTCGGCACGGGGTACGCGCACCGTCTCGCCGTGTTCGATGGCCGCGATCATCCAGTTCGGTGTCAGTTTCACCTGGCGCAGCGGTTTGCCCGCCGCCAGAGCTTCGGGACCGACGCGCGCGCGGTACACATTCACCGTTCCCCCGGCCACGGTCGCCAGCGACAGCAATGTCTTGTCGCCGAGTTGTCCGACAATTTCCCGTGCGGCAAGCGTTTTCGGGGTGAATGCCGCGTCGATGCCGATCGGCTTGAGCAGGTGCATCAGGCCCGGTTGCTGCACGACCGCAATGGCCTGCTTGACGCCCATGCTTTTCGCCGAGGCGCAACTGATGATGTTGCGCGCGTCTTCATCGCCGGCCAGGCCCACAAACACGTCCGCCTCGCCGATGTGCTCTTCCTCGAAGACCGACGGGTCGGTCGGATCGTCGCGGATCACCGTGACCCAGTCCAGCTTCGTACTCAATTCCTCGGCGCGTTCGGGGTCCTGCTCAAACAGGCGAATCGCAAAACGCCGCTCATGCAGCGCCCGGCAAAGCCAGACCGCCGTGCTCGGCCCGCCCATCAGAATCACGCGTTTGCGGCTGGGGTCGGATTTGGAGAACAGGTTTCGACCGGATTCAAACACATCGGTGTCGCCGATGAGGATCACCGTATCGTCCTGCTCGATCACGGTGTCGGCGTTTGGAATGAACGCTTCGTTGACGCGTTCGACCGCCGCCAGGCGCAGCCCGGGTTTCAGCCCGATCTCCGCCAGGCGCTTGCCCACGGCTGGGGCCTTGGCGTCGACGGCCAGCTCCTGCATCTGGATTTCACTGCGCGCAAAACTTTCAATCGCCAACGCGCCGGGATTGCGCAGCGTGGCGGCGATGGCCTGAGCCGTCGAGTAGTCCGGGCAGATCATGCTGTCAATGCCGAGATGGCGACGGTAGTCCAGGCCGCGCTGGTTGAAGTAAGCGCTGTGATGAACACGTGCGATCGTGCGACCGGCGCCCAGCGCCTTGCCCAGCGAAGCGCAGAGCAAGTTGATCTCATCCCCGGCAGTGCAGGCGACCAGAAGATCCGCCGAGCCCGCCCCCCCTTCACGCAGCACGTCAGCATTGGCGGCGTTGCCCGTCAGCGTGCGGATGTCCAGCGCCTGGTCGATTGCTTCCAGCCGCTGCTCCGAACTGTCAATCAGTGTCACCGCGTGATCGGCGGTGGCCAGAACCTCCGCGGCATGCGCTCCGACCTGACCGGCTCCGCAGACGATGATGTCCATGACACGGCCTCTCCAAGTACAAAACGAATCCAACCATCATCCGTTTCGACCTGTGCATGTCAATTGAAACGGCATAATCACCGCCTGTTCATGAGCTATTTCAGCCAATTCGCCTGTATTTGACCCCCCTCCGGCCCGCCGCTACCTTTAATCGCTCGTTTTTTCGAGGTACAGGATACGGACCACAAAGGAGGCCAACTATGGCTATCGAAATGCTTTATGAAAAGGACGGCTCGCTTGCGCCGTTACAGGATAAGACCATCGCGGTGCTCGGTTACGGCTCGCAGGGCCACGGTCATGCCCAGAATGCACGCGAGAGCGGGTTGAATGTGATCGTTGCCGAGCTGCCCGGCACCAACAATTTCAATACCGCCAAAGAGCATGGCTTCGAGCCAGTCACGGCCGCCGAGGCCGTCCAGCAGGCCGACATGATGATTGTCACCCTGCCGGACGAAGTGCAGCCGACCGTTTATGAAAAAGAGATCGCTCCGAACCTCAAGGCCGGCCAGACGCTCTGCTTCACGCACGGCTTCAACATTCACTACAAGACCATCGTCCCGCCGCAGGATGTGAACATCATCATGGTCGCCCCGAAGGGCCCGGGCCACCTGGTGCGCAGCGAGTTCGCCAAGGGTGGCGGCGTGCCGTGTTTGTTGTGCGTCGAGCAGGACGCCACGGGCAATGCCAAAGACATCGGCATGGCCTGGGCGATCGCGATCGGCGGCGCGCGGTCCGGCGTCATCATCACCACCTTCAAAGATGAAACCGAAACCGACCTGTTCGGTGAACAGGTGGTGCTCTGCGGCGGACTGACTTCCCTGATCAAACACGGCTTCGATACCCTTGTCGAAGCGGGATACGATCCGGAAATGGCTTATTTTGAGGTCTGCCACGAGCTGAAACTGATCGTGGACCTGATCTACGTCGGCGGCATCGACTACATGCGTTACTCGATCTCGAACACCGCCGAATGGGGCGATATGCACGTCGGCCCGAAAATCGTTGACGAGCAAGTCAAGGAAAACATGAAGAAAGCTCTGGCCGCCATCCAGGACGGCAGCTTCGCCAGGGAATGGCGCGAAGAATATGCCAAGGGCCTGTCGACCTTCAAGAAGCTCTACGAAGCCGACTGCAACCACCCGGTCGAAACGGTTGGCAAGAAGCTGCGCGCCATGATGCCGTGGCTCGGCGCCAAGGAGGTGCCCAAGGGATAAGAAGCTGTCAGCTTTCAACTATCAGCTGTCAGCCATCAGCTATTAGCATGAGAATGGCAAAACCCCGGTCGTTTGGCCGGGGTTTTTCGTGGGTGCTGCGTGCCGAGGCGGATCAGTTTGAGCTGATGGTGTTGCTGGCGATGGGGGGTTCGTATTGGTAACGCCGACATATAAACAGTTTGATCTGGTCCGGGTCGGCGATGACGAACTGCACGTCTTCCCCGAAGCGCTCGCGCAAGGCGCGGACGGTATCGCGAAGATGGCTGTCGGAGACGGCGATGAGAAGGGATTGCTTCTCGTAACGCAGCGGCAGGGCGACCAGGTCCATGGCCTGCTCGGCGCTGATCGCCTCAAGGGCGCGCGGGTCATTGGGTTCGCAGGCCAGTTCCACACGAGGCAGGAACCCCGCCGCCTGCCGATCGCAGGCCTCCCAGACCTCCTGCTCGTTGATCCCGCACAGCTCCAGTGCGACTGCGCCGAAGGGTTGGCCGGTCTCGGCCTGACGGGAAAGAATCGCTTCCAGTTGTTCCTGGGTCAGCACGCCGCGCTGGACCAACATCCGCCCAATACGTCTTCGTGGCACGGTTCAACCTCCATTGGGAACCAAGGGGACCGAGTTTGTATCGGCAAAGTACGGGGGTGGGGACAATCCCGCAATGCGTTATCGGCCTCTGAATGGTGCAGAATGGTCATTTCCCTTGAATTGCTGTGCCGTGTGTGTGACATGCACGACAGGAAAAACCCGTAGCGGGCAATTTGAATGCTGCTATAATTGTTTCAATGAGTGCGATAAATACGGATGTTTCTCTGAATCAATGGATTGATACGGTGCAATGCATGGATTGTTTGGAGGGCATGAAGCGACTGCCCGACGAATGCATTGACCTTGCAGTCACCTCTCCGCCTTACGATGGCACCCGGGTATATAACGGGTTTCAATACGACCTGAACGCTACGGGAAAAGAGCTCTTTCGGGTGTTGAAACCGGGCGGTATGGCTGCCATGGTCATTCAGGACCAGACCAAAAATTTCGGCAAAACATTAACCTCCTTTCGAACGATTGTTGATTGGTGTGACAATATCGGATTTAAGCTGTTTGAATGTGTTATTTATCGTAAGAATGGCACGGAGGGAGCTTGGTGGAAAAATCGTTTTCGTGTGGATCACGAATATATCCCTCTTTTCCTGAAGGGGGAGCGCCCGGCCTATTTTGACAAGGGGCCGCTTAAAATTAAATCCAAGCACGGTGGAAAAACAATGACCGGAAGCGGCAATCGTATGACGAATGGGAAAACCACAAAAACAGTAAGGAGAGAAATCAATAAAACGAAATGCCGAGGAACCATTTGGAATTATCTGATGGCGGGAGACAAAGATTCTATCAAGCGAAAGCATCCCGCCGTGTTTCCGGATGCCATACCTCTGGATGTCATATTATGTTTTTGCCCACCTGAAGGACTGGTGCTTGATCCATTTATGGGTTGCGGTTCTACAGCCATTGCGGCCCTCAGAGCGGGAAGGCATTTCATAGGATTTGAGATAAGCAAGGATTATTGCGATCTGGCCAGACAGCGATTTGAAAAAGAAGGCCACTACCTTTTCTAATCATGCCAATTGATCGGGTTCCTCAAGAGTATATTCAATGTTTTGCCCGCTGGTCATAGCAAATGATAAGGGTCTTTTGTCGATCAGCGCATTGAAGTTGTTACCGTTGATACGCAATTTATCCGATTGAAAACTGCTGGCGCTAAACAGGAATTTCGACCAGCAGCCCCAAGACCAATGCGATGGATTATAATGCCAACCCGTCGACTCGGATAACAAAGAGATGAACTGCTCGGCGCGCTCTTTAGGAGCTTGCTGAAGGCGATATTGTCCTTCGTGTTTCTCCAGGTTTCTCGGACTCCGGTCTCCTCCCCGTGGTGTGATTGCTACGCGGTCACCTCGCTCACCGGGCACATTGCTGATTTCATCGCGAGCTCGCCAGAAGTTGTTCATGCCTTGCATTAACTGATCTAGCGTGTATTGATCCTCTGAGAAGATCGCATATAAAGGATTGTTGGCTTCATCATAACGCAAATAATGAAGCCAGTTGAGGGAGTTTTCTGTGTATCGGAATAAATTGTGATACGTGCCGTCGGTGAATAGCAAAGGGGCCACAGCCGTTCGGGGAATTTCGATTTTCCGGAAGTGATTGACCAGCAGCAGGAGCAAGTGAATCGTGCCAAAGGGGTATTTCAGTTGAAAGTCGTGGCATCCATCGTGTTGTCTTAAATTGTTGGCTGACAGGCACTGATCGAAATTGTCCCATGCATCGGGAATGCGATTTCGATTGTACATGAGCATGTGTTGTCCCATGCTGCGTACACCAGATCGAAAAATTTCCATGTCGAGAAATACACATTGGCTTGGTTTGATCCGAGAATCACAAACCAGTACTTTCCCGTCATAGAAACCGCGGATGCGCCATGACCGTGCGTGAGACATCAACAATCCACAGAGCAGCCCATCGCTGTCCGGGCTGAGAATCGCATCCAATCCTTCTTGGTGAAGCCATGGATATTTCGATAAAACGTTGTCTAGGTCAATCCGATCCCGCTTTTCTGAAACTCTTTCTGATACCGTTGGGGGCATAGAGACCTCTATTCCAGTGGATATTTTTTTATAAAAGAAGCCAGACTCATATCTAGTCCTTCCACTAATTTCTGGATATTGATCAGCGAAATGTTTCGGTTCCCCCTCTCAACATCTCCTACATACGTCCGGTTCATACCTGCCTTAGCGGCCAATCCTTCTTGCGATATTCCCAGTTCCATTCGGCGTTTTCGTATGGCCCGTCCGAATTGCATGCACACCCTGGACTTTGCATTAGATTTCATGGCGATATTTTCAGCGATATGTCGCCTATGCGTCGACCGGAAATAAGTGTCATGTTTTTCCGCTGGATTTCTCCAATTCCGCAATTGGATGCACTGAAGGCGGCGCAAGTTGCGGCTGGGACTGCTTGTGTAAGCGCAAATCCCTGACTACACTGGCCGCGTGTCACGTCCTGCCCGTTGGCTATGGGAGGGCGTCTTTTTCGAGCGGGAGCCCGACGTGAGCCGATGGATCACACCTATCTGGATCGGCCTGGCGGCCATGGGCCTGTGCCTGGTCGTTGCCGGGGCGCGCGGACAGGGTGTGGATGTGGCCGGGCGACCCGTCTCCGAAGTGAAGGTCCTCGGCTGTAAAACCATCGATCCCCAGCTCGTCCGCAACCAGATCCGCATTGAGCCGGGCCGATCCTACGACCCCCAGACCGTCACCCGCGACATTCAGAACATCACCCGTCTGGGACGCTTCAAGCCGCCGGTCCGGGTTGACGTGAAGCAGAACGCCGACGGCTCGGTCACCGTGTACTACATCGTCGAGGAACAGCCGGTTCTCGCCGACGTGCAGGTGGTCGGCAACAAGGCGCTGACGGACCAGGACCTGCTGGTGCTGGTCGTTTTGCGCGGCGGCGATGTCCGCGATGAATTCCTGATAAAGCGCGGCCAGCGGCAGATCATCGAAGCGTACAAGGACGCCGGCTATTTCCTGTCGAATGTCGAAGTGGACGATCAGACGCTGGACGAGTCCAACGTGCTGGTGTACCGGGTCCGCGAAGGGCCGCGTGTCAAGGTGCGCGATGTCGTCTTCGAGGGCAACGCGGTCTTCACCAGCGACCAGCTCGATTCCAAGATCGGCACCAAGGAATACTTCTTCCTTCTGGAAAAAGGTGAGTTGAGCGACGAAAAGCTCGACAAGGACATTGCCTCGCTTCGGGACTTCTACGCGCAGCGGGGATACATCGATGCCCGCATCGGCCGGCGTATTCAACTATCCGACGATCAGAAAAGCGCGCGGATTGTATTCACGGTCGAAGAGGGCGAGCCGTATTGCGTCGGCAACATCACCATGAGCGGGCCGACGATTTTCTCCGAAGCGCAGATTCGTGAAGCGATGCCGTTGAAAACGGGCTCGGTCTATTCAGGCAAGACGGTCAACGATTCGGTTGAAGCGGTGACGAACCTCTACGGGAGGATCGGGTACCTTTCCGTAGCGGAGGGAGGCAGCACGCAGGTGGCGATTCGGCGCGTGCCGCGCCCCGATGAACCGGTGATCGACCTGATCGTGGCCGTGCGGGAAGGCCAACGGTACATCGTTGGCGATGTGATCGTGCGCAACAACCAGCAGACCCAGGACAAAGTGATCCGCCGGCAGTTGCGCGGCCTGGAGCCGGGCCGACCCTACGATCGCCCGGCGATGAAGCTTTCCGAGGAGCGGGTACGCCAGTCGGCGCTGTTCAACGAAGCAAAGATCACCATCCAGGGCAATCCGGATGAACAGGTGCGCGATGCGCTGGTGGAAGTAAAGGAAGGGCGGACGGGATCGCTGAGTTTCGGAGCCGCGATCAACTCCGACGCCGGTATCTTCGGTGCCATCGATTTGTCCCAGCGCAACTTCAACATCGCCGATTTTCCCGAATCGTGGGACGAGTTCATTTCGGGCCAGGCCTTTCGCGGCGCGGGCCAGTCGTTTCGGATTTCGTTGCAACCGGGCCAGGAGGTGTCCAACTACTCGGTCAGCTTCTCCGAGCCCTACCTGAACGATTCGGATTACTTCCTGAGCACCTCGCTGTTCTGGCGCACGCGTGATTACGACACCTTTGAAGGCAATTACAACGAGGAACGGGTCGGCGGCACCGTGGGGCTGGGCAAACGGTTCGGCGACGTGTGGTCGGCTTCGATCACAACGCAATACCAGTCGATCGAGATTTTTGATTTGGCGGCGGACGCACCGGTGGATGCCGTGGCTGTGCAAGGCGACAGCGCGCTGGATTCACTGGGATTTTCGGTGGTGCGCAATACCACCGACAGCCGCATCTTTCCCACGCAGGGCTCGCTGACGCGCGCTGGCATCGAGCGGTTCGGTGTATTTGGAACGGATTACACCTTCACCAGCGTGACTGCCCGTTACAACAAGTTCTGGACGGTGCACGAAGATTTCTTCGGCCGGCGCACCGTGCTGAGTCTGCGTGCCGAGGTCGGTTACATACTGGAAGACAACGAAGCGCCGCTTTTTGAACGGTACTATGCGGGCGGCCACCGCAGTTTCCGCGGGTTCCGCTTCCGCGGGATCGGGCCACGCGGCATTCGAAGCGACACCATGACCGTTGGCGACGATGCGGTCGGCGGTGAGTGGCTGTTCCTGCTCGGCACCGAATACAACTTCCCGATTTACGAGGAATACATCCGAGGCGTGTTTTTTGTCGACTCGGGCACCGTCCAGGAAGACCTGGGACTGGACCAATACCGCGTATCGGCGGGCGCTGGCGTACGGTTGTTGCTGCCGTTCCTCGGCCAGGCGCCATTCGCTTTCGATCTCGCCATCCCCCTGATGAAGGAGGAAGGCGACGAAACCCGCGTTTTCAGTTTTTCGCTGGCCCTGCCGTTTTAGTCGGCTACGATCGGTAAATGGCCGATGGCGGCGTCAGGCCGGCTTGCCTCCAACGCAGTGACAACCACCCCGCAGGAGATGGTATTCTTTTTCTTTGAGTATCGGAAAACCCCGGACCGGTTGCGTCGTATAGGCAAGGTCCGACAAAGCACCGAACACCCGTACAGGAGATGGTAATGAACAAGCGTCAAGGAATCGGCATTGCCCTGGCAGTTCTGGTGATCACGATCGGCCTGTCCTGGAACGATCTGTCGGCCCAGGCGACCGGTAGTGCCCGACCCGCCGCGGTCGCGGTGGTCGATATCGAGGAAGTCCTGAACAATCTCGACGAGCGCAAGAGCATCCGGGCCGATCTGTCCAGCCAGTTGGAAAACCTCCAGAAGTGGGAGCAGGCCAAGCGCAAGGAACTTGTGAATCTTCAGAACGACATGAAAATTCTCGATCCGTCCGACGAGGCCTACAAGAAGATGCGCGGGACGCTGGACAAGAAGAGCATTGAGCTCGGCGTCGAACTGAAGTACCGCCAGCGCCAACTCGAAATGGAGCAGGCCCTGCAACTGGAAAGTATCTACCGCAAGATGGTCCGCATGATTGAGCGCGTGGCCAAGCAGGACGGCTACGAACTGGTGTTGTTCAAGGACAAGCTGCCGGAGGTCGAAGGCGCCAATGCCCAGCAACTCATCGGCATGATGAACATGCGCAAGGTGCTCTACGTCTCCGACCGACTGGATCTGACCGATCCGGTTACCCAGCGTCTGAACAACGAGTTCAACAATCTCTCGGGCGGCGGGAACGGCTGAGCGCCCGCCACGCCCCGGCAAGATGTCGATGGTTTACACCACCCAGCAAGTCGCCGAGCTGGTGAATGGTCGGCTGGAAGGGCCGGCGGACCTGGAAATCCGTTCGCTGGGTGATATCGACCGCGCCGCCGCTGATGCACTGACTTACATCGGCGATGCCGCCCATGCCAGGCGCTGGCCTGAAAGCCGTGCATGCGCCGCGCTGGCCAACAACGACTTGGCGATCGATCCGATCCCCGGCCGGGCGCTGGTCCGCGTGCCCAATGTCGATTTGGCCATGGCGGCCATGCTGGAACGGTTCGCCCCGGCTGCGTTGGTGCCGGAGCCCGGGGTTCACGCGAAGGCGATGGTGGAACCCTCGGCGCAAATCGGCCCGGACGTGCGCATCGGACCCGGGGCTGTCGTCGGGCGCGGTGTGGTCATTGCGGCGGGATCGATTGTTCACGCCAACGCCACGGTCTGCGATGAAGTGCGGTTGGGCGAACGGTGCGTGGTCTGGCCCGGTGCGGTGATCCGGGAACGATGCACGCTCGGCGATCGCGTCGTGATTCACGCCAATGCGACGATCGGGTCCGACGGATTTGGATATAGGACCGACCCGTCGGGACAAGGCGTGGTCAAGGTCCCGCATCTGGGTGCGGTCACGCTGGATGACGATGTGGAGATCGGCGCCGGCTCGACTGTCGATCGCGGCAAGTTTGAAGACACCATCATCGGCGCCGGTTCGCGCATCGATAACTTGGTACAGATCGGACACAATTGTCGGATCGGTCGGTGCGTATTAATCGCCGGCGCCACGGGCATTGCCGGTTCGGTGGAAATCGGAGATGGCGTGCAGATCGGCGGGATGGTCGCGCTGAAGGACCACCTGAAGATCGGTTCCGGGGCGATTCTGACGGGCTGTTCGCAGGTGATGCACGATGTGCCGGCCGGTGAGATGTGGGGCGGCAGTCCAGCGCGCGAAATCGGCCGTGCCGCGCGGATATACGCCGCGTTTGAGCGCTTGCCGGAAATGTACAAAGACCTGCGACGGATCAAAAAAGAACGCGATGCATAAATCCTCTCGTATTGCAGAAACGTTGCCGCCGTATCAATCAATTTTTACAATATATGATTCTCCGGAAAGCATCTGACCCGGTACGTGATTATCATGCCCGCCAATCAGCACACCATCGCCGATGAAGTCACACTCGATGGACGGGGTCTGTTTTCAGGTCGCCCCGCCACGTTGACTTTCAAGCCGGCGCCGGCGAATCACGGCGTGGTGTTTGTGCGAACGGATGTGACCAGCGGCGGACAGCCGGCGCGCATTCCCGCCTTGATTGATTACGTCAGCCGACGCCCGCGCCGCACCGCATTGCACTACGGCGATCAATCCATCGAAACCTGTGAGCATGTCCTCAGTGCGGTGTCCGGCCTGGCGGTGGACAATCTGTTGATCGAAGTGCACGGCCCGGAGATTCCGGCAGGCGATGGCTCCGCCGCGCCGTTTGTTGAGGTCCTTCAAAGCAGCGGCTTCATCGAGCAGGATCAACCCCGGCGCATGATGCGCATCACCGAACCCATCGCCGTGGAAGAAGGCGACGCGATGATCGCCGCGCTGCCGCTGCCCGCGGATGTCGAGGGATTGCAGGTGCTGTATGACTTGGACTACGGCGACGGCCACCGGATCCCACGGCAGGTCCACGCCTTCCATCTCGGCTCGGGTGATTATGTGTCGCAATTGGCTCGCAGTCGGACCTTCGTGCTGGAGGAGGAGGCCCGCGCTCTGCAGGCCGAGGGTATGGGCGAGCACCTGACGCCCAGCGATGTTTTGGTGATCGGTCGGGACGGACCGATGGACGGCAACACCCTGCGCTTTGATGATGAATTGGTGCGCCACAAGGTGGTGGATGTCATCGGCGATCTGGCGCTGCTGGGTTGCGCTCTGCACGGCCGAATTGTCGCTTACAAATCCGGCCACCTGCTCAACCATCGGCTGGTCCGCCGGTTGCTGAGCCAGTATCAGGCCCAGCGTCGAAGTCAGTTGCTCGAGGAGGGCGGCCGGATCGATGTCCGGGCAATCCAGCGCATTCTGCCTCACCGCTATCCAATGTTGCTGATCGATCGGATTCTCGAAGTGGAGGGTTCGGAGCGGGCGGTGGGCGTGAAAAACGTCACCGTCAATGAACCGTTTTTCACCGGGCATTACCCCGGCACGCCGATCATGCCGGGCGTGTTGATTGTTGAGGCGATGGCGCAGATGTCCGGCATTCTGCTGTCCCGAAAACTCGAGCATACCGGCAAACTGGCCGTGCTGCTTTCGATGGACAAGGTCAAGCTGCGTAAGCCCGTCACGCCGGGCGATCAATTGATTATCGAGGCACGGGCGATTCGTGTGCGCAGCCGCACCGGACACACCCATTGCAAGGCGTACATCGGCGAGCACCTGGCTGCCGAAGCTGAGATCAAGTTCATGCTCGTCGATGCGGAACAGGAATAGCCAAATCGAAGGACACCATGCCTGATATTCATCCCACCGCCGTCATCGATTCGCGTGCCCGACTCGCTGAAGACGTTTCGGTTGGTCCGTATTGCGTGATCGGGCCGGAGGCGGTGATCGGTTCGGCAACGCAATTGGGCGTGGGCGTGGTGGTGGAAGGTCGGACCGCCATTGGCCATCACAATCGCATCGGCCACTACGCTATGCTCGGACAGGAACCGCAGGACCTGAAATACCGCGGCGAAACCACAACACTGGAGATCGGTAATCACAACGACATCCGCGAGCATTGCACACTGCACCTGGGCACGGAAAACGGCGGGGGTTCGACCACCCTCGGCGATCACAACCTGCTCATGGTCGGCGCGCACGTCGCGCACGATTCCCACATCGCCAACCATTGCATGCTGGCCAACAACGTGCTGCTGGCCGGACATGTGATCATCCGCGACTACGCCAACATCGGCGGCGGCACCGCCATCACCCAGTACGTTACCGTCGGACGCTATGCCTACATCGGCGGCCTGTCCGGCGTCGTGCATGACTGCCCGCCTTTCATGACCACCGACGGCCACCCGGCGCGCGTGCGCTCAGTCAACACGATCGGCCTGACGCGTCACGGTTTCGATGAAACCGCCCTCGAGCGACTGAAAACCGCTCACCGATCTCTCTATGCAAGAAACAACGGCGGCAATTGTGCCGATGGCATTGCCGAACTTTACGAGAGCTTTGCGGACGATCCCCACATCAAAGAACTGTGCGACTTCATTTCGCAATTGGCCGATGTGCCCAACGGCCGCTATGCCGAGATCCAACGACGCGACGACAAGCGCACCGCTCCGACTCGCTGACCGCTCGGTTATCCTTCGTAAACCATTTCATTAAATCCGATAACCCGTCCATTGAGTTCCATCGAATCGCGCGGTCGCTCTCCGGATATCCGCTTTTTTAAACGCCCCGTCAATAGACCGCTCCGCTCAACCGAAATGAGATATGGCGCTATCGATTTTCCCCGGTTGACGGAGTTGACGGCACGATGTCCTGTGATGCGGCCAAGTCGAACTCGGACTGCAGTCGGTTTGAGCAGATGATCGAGCAGTTCGGCCCGGGGGTTCTGCGGCATCAAGCGCTGGCCGAGTTGGTTGCCTGTCGTCCGGAAAATGCCGAGCGCATTATCGAAATTATCACGACACACTCCGCGTTGAGCGCACGGGTGCTTAGCGTGATCAATTCGGCGGCTTTGGGAATGCCCCGCCGTATTTACTCGGTCGCGCGCGCGGTCCACCTGCTCGGCTCGGCCCGTTCACGTTTTCTGGCCATGGCGCACGGCCTGCATCTCCTGACCGATACGGTTGACCTCAGCCCCATCCAAATTCGCAGACTCTGGTACAACAGCATTTTCAGGGCCTGCTGCGCGCGGACGCTCTGCTCGGAAATCGATCCGCCGCGGTTGCACGATGCTTTCACTCTCGCGCTGATTCAGGACATTGCCCTGCCGATCTTGGTCGCCGCCGATCCCCAATTTTATGATCAGCAGATGCAGGCCGTGGATTCCGGTGAGTCCTGGCGCCGTGCCGAACGGGAACATTTCGGAATCGATCATGCCCGGGCCGGGGCTCAACTGCTCGAATTGTGGGGCGCCGCCGAGCATCTGGTTGAACAGGTCGCCGCCCACCACGACAATCCCCTTGAGGCCGAGCAGCCCGATGCGCCCAGTCCGGTGCGCCTGTCGGGATTTCTTGCCTCCCTGCTGCCGCACGATACCGAGCCGTTGCATCCGCAGAGTTTGACGTGGATCGGAGCGATTCACGCCCGGTTCCTTGCGGAGCGGAACGACACGCCCCTGCATTTTCTCGAAGATGTGGCCGAGCAGACGCGCCTCATCGAAGGGCGGGAGGCCGGTGGCGCTGCCATTGACTGCGAGCAACTCAAGCAGGACCTGACCCATGGCCTATGCAACGATGCCCCCGGGCTGGTGACGAACCTGTACAAGCTCGAATCGTCCCTGCTGTGTCAGCAGCGCGATGACGCCAAGCTCCAGAGCGCAACGCTGACCGATCCGTTGACCGGTCTGCTCAATCGCCGCGGCTTTGAAACGCTGGCCGAGCCGCGACTGGAGTGGAGCCGGACCACCGCCAAGGGCATGTGTGTCATCGTGGGCGATTTGGATGACTTCAAGAGCATCAACGACACCTGCGGCCACGACGCGGGCGATGAGGCCCTGGCCGCATTGGCCACCCTGTTGCGCAGCTCCGTGCGCGGCGACGATCTGATCGCACGCATCGGCGGCGATGAATTCACCCTCCTGATCGACCAGATCGATGTCATCAACGCCCGCCGTCTGGCTGAAAATCTCTCCGAAAAAATCAACGGGCGGCTCATCCTTCTCCGCAACGACCACCGAACCCGCTTACACATCTCACTCGGTGCGGTGTATGTCGAACAATTTTGTGAGCATGCGTCGATTGGTGATTTGCTCGCCCGGGCCGACGCCGCCCTGCGTCACCGCAAACGCAACGGTAAGCAGGGCCTGCACTTCATTGAAGACAAGTCCTTGTCCGCAAGAGGATGAGGCGGTCCGATCCGCCACGGATTAAACCGTTTGCCGATTAATCAACACATCCATTGTCGGCAGGTGTTTGTCCAGCAGATAGCGCAGATAGGCGCAAAGCAGCCGGTTGGCTCGCGCCAGGTCGGCCGGTGACACATTCTTGATTGCTTTGCCGCCGTCACAGGCGCGCAACAGATCGGCGGTGCTGCGCCGGATACGCCACATGTTTTCTTCACCGCGATCGGCAGCCAGGCCGCTGGCCGATGGGCTGAATGCCAGCGTTGGAGCATCGCTCGGAAGCGATTCGCCGGTAGCGACATCGCGATCGAGCACGGGACGATAGCCCAGGTCGTCGACCAATCGCCACTGGAAATGCATCAGGGCCCGGCCGTGTTGTTGCGGTTCGGCCAGTTGCGCAAGCAGGTTGCTCAACGCATCGTAAGTACGTGGATGTGGATCGTGATCGTTGAGCAGGTGGTGCGTCACATCGGCGGCGTACAACGCCAGGCGATAAGCGTGCAAGTCGTTGCGCAGGTGCCAGTGCGCATTCACCAGATTCCACTCGATCAGGTTGGCCAAATCGCTCTGCGGTCGTGTGATGAGTACGGCTTCGCCGAGACAGAGCAATTCGAGCCCGCCGGAGAATTTGACCAGAGTGGAAGGGGACTGGCGTTTGGCGCCCTTGGCGATGGCGGAGATTTTTCCCGCTTCACGGCAAAGCAGCACGACGATCTGGCTGGTCTCCGAATAATCGACCAGTCGCAACGTGATGGCATGGTGTGTTTGCGGAGGCATGGCCGAGGGACATGGTAGTGTGTGGTGCGGCGTGCGTCTTGGAATGATTCCCCTGCCCTGGGGATGGGACTTCTTTTGAATGATAAAAGGACGCCGCGGCACAAGGCCGCGGCGCCCGGCGGGGTGGTGGGTGATCTGTTCAGCAGCAGGCGTTGGACCAAACCAAGACAGCAGCGCCAACCCGTTCGCAGTGCCTGTCTACGCCTGTTTTTATATCATGAGCAGCCCACCTGATTCAAAGCTAAACGATAACAAGTTTCAATAACACTATATCAAATCGACCAGTTCGGGCAAGGGAATTCTGAAAAAGATTTAAAATTTCTGTTTTTCGATCGCTCTATCACCCCCGCAATGCCCAAAACAGGGCTTGGGGGAGCAGGGGATGTGAGAATTGGAAACCCATGTCCTGCAATTTTTTAGGCGTGCACCGCACGCTGGGCAGGAGGGCCTGATCGGCCATCTCCCCCCAAACCAGTCGCAGCGCAAACGCCGGGACGGTAAGAAGTACCGGGCGTTTCAGTGCCCTGCCGAGCACCTCAGTGAACTGGAGGTTGGTCACCGGGTTGGCGGTGCAGAGGTTGACCGGTCCGATTGCGCGTTTGTCGATCAACAGGTGTTCGATCGCCTCCACGGTATCGCGCAGTGTGATCCAGCTCATGTACTGCCGCCCGTGGCCAAGCGGCCCTCCCAGACCCAGCCGAAAGATCGGCAGCATCTGCCGCAATGCCCCACCGTCTCGACTCAGTACGATTCCCAGGCGCGCATGAACGGTGCGTATTCCCGACTCGCGCGTCGCATCGGCCGCCGCTTCCCATTCCCGCGCTATCTCGGCGAGGAATCCCGAGCCCGGCGGCGCTTGCTCGTCGAGCCATGCATCACCGCGATCGCCGTAGAACCCCACCGCCGAGGCGCAGATCAACGCACGCGGCCGATGACGCAGTTCGGCCAGAGTTTCGGCGAGCAGACGCGTGGATTGGACACGGCTGTCGCGTATGCGCTGCTTGACTTGATTGTTCCATCGTTGGGCGATCGGCTCCCCGGCCAGATGCACCACGGCGTCGAGGCCTTCCATCATGCGCCGATCGATCCACCGCTTGCGCGGATTCCAGGGAATGTGCATTCCCATCGGGCCTTTCTGCGGTACAGACGTCGATTCCTGCCGCACCAGGCGCAGGGTGCGATGGCCCCGTTTGGTCAGCGAGCGTATCAGGGCGTTACCGATCATCCCTGTCGAGCCGGATATCGCGATGCGCATGGTTTGCTCCTGCATGATGATATTCTACGCCTGCGACGAATTAACGATTGTGCCTTCGGCGGTTATACTCCGTTGAACTCAATTCGATCGGAGCACCGCCCGTGCATGCAGGCCCCGGCAAGGATCGCCGGATTGCGATGATGAACCAGAAGGGCGGCGTGGGCAAGACCACCACCGCCGTGAACCTTGGCGCTGCGCTGTCCGAGCAGGGCGCCGAGGTGATGATGATTGATCTGGACCCTCAGGCCCACCTCACGCTGCATACCGGGCTGAATCCCGATGAACTGGAGCACACCGTTTACGGGCTGCTGACCGAGGAGGATCTTACAGCCATCGAGGTGTTGCAGCAGGTCGATACGCGGCTGGCGGTGATTCCGTCCGAGGTCGATCTGGCGGCATGCGAGACGGAATTGGCTAATCACCCCGAACGCCACCGTCTGCTCAAACGTAAAGTCGACGAGCTGGCCAGCCATTTTGATTACGTCCTGATCGACTGCCCGCCCAGTCTGGGCCTGCTGACACTCAACGCATTGGGCGTGGCGGGAGAGGTCATCGTGCCGATGCAGGCGCATTTCCTGGCCTTGCAGGGATTGAGCAAGTTGCTGGAGACGGTGCAGTTGGTTCGCGGCAACATCAATCCGGCGTTGCACATCGGCGGGGTGGTTCTCTGCATGCATGACAAGCAGACGACGCTGGCGCAGGAAGTTCTGGCTGACCTTCAGCAGTTCTTCGATGGCGCACGGGACCAGCAAACGCCGTGGTCGGACGCGCAGGTTTTCATGCCGCCGGTGCGTCGCAACATCAAGCTGGCTGAGTGTCCGAGTTTCGGACAAACGATTTTCCAGTACGCGCCGTGGTGTCCCGGCGCCCGTGATTACCGCGCGCTGGCCGAGGCGTTGATGCGGGCCGATGGTTTCGACGGCGCACCGCCTTCCAAGCCGCACGCGGACCACTGACCATGACCCGACGCACCCTGACGATCATTCGGGTGTTCACCGCTGTGTACTGGGCGGGATTGTTTTACGGGACGCATCGGCCCCGCCTTCACATCGACCCGGGCGTGATGATTCCTCATTTGGATAAACTGCTTCATTTTACCTGCTTCGGGGGGCTGGCGGTCTGGCTGGGGCTGAGTCGAATCGGGCGACGGCCGGTGCTCTGGGCCACGCTGATCGCGCTGGCTTATCTGCCGATCGACGAGATCACGCAACACTGGATGCAGCCGCAGCGCACGCTCGACTGGTACGACGTGTTGGCGGGAGCGGCGGGGGTGCTGACCGCGGCTGTGGGATTTGCCGTGGTGAAGTACCTGCGCCGACCGGCGACATCGTTCGTCGATCATGCGCGCCTGGTCAGCGCGATGACCCTGTTCAGCCGATGCTTCGGGCTGGCGCGCGACTGGGCCTTGGCCTTTGCGCTGGGATTCGGCTGGGTCTACGATGCGCTGGTCATCGCGTTCATGATTCCCAACCTCTTCCGGCGCGCTTACGGCGAAGGGGCGCTGACGGCGGCGTTCATTCCGCATTACACCCGGCTCGACCGCGACGATCCCGATACCCGCCGACGCTTTGCCCTGCTCGTGCTTGGATTGCTGTTCACCGGGTTGGCGGGGGTATCGTTGTTGATCTGCGGAGCGAGTTTGGCGGCGGTGTGGCTGAGTCCGGATTGGCCGATCAAATTTGAACTGACCGGTCTGCTCACCGCGATCACGATCTGGTACATGCCGTTGGTTTGCGTGGTGGCGTTGCTGGGCGCCATGTTGCAGGTGCACAAGCGCTTCGGCGCTCCGGCCGCAGCGCCGGTGTTGTTGAATGTGTCCATCATTGCCGCGGCGTTGATCGGGCATTTCGCGACACACGCGATCGATCCGGTGGCGGTGACAGCGACGATTGCCGGAGCGGTTGCGCTGGCGGGAGTGGCGCAGGTGGTGTGGTTGAAGATCGCGCTGCGTCGGGTGGGTATTTCGTTGGAAAAACCCCCGCCGCCCTGGAAGCTGCTGCGCGATGAACCGACGCGCCAGGCCGGGCGCGCCATGTTACGTCAATGGCTGCCGACGATGGTTGGCCTGATGGTGCTGCAACTGAACACGCTCTTGGACAAGATGATTGCGATGTTCTTCGCCGGACCCGTGGGTACGCAGTTGTCTTTGTTCGGTCGGATGGTGGACTATCCACTGGTTTCGGGGGATGTGGCCGTGCTGGGTGCGGCGGCGCGGCTGTACGAGTTTCCGCTGGGCGTGTTCGCCATCGCCATAGCCACGGCGATCTTTCCCGCACTGTCGCGCGCCAACGATCGGCCGGACGATTTTACGCGTCTGCTGAAACAGGGCTTGCGATTGGCCATGTTCATCGCCCTGCCGGCGGGCGTGGGGTTGATTCTCGTGCGTCAACCGCTGACGCGCGCGATCTATTACGACGTGGGTAACATCGATGCGGACGACGCCATGCGCATCGCCACCGTGCTGCTGGGCTACGCATCGGCCGTCTGGGCGTATTCGCTAAACCAGGTACTTGTTCGCGCCTTCTATGCGCAGCACAATCCGCGGACGCCGATGTTCGTGGCGCTGTCGATGCTCGGGCTGAACCTGACGCTGAACCTGACGCTGATCTGGATACTCGGCGTGGCGGGGCTGGCGTGGTCGACCGCCATTTGCGCCGTCATTCAGACTATGCTGTTGCTTTGGAAGGTACGGCGATACGTGGACCGGCCGATCGATCGTGCGGTTTGGAGCGGTTGGCTGAAAACCATGAAAATCGCCGCGATTCTTGCCTGCGTGGTCCACCTGTTCCTCATGCGCTTCGACGTGGCGCAGATGAGCTGGGCCGGCGTGGTGGCGCTGCTCATCGGCGCGGTGGCACTGGGTGGTCTGGTGGTGCTGCTCGGCGGCACGCTTTTGAAAATGGATGAATTGAAATGGGCGCTGGGACGCAAGCGAATCGACCCCGGCGAGGTTGTCTCAGAGGATTAATCCCGCGACGCTTCGATCAATCGTTCAAACAAGGCGCCGCCGGATGCATGCATTTCGGTTCGCTCCGGATGCCATTGCACTCCGAGGTAAAAACGATTCGGATCGTTCCCTGTGATTGCTTCGATGATGCCGTCCGGAGCCACGGCAGCCACGCGCATTCGGCCCGGCTCCGCCACGGCCTGGTGATGCTTGCTGAAGATGGAGGAAGTGGCCGGCTGAGTATGCGATCCTCCGCTCCCCCATGGCGGGGAAGGGTTGGGTGAGGGGTCAGATTCATGGATGTGGTCATGTTCCCGCGTCTCACCCTCCCCTGGCCCTGCCCTCGAAGGGAGGGGGATTGGATGAAACGATGATTGCCAGGTGATTTTGTGCTCGCCGCGCGCGTGCCGCTCTGCGATGTCAGCACCGAGATCGGGCAGGTGCTGATGAAGCTTGCCGCCGTGATGCAGCGCCATCAGTTGCATGCCCAGGCAGATACCGAGAACGGGCTGGCGGGTGTGATCCAGCGCATCCAGCAGCGCCAGCTCGAACCGTTGCCGATCGGGATGCATCACATCGGCTTTGGGATGCGTCGGCTCGCCGAAGGCGGTGGTGTCCGGATCATCCCCGCCGCTGAAAATGAACCCGTGGCACAGCGACAGGTAATCGCTGATGCGTTCGGTGTGATGCGGCAGAAGGATCGGCAGCCCTCCGGCCTGCTCCACCGCCTGGGCGTACAGGGCGATCGAGTGGTATCGATCGGATGCCGGTGCGCGGTCGCATGTGATGCCGATGATCGGTCGCATGGCGCTATTTTACAGTGATTTATGACTTATTTGTCTGTTTTTATCATCGCAAAAAAATATTGTCGGCCGGAAAATCGCTTGCTATATTGATAGACTTCCGTTTTGGAGATCGATTGCAAAGCCGCATCTGCCAATTTGCTCTCCTGCTTGCGCTGCTGTTGTACGGCAGCGGTGCGGTGGGGTTTGTGCACCTGGCGATCGAGCACGCTCCGGGCGGCTCCCATTACCACGGCTGCCAGGGAAGTTGCCAACACTCACGTCACGCGGATCACGATGACACCGAGTCATCGGACGACGACACATCACACGGCAACGACCTTCAATACTGTGATTTTCTGCTGAGTCTGCATCTGCTGGGCGGTGAGGTGGCCATTGCCCCGCCGATGCTCGCCGAGGAACCGCCTGTCGGTTATGTCAGGGATTGGTCGGCTCCGGCCATCGTGGTTCGTGCGGTTTCCATACCTTTCGCCCGCGGCCCGCCGATCGCCTGATCGCCGCTCTGATTTTTCCAACCAACATCGTTCAGTCTTCATCCCAACGCCATGATTACGAGGTGTGCAGTGCACGCGCGTCGTGCGTTTACCTTGGTCGAGTTGCTGGTGGTCGTGGCGATCATCGCGCTGTTGCTGGGCATCCTGTTGCCGGCACTGAGCGGTGCGCGCAAAGCTGCATTGACCACCAAGTGCTTGTCCAATCTGCGCAACATGCAGGTGGCGCACTGGATGTATTTGCAGCAAAACAACGAAGAGCTGATCGATGTTGGCCTGGCGCACGGCGGCAGTCACTTCAATCCCCAGGGCGCCTGGATCAACACCCTGGAGGATTACTACGGGCAACCGCTGATTCACCGCAGCCCCGTGGACAACAGCCCCCACTGGTCAATGGAAAACGGGGGGCAGGGCATCCCGGTAGGCACGTTACCCGATGGCACGGTTCAGTATCGGCTGACCAGCTACGGCGTGAACAACTACCTCACTTCGGTAGCCCCGTTCGAACCGTATCGCAAGCTCAACAAGGTGCCGTCTCCCTCCTCGACGGTGCAGTTTCTGATTATGGCGTTTGAGGGCAGTTTCGCCGGCGCCGATCACACGCACGTCGAGGGTTGGGATGAAGGGCCCGTCGCGCCGATCAAAGCCGCCCGCCAGGTCGAGATCCAGGCTCACGGGGGCCCGGAGAAGTCCTTCAAGTCGGTTTCCAATTACGGATACCTCGACGGCCATGCCGAAACGCATGCCTTCGAGGAAGTTTACACGGATTATGAACGTAACAAATTCGACCCCGCCGTCGCGCAGTAAACGACGGCCCTTTTTGACAAGGAGTTAACAGATGAAGTTTCGCTTAATGATGATGGGCATGGGTGTGAGTCTGATCATGATCCAGTCCGCACTGGCTCAACACCACCACGCCGGAGATATTTACCTCGATTTGTCTCAAGACGGGACCGAGGTGCTGGTCGGGTCCGGTCCGGGCGATTTCGATGAGAAAGTCTTCGCCGCGGATTTGGAACAACTGCTCGCCGGCGAACCCTGGGAAACAAACGAACCCGGGTACGATTCCAGCCATCCCGGCCCGTTTAACACCGGTCACAGCATGGGCTTTTCCATTCTCGATGCGTTGCGTCAATGGGACGGGAACGACTTCGACACCATCGCCAGTGAACAAATGGAAGTCGGTTTCCTGAGTCTCGGTGAGACAACGCCGACCACCGCCGATACGACCGTTCAGGGTTTTCGCCTTGACATCGATCCTGACGGCGGCTGGCACAAGCACCTCGATTACGAGCTGCCCGACGGAACGGCGAGCGGCGTCTACCTGCTGAAGCTGCAACTGGAGTTGTTTGACGGGCCGCGCGAATCGACCTCGGCCACCCAGATCGCAACTTCGGATCCGTTCTACCTGGTGTTCGGCCTGGGCGCCGATGAGAACACCCACGACGCGGCGATCGAATACGTCGAGCACGAGATCGTTCCGGAACCGACGACGATCGCATTGCTGGGCATCGGCGGTCTGATGGCACTGCGCCGCCGACACCGCTGAACGCGGCCGATCACAATTCGCCGACAACCACTCAACCCCGCCACCCGGCGGGGTTTTATTTGAACTTGACCAGCCCCTGGATGTGTGAGTAAAGCGATGCGGCAAATCGTTCGATTCCGATGTCATCGGCAGTTATGGAGTATATGCCTTCTTCCCCCTGGTCCCGGCTGGAAAGTATCAGGCACGCCGCATCATACAATTTTTCACGAATCAGTCGGCGGCAGAGGATTTCGTAGCGTTGAGCATATGAGGTGTTTTTGAATTCATCGAAAACAGAGAAATGAGGTTCTTTCACCCTCACAGGTTGAGACGATGCTGGGCAATTTTCCAGCAACATCAGATATCCGAGCCAGGGACGTGGTGAATTCTGGAATGCACCGTCGCGATAGGCGGTCCAGAAATCATGCGAACTGCCGATTGCTTCTTCGGTGCGGTTGTTGAAGTTGTTACCGAAGGAAGGGCCGACTTGGGACTTGAATTCAATGGTGGCCATGAGTTGTTTCTCGTGAACAATGACCATATCCCATTCCTTGGTCGGTCGAAAAAAACCGGGCAGAATGGTTTGTCTACGCTGCAGGTAAACACATTCACCGGGCAATCCAGCACTTTGGACCAAATGTTCAATGAGCTTGATAAAGCCATCCAATTGCTTGCCGCCGGTTACCGCACTTCGTCCGCCGTGGTCCTTGCGGCCGGATTGCTTGCCTTGGTTATTCAGTTGTTCTTTGCGTGTGATCCAGAAATGGCTGACCGCTTTGGCTGTATGATGCTGTAAATCCCGATCCATCAGGCGGCCTCCGTGTGCGGATGGATATGGACTTTTGTCGAATCAAACAGATTTCGCGTTTGCGAATGGATGCGACGACAGGCCTTGTCGAAATACTCAGGATCGATTTCAACCCCAAGACTATTTCGTCCACATTTGGCAGCGGCGATCGTTGTGGTGCCCGAACCCAGAAAGGGATCTAAAACCGTATCGCCAACGAAACTGAACATTCGGATCAATCGTTCCGCTAATTCAACCGGATACGGCGCAGGGTGCTGCCGCGTTGATGCGCCCGTAAGACCAGTCCATATCTGTTGGAACCATAGACGATGTTTGTTTTCCGGAATGATACTTAACAACCGCTTCAGCGGGGAAGGACTGCGGTAGCCCCCGGGCTTACGCTCCATCAAGATGAATTCGATATCGTTTTTTATTACGGCGTTCGGTTCGTAGGGCTTTCCGAGAAAACCCCCGCCGCCTTCGATCTCGTATGCCGCATTGGCGATTTTGTGCCAGATGATCGGAGCCAGGTTGTCGTACCCGATCCTGCGGCAGTGGTCCTGAATCGATGCATGGAGGGGAACCACCGTGTGTCTACCGTTGTTCTTCCGGCGCGATAAACACACGTCGCCAACCACACAGACCAATCGCCCTCCCGGCACCAGGGCATGGTGACATTGCTTCCAGACGAGATTTAGCGCGTCGATAAATTCATCATAGTTTTCAATGTGGCCCAGTTGCCTACCATGTTCTCGATAGCGCTTCAGTGTCCAGTAAGGCGGCGATGTAATCACCAAATGGATGCTTTCCGGTCGCAGGAAATTCATCTCGCCGGCATCACCACAATAAAGCTGGTGTTGCGTTGGTAATTGACCCAGAAATACCTCGATCTGATTAGTTAGAGTTGGGTCTTTGGCAATGCGGGGTATTGCAGCGTCTGAGACCTCAATGGATTTGAGCGAATCAGGCAATGAGTTCGATATGGCCTGATCAAAATCGTTTGGCATGATGACATTCTATCGTTTCAGCACGCTCATGCCATACCGGTGATATCCCACCCCCGAACTCGTTTGGCTTGCCGGTCGGCGTGGTAGGAACTGCGGACCATCGGGCCGGACTCGACGTGCGCGAAGCCCATCGCCTCGCCGCGCCGTTTGTATTCGGCGAATTGGTCGGGCGTGACGAACCGCGCCACCGGCAGGTGTATTGGCGTGGGTTGAAGGTACTGGCCGATCGTCAAAATGTCGCAGGCCCCTTCGTCCCTCCGTCTTTTCGTCCCTTCGCTCTTCGTCTTTTCCAGCACATCCGCCATCAGGGCGTCCACTTCGTTGTCGCTTTCTCCGATGCCGACCATGATGCCCGTCTTGGTCACGAAGCCCTGCTCCTTGCCGCGGCGGAGCAACTCCACCGAGCGATCGTACTTCGCCTGGGGGCGCACGGCTTTATACATCCGAGGCACCGTTTCCAAATTGTGATTCAATACATCGGGCCTGGCTTCGAGCACGGCTTGCAGCGCATCCCAATCGCCGCAGAAATCGGGAACGAGCACCTCGATCTGTGTCTTGGGCGATTGAGCGCGCACCTGGCGAATCGTCTTGGCCCAGATGCCCGCCCCCCCATCCGGCAGTTCATCGCGGTTGACCGAGGTGATGACCACGTAGTCGAGGTCCATGATCTTCACCGCTTCGCCGACGCGGCGCGGCTCGTCCTCATCAAGCAGCGGCGGGCGACCGGTTTTCACGTGGCAGAACCCGCACGAGCGCGTGCAGGTGTCGCCGAGGATCATCAGCGTCGCCACCCCGGCCGACCAGCATTCTCCGAGGTTCGGGCATTTGGCTTCTTCGCAGACGGTATGCAGGTCGTGACTTTGCACCAGTTGCAGAAGATCGCGGTATTCCTCGCCGCGCGGCAACTCGGCGCGCAGCCAGCGCGGTTTGCGCTTCGGTGCGGCTTGCTGCGGCCGATTCTCCAGCACCCGGTTGGTCAGTGAATATCGCTGCATGGGCAACGCGACATTGTAGCCGGTTCACACAACCGCACCCAGTCAGCCCATGCCGAACGGGTCTTCATCGGCGCTGTTGCCGTAGACCGCCGGCACCTTGCAATCGAGCATGCGCAGGTAGGTGACCAACTGACCACGGTGATGGTAGAGGTGATTGAACATGATCATGCGGATGGCGGTCAGACGCGGCATCTGCATGATCACCTCGTCATTGGATAGCAGCGTCCATGGGGCCCCGGCCTCTTCATCGCTTAATCCGGACAGGTAAGCACGGGCCTCGGTCATGGAGCGGTCGAACTCACCGAGTATGGCTTCGTGGGATTCGGGTTCCTGGAAAGTGTATTCCGCTTTGCCGACGTCCATGCTTTCGGAGGAAACCATTTTCGCTACTTCCCCCGGGCCGGATGCAATGTGCCAGGCCAGTTGCCCCAGCGACATCGCCCGTTCGTGGGGTTTCCACGTCAGTCGATCGGCGGGCGCTCGCTCCAGCACCTTGCGCGTGGCGGTGTGTTCCTGGTTGAACTCTTCGAGGTAGGGTTCGGTGAGTCGGGGCATGTGATTCTCCTTGCGTAGTGAGTCTCGCATCGCGCTCCAAGTAACTTGCACAGTACAAGTTGCGAAGGGGTATAATAGCCACCTGTCTTGCATTGTGCAAGTAAGTGTCTAAAATATTTCATTGTAATGACTTGTCCGCATGCACCCATACCCGACGCCCCTGATCCGCGCTCGATCTGCCCCCTGACCGGCGCGCTGGACCTGATCGGCGACAAGTGGACGCTGGTGCTGATCCGCGACATGCTCGTTTTTGGCAAAACCCGATACAGCGAGTTTCTCAATTCTCCCGAGTCGATCCCGACGAACATCCTGGCCGATCGTCTGAAGCGCATGTGCAAGTGGGGCCTGATCGAAGCGACCCCCTACCGCCGCAAACCGTTGCGTTACGAGTACCGCCTCACCGAAGCCGGTCGGGCGCTTGGGCCGGTGATGGACGCGCTGGCGCAGTGGGGACTGGAGCACCTGGATCACACGCGCATGCCCACGCCGGACGAGATCGAGGCATTCAAGAAAAAAGCGCCAGCCAGGTGAAATGAAAAAACCCATGGGACCGAACCCATGGGCTTTTCAATGATCGCGGTAAACTGGATTCCCGCCGCTGCGGGAATGACGGCGCCCGGCGCCTGCTTCCTCACGGGCGCGGTTCGTTCAAGCCGGTCATCAATGACGCAATGGGCTCTAAGTGGAAAACCCCGCCGTGAACGACGGGGCTTGGGATGCCCAATCAACCAATTAACCAATCCACCGAATCACTTCTTCTTTTTGTACTTCACGCCGCAACCGTACGGTTTGGTCTTGGGCATGGAAACGTCCTTGTCGTCCAGTGATTCGTTGAGCGCCTGTTCGACATAATTCACATCGGCGTCCTTTCCGAGTTTGGGATTGTCGTCGATGGCGCCGTTGTAGATGATGTCTCCCTCGGGATTGATCACGTACATGTGTGGTGTGGTCTTGGCGCCGTATGCCTTGCCGGTATCGCCTTCCCAATCTCCGAGGACGGGGTAGGTCAGGTCGTATTTCTCGGCGGTTGCCTTATTTTTCTCTGCATCCTGGAAGTGGGTGGAGTTGATGGCCAGCCAGACGACGTTCTTCTCTTTGAACTGGTCGGCCAGCTTCTGCATGTTGCCGTCCTTATGCTGGTCTTTGACATAGGGGCAGCCGGGGTTGATCCATTCCAGAACGACGTACTTGCCCGAATAGTCGGCCAGGGAAACTTCGGTCCCGTCGTAGTTTTTCAGGGTGAAAGCCGGGGCCTTGGTTTTTTCGGCAACGGGCTGATCGGATGTCGCCTGGCGAGCCGGCGCTAGGCCGATCAGAGGCAGGGCTACGAGCAACAACGCCAGACAGGGCGTGCAAATTCGATTCTTCATGAGGGTGCTCCTTGGTGGGGGGTGTTCTGTTGCAAGTACACTGTAGGGACGCCGATTCGCAGCAGGCAAGGTCAATTACCTGCCGGCAGGTTGATCGCGATAGTCACACCCCGCCGGTTCCCCTTGGCATCGCGGAAAATCGCCAACCCATCCATCGTGTCGGAATCGGCCTTGCCGGTGGTCTGGAGCTTGAAGGTAATGCGGCTGCGTTTGTCCTGATTATTGATGGCGATTTGCTCGACGATCTGCTTCGCACTGGGAACGGGCAGAAACGCTTCCAGCTTGATCGGCTGCCGCCAGGCAATATTCACTTCCAAACGGTGGCCGCGCACCAGGCGCTCCGGCACGGTGACCACTGCGACGACGGGCGAATCGAGCCCTTCGGCGCCGAGGGGAAGTTGGGCCAGGTAATGCTCGAACTGTTTGCGCATCTGCGCGTCGGTCGGTTTGGGCTGTTCGGCTGTCGGCAGTGTAAGTTTCAGCTTCGTTCCGCCGGGAACACAGACGTCTTTGCACGCCAGCCATTCCACCTCGGCGCCGATCGCGAAGGATCTGCCGGGCTCCCATTCGGCGGGAGCGGTGACTTTGGCGATAAACATCGTCTGTTTTTCGTAACCGATGCCCTGGAGATCGCCGGGCTGCTCGAAGAGGATCGGTAACGGGTAGCGGACCGTTTCGACTTTGAAACCGTCGGCCGCGGTGAGGTGAACCGCGGTGGACATACCCGAATCGCCGGGATTGCGCCAATAGATGTGCCAGCCCTCGGTGATGTCCAGCAGGACGCCGACATGAAACGTTTGGCCGGGCGCAATCTCCGCATGATCGCACAGCAGGCGCGCCGTCACCTGCTCAGCTTCGGGCGTTGAAAAAGGACCCGCCCCCTGGCCCTCAGCAGGACGGTCGCAGCAGAACAGCAATCCGGCCGTCGCAGTCATCATCAGCATCAGTTTCACGGGCTTCAATGGAAATGGTCGCATGGAAAACTCACACCAAGTCAGGTTGAACGGACAGATACCCCTGCACATCATAGCCGCCGTTTCAATGCATACCGGCCTTTCGGCGGCAATCAATTGTCGGGCATTGAATTTAGCGGATCGGAGCCGGTGGCGTTTTCGCCCAGGTCGTTTTCCGCCAGGAGGTTGACCATGCGTCGACGCAGGAGCTGGCAGGCCAGGACCTGGTCGTCGGTGTGCAGGGCGATGCCGGGGTGTCGCCGGGGCTGAACTAAAAGTGGGTAGGCATAGTGAACATTCACTTCGGCATTGAGTAGTAATGTGCAGACGGAAACCAGGTCATGTCGGCCGTCCAGTTCGGCCACGAGAACCTCGTTTTCGGAAAAGGGCATCTGGTGGCGTTGCAGGAGTCGGCGTGCCAACTCGTGCCGGCTGGTCAACAGGCGGATTACGGCGTGATCGGTGGCATCGTTCACCGCAATCGCGGCGACCCGCAGGGCCTGATCCTGAAAGATGTCCAGGAGATTGAGCAATTGCCCGACGCGATTATCCAGAAACACGGAAAACTGCACGTTCACCGGTGGCTGAAAGTCTTTACCGATCGAAGGATTGGCGGCCTCGGTGGGCATGTCACGACCCCTGTGCCTCTGGGATTTGAACTCTTAGTGTATCAAAGAGAACTGGTGGAAACAGCTTTTCTCGCCCGATAATCCATAGACCGTATAAATGTGCGTTTTTACGTTAACAATCGCCGGCCATTTGTCCGATGCTGACCCAACATACCCGGTCTTTTATCCGCTTGGATAATTGCCAGTGAAACAGGGCCTTGTTAGCTTATAAGGCCTGCCCCACCGATGGGATGGGGCATTCCGTAGCGCCGGGCTCAGCGAAGGGAGATGTGCCCCGGTAGTGATGAAGCCGCCGCCGGTTGGATATGACCATCGGCAGGCGCGGGGCTTGAAAGGAGCCGCATATGTTGTCGTCTTCCTCCGGTCGGTTATGGGCATGTTGCCAATGGTTTTTCATGCTCGTTGCCGCGTTTGTCGCCCTGACCGGTCTGGCCGGTTGCGATATGGATTCGTACTTCGACCCGTCGGTTTTGGGGCGCATTGAGTCCACGCCTATCGTTCTGCCCATTCTCGATCGACTGGATGTGGTTGAGGAACCCGACGACGCCATCCCCGGTTTGTCTCAAGTCACCAGCGAGGACCTGATCCCTGAGGTCAGCGAATACGTGCTCGGTCCCAATGACATCATTACGGTGACCGTCTTTGAACTGATCCAGCAACATATGGAAACCGTCCAGGTTCGGCGCATTGATGAATTGGGATACATCCGTTTGCCGGTGGTTGGACAGGTCAAGGCGGGCGGGTTGACCTCGCGTCAACTGGAACGTCGGATCAGCGATATTCTCGAGCCGGATATCCTTCAGGACCCCACGGTCACCGTCACCATCGAGCAGGCCCAACAGCGGACGTTCAATGTCGTCGGTGCGGTCGGTGCGGTCGGCACTTACAACCTGATCAAGAGCGATTTTCGCCTGATGGATGCCATCTCCCTGGCGCGGGGGATGCCCGAGGATACAGAGACCATCTACGTAATTCGCCAAGTGTCTCTCAATGAACTGGTGGAACGCGGCACCCTGACCCCGACACCGGTCCCCGATGCCGGCGGACAGAATCAGGTCGAGCAGCCGATTGACCAACACCAACCGAACAACAACGGGGAGAGCGAGTCGTTTGACCCCGCTGCTTTGATCGAGCAATTGACCGAGCAGATGGACGAAGGCAGGAGCGACGGTTCGCCCGCTCCACCGGCCCCAAGCGATTTGGCGCCACTTTATTCCGATGCAACCGGGCCGGGCAACGGTGTGGCCGCTCCCTTGGCTGAAGCACTGGATTCACAGAAAACGGGCCGGGGGCGGTGGGTGAATATCGACGGCAAATGGGTTCAGGTGGCCTCGGGCGAACAAGAGATGCCGGGCGCGGCTGAGGATTCCAGCTTGCCTCCTTCGGAGCAGTTGGTCACACAGCGCGTCATTGAGATCGATGCCCAGGCATTGATTAAAGGTGACGCCCGTTACAACATCGTCATCCGCCCCGATGACATCGTTCGCGTTCCCGCTCAGGTCACCGGTAATTTTTACATCGGTGGTTCAATTACCCGGCCGGGTACCTACGCAATCCCTGGCGAGCGGGAACTGACGCTGAAGCAGGCGGTGATCGCCGCCGGCGGCTTGGATCCCGTTGGCATCCCCGAGCGCGTTGACTTGATCCGCCGCATCGATCGGCATACTGAGGCAACTGTCCGAGTAAACCTGCGGGCTATTTTCGAAGGTGTCCAGCCGGACATCTACCTTAAACCCAATGATACGATCAACGTAGGCACCAGCCCGGTGGCGACTTTCTTTGCCGTGTTGCGAAACGGTTTTCGGGCGTCCTACGGCTTTGGTTTCCTGCTGGACAGGAACTTCGACGATTCCGTATTCGGTTTCCAGCGATTGTAAGAGCAAGCCACTGGAACACCGCATCGCGGTGGATGTGTAACGCTTTGTCTTGCAGCCGCTTGGGATGGCAGGGCTGAAGTAGAACAACCTGCCGTGTGTTGAAATTGGTGGCAACAATCTGAACACCCGGTCTGGAGAAGGCGTAGATAGAGATCGGAAGGTGATAAGCCGGAGGGCGAGGTTGCAGAATCCCTTTGGCAGGCTGCAGACGCTTTGCGCGTCCCGTTGGCTGGTTTATCCATGAGAATCCCGAGCACCACCAAGATGCCGGCCGGGCTCAGTTCCGGGCCAAATCCACTGTTGCCCCCGGAGCGGTGGGTCAGGATCGTTGTATTGGGTGGGATTTTCGTTGCGGTCTTCTGGGCTTTTTTCCGCCGGATGACGCTCATTGCGCTTGATAATCCGGATTGGTCTCATGCCTTGGTCGTCCCGGTGATCAGTCTTTTTTTCATCTACCAGAATGCCGATCGCCTCAAGCGCATGCAGGCCCGGACCAACTGGTTCGGCCTGGTGATGCTGCTGGCCGGATACGGCATTTTCATTGTGGGGATTGTTACGCCTTACAAGCACATTGTCGTGCGCGGGTACGGTATGATTCTCGCCCTGGGCGGACTGGTATTGTTTATGACCGGCGCGCAGATGGCCAAGGTACTTTGGTTTCCGGTGGCCTACCTGGTCTTTGCCGTTCGCTTGCCTGACCAATACTGGGATCAACTGGCCTTTAACCTGCAATGGATTGCCGCGCAATGCGCTACGGTCTTCATTCAGATTCTCGGCATGCCGCTGGGCATTGAGGCGGATGTTACCGGACAGACTATCAAGTTGTACAAAGACTCCGTGCCCCTGGATACGCCGCTGCACGTGGCCGGGGCTTGCTCAGGCCTGCGGATGCTGATGGGATTCATCGCCTTGGGCGTCGCGGTGGCTTACCTCGCCCAGCGCCCCTGGTGGCATCGGTTGATTATGGTCCTGATGACCATTCCCATTGCCATCTTCGTCAATGTCTGCCGTGTGACGGCTCTGGGTTTGATACATCCGTACAACCCGAACATGAGCAGCGGTGATTTTCATACCTTCGTCGGCATGCTGATGTTTATTCCCGGCTTGGGGCTGTTCCTGTTGCTGGGGTGGGTCCTTGACAAGCTCAGCGCCAAGCACACGGATCCGCCCCAACCGGCTCGCACCGGCCCGGTTGACTTGCCCGGAGGTGAAGCATGAACTGGGGCAAGATATTCAATCCATCCTTTATTGTTGCGGCGGTGGTGTTGCTTGTTTGCTTCGCGTCGTTGGAGGCGTTGTTGGCGGCATTGGGTGCCGTGCTGGAGAAAAAAGCGGTGCCCCTGCGGCTCCAGTTGAACCACCTGCCCGATACGTTCGGTCCCTATACGATCCATACCGACGCCAAGGGAAATAAATCCAAGCAGGGCCCGGAAAATACGCCGCGTGAGATGATCGACGAACTGGGCACCACCGATTTCATCACGTGGACTTATCGTGACACCGAACGGAAACCGGGAGAACCCGGCTGGCTGATAAAACTGCATGTGGCCTATTACACCGGTATCGTTGATACCGTTCCCCATATTCCCGAACATTGCACGATCGCGACCGGCGCGGAGATCAAAGACACGTCGCATCCGAATATCCAACTGCATACCCCTTCCTTGACGGAAAAGGACGATCAATGGTGGGTTCGCTCGGTCAGTCTCGCTCCCTTGCAATACCGAACAGCTCGCCAGGAGGCGCGCTTCAAAGCGATCTTCCCACACAATAACCAGGTGCGACTTCCCGACAACAAACTGCAAATGCGCCTGGTGTATTTCATCGCGCCGAATCACCCGCCTTTCTGTGAGTTGTATTTCTTTGTGGCGAACGGCAAGTTTCGCGCCAACGCGATGGAAGTGCGCTCCGCCTCGTTCAATCTGCAGGACGAGTACTCCTATTACTGCAAGATACAGATTACCCCAACGAAAATTGAGAACAACCTTCTCGTCGGCCTGTCCGATCAGGCGCAGGCGGTTGAATTGACCCAACGTTTTCTTTCGTATGCCTTGCCTGAAGTCATGTTGTGTCTGCCCGATTGGCATGAAGTTCAATCCGGGCGGTATCCCTTGTCCGATCAACCCTAGCCCACGTGCTGAGAATTTGACGTTCGACGGAGATTGCCATGGCAGCCCGAATTAATACAAAATTTGTGATCCTTCTGGTTATAGGCATGCTGTTTCTGGGCGGCGGCGCCGCAGCGCTGTATTACTTCGCTGTCTATCGCGACCCCGACCGCTACGTGACGCGCGGTGATGCGTCGTTTGCCCGTGGCGATTTCGAGGACGCAGTCGAGCAGTATGGACGCGCCTACGGCCTGGAGAAAAATACCCAGCGCAAAATCGAACTGCTGATGCAATTGGCCGAAACCCACAAACAGGTTTCCGAGGAACAATCCGTCGAGGCGACTCGCAGATTGAACAAGGTCATCGGTTGCTGGGTTCAGGTGCGCGAATACGATTCCGGTCATCAACAAGCCACCGCCAATCTGCTGAGTCTGCTTTACGAGCAGTCTCGATCCACGGCGGGCAACCTGGCCGCTTGGGATCGCATCTTCAACACTTGCGATAATGCGCTGGCTGTTCTGCCCGACATGGCGCTGGCCCGGAAATTCCGGGGCATTGCCCAGACCATGCGAATGGGTCAGACCGATATTGAACAGACAGCCCGTCAGAAGGCTTTGGAGGATATGCAAACCGCGGCCCAAAGCATGCCTGAGGATATCGATCTGCCGTATTACCTGGCGCTATGGCATGTGGTGGAGGGGGAGTACCAGAAGCGTCTGGCGCGCGACGACAATGCCAAGCCGTTGCGTGAACAGGCCCTGCAAATCAGTCTGGATGCGGTCGACAAGCACCCGCGCAATGCGGAAATCCGTGCCAACCACATCAATCTTCTGATGAGTCTGGCCCGTGCAACACGCGACGAGTCGCTGATACAGCAAGCCGCCGGGGAGTTGGACGAATTGGAAAAGCTGGTCGATCCCGTCGCCGACGATTCCAAGCTGGCCATGCGTGTGGCGGGTCTCATCAACGCGCTGGATCGCGAAGTGGTCGATCTGGCCGACGGCGGCAAGGCGCCTCGCGGTATGTACCGCGCTGAAAAACTGCTCCGGGAAGTCGCCGAGCATCATCCGGAAGACCTGCAGGTGCTGGTGACGCTGGGCAATCTGCTTCAGGAACGAGGCCAAAACGATGACGCGATGAAGTTCTTTGCCGAAGCCCACAAAGATCGACTCATCAAGATCAACGCCGATGTACATCGCTTTCAATTCTACCAAGCGCAAGCGACCTATCACCTGGCCGATTTGGCGCTGGACAAGTGCAATTCGGTCAAAATCAAAGACCAGAAAGCGCAATGGCGCAATCAGGCCGTCGCGTACCGGAACACCCTGGCGGAGCGCCTGCCCGGTCATGGCTTGGTGGATCTGACCGACGGGAAACTCGCGATGCTGGACGGCAATCACCATGAGGCGGTCAAGCGTCTCGATGCGGCCAACCGGCAATTCAGCAACCGCAACGCCGATGCGCTGCAATTGTGCGCCATGGCATTGGTGCGTCTGGGGGAAACCGGCGCCGCCGTTCAACGTCTGGAGCAATTGATTCAAACTCCCCAAGGCAGGCGACAGGTCAAGGCCTACCTGGATCTGAGTCGCTTGAAGCTGGCGCATCATGAAACCGAAGACGCACTGCGCTATGTCAATGCGGTACTCAAAAGCTTTCCAGCCCTCACCCAGGCACGGGTACTCAAGAGTGACATCCTTGTCCAACAGGCATTACCACTGAAGGATGAAGAGCCCCAGCGGTATCGGACTATGCTTGGCGAGGCAGCGAAGCTTTTAGAGCAAACCACAGAAACAGACGACCGCAGCGTCGTGTTCCAGCGGGCGCGCATCACCGGTTTGCTGGGTAGCAACCAGCAAGCCATCGACATGATCACCGACTATCACCGGAACCACCCCAACGATCTGCTGGCCTTGCAGCACTTGCTGAGATTGATGGTGGCCAATGGGCAGAAGGAGCAGGCACTGGCAATTCTCGAAAAGGCCCGCCAGGCGCAGCCGGAGCAAAAGCTGCTGGACGTGATGGCCAGATCACTGACCGGCAAGCGGGAAGAATCCGTAACGCAGGTACGGGAATTGTTGGAGAGCGTCGACGATCCGCTGGAGCGGGAACTGAAATTGTATGCGTATTACCAGCAACTGGGGGACACGGAGCAGGCGGAGAAGCATCTGGCCTTGGCAATCAAGGCCGATCCGAAGCAGGAGGACGAGCGTCTGCTCCGGACGCGTTTCAACCGTGCGATGGAAAGTAAGGATTGGGCCGAAGCGCAACGTATTGTCGATCGGGTATCCCGAATGAACGAAGGCGCCGGACTGGATCAGGCCGAAGGAAGATACTGGCAAGGTCGGCTTCTCCTGGCTCGCGGCAACTACCGCCAGGCGGCCAGCGTATTCGATCAGGCGGTCCAGGAGATGCCGATTAATTCGCAGGGTTGGATACTGCTCGGCGATGCTCGTCAGCGGACCGAAGACTTCATCGGAGCCCAGGCCGCCTATCGCCAGGCGTTGGAATTTAAGCCCGGCAGCGTCGATGCGCTGCGTCGTCTTATCCAAATCAGTATCCAGCTCAATCAACCTGAGCAGGCAATGAAACTCATTGACCGACTTCGCCTGCTCAGGCCGAACGATGCTGTAGTCTATCAGATGTATTTGGGGTACATGGGTCGTTACGGTGATGCCCGGCAGGCGTTGCGGCTGCGTTTGCGCCTGGCGGAAAGCAATCCGGAAAACCAGGCGAACCGTCGCGCCATTGCGGGACTCCATGTAAGACTGAACGAACCGGACAAGGCACGGAAAGTGCTTGAAGAACTGCTCAACGACTCCCCTGGCGATCTGAGTAATTTGATAGCGATGGCTGAGTACCTGTACCGAACCAACGATTTTGTTGCCGGTCGCAAGCTGCTCTTGGAATACCTGCACGGCAAGGGCGATCAGGCCTCAGCGACCGATTGGATCGCCTATGCCAACTTCTTGCGTTTGGCCAGACAGAACGATGAAGCAAAGGCGGCCTACCGGAAAGCGATCGAGCTGGAGGACGGAGATCTCCGCGCTGCCAGCCGCGAACTGGCCGACTGGCTTTTCAATGGCGAGGAATTCGGTGAAGCGGCCGAATTGTACCACTCGGTGCTGAGCGCAAGCACAGAAAAGGACGACAAAGTTTGGCGCCGGTATATCGATGCGCTGATCAATGGCGAACAGTACGACCAGGCCGCCGCCCAAATCAAGCAGTTCCTGGGCGCCAACGAGCGCGATTACCAAATCACGATGCTGGAAGCGCGTTTGGCTGAGAGGACCGACCGCTTGGATGAGGCCGGCCGGCTATTCGACCAGGCGGTTGCTTTGGCTCCCAACAACACGACAACGTACATCCAACGTGCCCGTTTCCGATTTGGACAGGAATCGCTGCGCCCGCAGGTGATCGATGATCTGAACAAGGTGATCCAGTTGGCGCCGACGAAGGTCCTGCCTCGTGAAATGCTGGTCCGTTGGCATCTGACTCGACGCGATGAATCTGCGGCGATTGAAGAGTTGCAGCGCCTGATCGGAGTCGCGCCCCGGTACGCCTCGGCGCGCGTTCAGTTGGCCAATCTACTGCTTAGCCGACGTTACTTGGCGCAATTGAATCCGCTGCTCGATGAATCCGAACGCCTGTTTCCCAATGTTCCTGTTTGGAATCAGTTGCGCGCACGCATGTTCACCATGCAGAACCGTCGCGAGGACGCGGTTCAGCGTTTGGCAGATGCCTATCGACTCAATAAAACTTCGCAGAACGCGTTGGCCTATATCGAAGGACTGTTGTCAATCAACGAGACCGAACAAGCCGAGAAGCTGCTGCGCGATTATCCCCAACAGGTAGCCGAAACATGCGAGTTTCAATCGCTGAAGGCCCGGCTGCTTCATTTGCAAGGCCAATCCGATTTGGCCGGGCGCAGCTTTGAACTGGCGGTCGATTTGGCCAAGTCCAATCGCGGGTCGATCCAGTTCCTGTTGCGCAATGCGCTTGCCGTGCTGACCATTGATGAGCAGGAGAGATTTTTCCGCGAGAAACGGGATGCCGACAAGAGCGGAATACTGGAAATTGCGTTCTACCAACTGTGGTTGAACACCGGTGAAGAGGAGAAGATCGATCGGGCCATTTCCGGTTTCCGTTCTCTGCATCGGCGTCAGCCGGAGAATAACCTGGCCTTGCGTACCCTGGCCCTGGCCTGTCATCAAACCGGCCGCACGGATGAAGCGGTTCGTTATTACCTTGCCATTCTGGAAAAACTCCCCGAGGACCTTACGGTGCTGAATAATCTGGCGTTTCTGTATGCCGATGATCTGGATCAGGCCGAAAAAGCCCTTCCGCTGGCGCGCCAAGCGGTCGAAGTCGCTGGGAACGATCCACTGCAACGCGCCAATGTACTGGATACGCTGGGCTGGGTGCTTTATCGGGCCAACCGGTCCGCTGAAGCCATTCAGAAACTCAAGGAATCGATTTCCCTGTATTCGATGAAAGACAACCACCTGCATTTGGCTCAGGTGTATTTGGAACAGGGCATGCATTCTCAGGCCCGAGAAGAATTGAGTCAGGCCAGGGAATATGCCGAAAAAAATAAAGATAAGGCGGCTTTGGACAAGATCAACAGCTTGCAAGAGCAGCTTGATGCATCTGTCGCTGCCGGTGTAGAGAGGTAGACTAAACATGAGTGGTTTTCCACAGCAGACGCCCGATCCCACTGGACAAATGCCTCAGTGGCAAGATCCTGCCGCCGCCGCCGGTGCCGGTGGTTTGCGGTTCACACCGGTTGATCCCATCCGGATCCTGAAACAATACAAAATCATCTTGATCGCAGCGCTCGTGGCGGGTGCTCTACTGGGGGGGGGGTTGACGGTGGTGCTCTCGTATACCTCACCCAGGTTCACTTCTCCTGCGCTGCTGGAAGTCAAAGGCCCCCTGGCCAATCCGATGATGGTTGGAAGCGGTGCGCTGACGACAACGCGCCGCGACGACTTGGACACGTTCAAAGCCACTCAGGCCTTCTTTATGACCTCGCCGGAAATACTCAGGCCGGTCCTGCAGCGCAAGGATGTCAAGAACACCACATGGGCGGCTCAGTACGAAACCCCCGAAGAGCGGTTGAAGGAGTTCGAAGACATCATTAGTGTGTCACCATTGCGCGAAGCAGCCATGATTCGCGTTTCGGTGACCACGGGCTCACCCCAAGAGGCGACCGTGCTCTGCAACGCCTTGGTTGATCAATACCTGACCACAATCGAGCGCATCAATCGCGACCAGGAAAGCCGGGTTGGCTCCATCTTCACGACGCGGCGCAACGAGCTCCAGGCCGACATCGACCGACGTAAGCTCTTGGCCAAAGAGCTGATGACACCTTCGGAAGAAGGTTCGGTCAAGCAGCGCCTCGAGGAGCTGTCCGCGGTGATGGCGGGATTGTTGCGCGAGCGGGAGGAAGTGACGCAAGAGCTCCAAGCGGCTAAATTTGCATACGATGCGATGGTGTTAGCCAAGGAGGATCAGAGTATCGATTACTCCCCCTCCGACTATCAGATGGTGAACACCGATCCCGCCGTGCGCCAGACGGATATGCGCATTCGCTTGCTCCAGGAGGATTTGAAGGTGTCCCTGGAGCGGTTCGGACCGAACCATCGTTCCGTGCGAGAGGTCGAACGCCGCATTACCGCAGCCCAGCTTCTGCGTGAGCAACAGGTCGAGGAGTTTCTACGCCAATTCAAGGAAGCCCAGTTCAACGAACTTAGCAATGCTGTCAATTCCATGAGTGCGCAGATCGTCGACATCCAAAGAAGGATAGAGGAGGTGCGCACCCGCCACCTTGATTTCGCCCGTCGCGTGCAGGAGTTTGATACAAACCAAGAGGAGTTGAAGGAGCGCCGTGAGGAATTGGCACGCTACAAGGATCTGTTGGACTCGATCGCAGTAATCCGTCAGGACCCCCGCGCCAATCGCGTGGAGTTGCGATCCCGTGCCGAATTCCCCCTCGAACCCAGTTTTCCGCGTTTGCGAGTCATGGTTCCTCTGGTGACGTTCCTGTCGCTGGCGTTGGTCGGCGGCATCGTTTTCCTCCGCGAATTGCTGGACCAGCGAATCAAGAGTCCCTCGTGTGTTGGCTTGTTGCCTCGCGCCGATTTACTGGGTGTCATCCCCCGCTCCGACGAAGACCCCTCCGGCGATCATCCCATCGAGCGCTCGGTGGTCAGCCGCCCCGATTCCCTGATCGCCGAAACATTCCGGCAGCTGCGCACCGAGGTGGTCAACCGCATGAACCGCCGCGGTTTTAAGACGCTGATGCTGGTGGGTTCCCAGCCCGGCGGGGGTGTCTCATCCATCGCGGCCAACCTGGCTGCCGGTCTGGCGATGAACGACCGTCGCATCCTGCTGATCGATGCCAATTTCCGCCAGCCCGGATTGCAGCGGATATTTGGTTTCGAAGGCGGCCCCGGTCTCAGTGAACTGTTGACCAATGGAGTTACGTCCGAGCAAGTCGTGCGTCCGACCGAAGTGAGTGGTTTGGATGTCATCACCATTGGACAAGCCGGCAACGCCGCTCTGGAGCGGCTGGAATCTCTGGCCTTCAGCAACCTGCTGGCTGAAATGGCTCAACGTTACGATATGATCCTGATTGATGCGGCGCCGATGTCGGTCGTCGGCGACAGCCTGCTCTTGGCCGGCCGTGTTGATGCGGTCATGCTGGTGGTCCGGGCCATCAACGAAAAGCGCGGGGTGGTCAGCCGCATCATGCGCCAACTGGAAAAGGCCCGCGCCGAGTTGATCGGACTGGTCCTCAATGGCGTCCGCAGCAGCGCCGGCGGCTACTTCAAACGCAATTACCGTGTCTACTACGAGTATCAGAAAGGCAGGACTCCAATGCCGCCACGGAAGAAAATGAAGACATAGGCGGTGGTTAATTCGAGCTAATTAACAAATTTTTAATTGACTTACACACAATGACGTGATAAATTCCTAACAGAATTATCACAGAACGATGTGCCAATCGCACTTGGCACGGCCAGCCATCCTTCCAGGGAATTCCGAGAGACATCAGGGCAGTATCGAATGCCGCCGTCGGCTTTGGCTGTTTGTTGGGTTCTTATGCTGATTTGGCGGATGAGGGCTGGTGCTGAAAGATTTTTGGAGAGTCCGGTGTTTCTCATAAGTCTTATTTTGTCAGAATCTCTGCTGTTGCCCGCCTGGGCGGTACAGCAGCACAGGTGATGCCATTGCATGCCTGTTGAACGAGGGATCGACGAGTCGTTTCAAGGATGAAACCAATGGCCGGATACGGTTCCGGCAGGTTATGTGTCGGCGGGACGATGCGGAATCGTTCCAGCCGAACATTACCGTTTACTCGTGGCAATGTGGGCGTGCTGGTGTCGAGAGAGGTCGCGCCCCTCCGGGTCGCATACCCGGAACATGACGCCCTGAACGATCGGTCTTCATGACTCGTCGAACAGGGCGTCTTTTTTTCTGTCGACAATGCGCCGTGACGTGATTGCTCGAGGCGCAAGGATTCAAATCCGTACCGCGGGGCGCAGCAACAAAACACGAGAGAACTTCTTCCGGCTCGGTTCTTTGAAAACCGATGGCGATGTGGATGCGGTGATCGCGCAGGCGCTGCTGCGCCGAGCCGTCGATGCCCCCGGTAATCACGCACTCCACGCGAGATCAATGAGCCGGCCTGCAAAGGAATCGCAAGGGAATTACGATCGGCATCGAGGTTTATCCTACTTGTCGTGTGAGTCGTAGCTGAATCAATCGTCGTCACACTCAAAGCAATGGCAACCGAGCGTTCGTGCTCCTGTTGAAAACCGTTCTCAATCCGTGTGGGTGGCGTCTGTCCGGTGCGCACGGGGCTGGCCAGAGAGTTGGTGGAATTGAATCATGTAACAAGTTTTTTTAACTCATTCACCGGTCACGTATTATTTGGTTTATTGGCACCCTTCGGGCGCGCCGGATGCGCACCAACCGGTCGCTTTCGGCAAGGGTGGAGGCGACATGCAGCACGGTCTCCGTGATGAAGCATCATGTCAGTTTTTGCATGCGGTACACCGCGGGGTACATCCCCGAGACCTGCTGCAACGCGATGGTCTGGGCGACGAAGGAGGGATTCAAAGGTTGCAGGCGTACCCGTTGATCGTCTTCGAAAAACACACGCTTGAAGGTTGTATGATGGTCTGGCATCAACCGGACAAAGCAATCGCTGCCTTGCGTTGGCGCACGTTGAGGCGAGAAGACAATCACATCGCCTTCGCGATAGTCCGGAAGCATCGAGTCGCCCACCACGCGTGCGGCAAAAGCATCGGGGTCGGTCAGGTCCGGACAACTGAGATATTCATCCGCAACACGCGCCGGGTACTCCAGGTCTGTGAAATCCGTGGGATAGCCCGCGGCGACATTGTTGATCAGCGGCACCTGCACCGAGATCGGTTGCAGCGCTTCGATGTTGCCCGCCGCCTGCTCGATCAACCTGTCCAATTCACCGTTGCGGTACAGCGCATCCAGGTCGACGGTGTCATCGTCGAGGGTCCGTTGCAGCGCGTGAAGCATCTTGCGATGGCTCTGCGCCAGTCGTTGAAAGTCGGCCTTGACCGGGCCGGGCGTGCGCTGCCAGTTGGCCAACTGCAGCAGCTGGCCTCCGGTCATGCTCAGCGCCTTTTCCAGTCGCTTCAGAACGGCTGGGCTGGGGGGATTGTCCAGTCGCTGGTTCTCGATGGCCGAGAGATACGCTTTCGAGCACGCGGCTTGTTTTGCCAAAGTCCCCAGCGTCATCCCCAGAGACCGCCTGCGTGTGCGTATCGCCTGAGCGAGCTTCGTCATGGCCGACCTCCATTCGGATTATTCCGAGCCCTTGAAGTTAGGTTAATGTTTGGTATAATGGCCGTCAAGTTCAATAGATTGTGAACAAGGGAGGTTCAGACGAAATTTGGTAAACAGCTTGCATCCGGGAGACCCCATCATGATTGCTTCCACCGAACAATCCCTGACCCGCCACCACATCGAGCAGGTGCTCATGCGGGCCGAGTATCTTGATCAGCCCGATCGGGCTCTGCTCGATCAGGTCTTGGCACGGGGTGTGCAACCCCGCCAGATTGCCGCCGTTACCGGCTGCACCACACGATCGGTCCAGCGTAAGGTGCGCCGCCTGATTATGCACCTGACTGATCCTACCGTCCTGCATATCCTTCGCCATCATCACCAGTGGGATACGGCGACCGGTCGGGTGGCCCTGTGTGTCTTTGTTCGTCGATTCACCCTGCGCCGCACCGTTGAGCAACTGGACCTTTCCCTGCACGAGGTGCGCCAGTGCGTGCAGAAAGTCCGTGGTCATCTCGAGGCGGCCGGCGTGAAACATTGCAACTGAACGTCCCGATTCAAAACACAGGGAGATCGATGTGAAAGGAATCGAACTGTTGTTGCAGCGCGCTGTGCAGACCGCCGTTCAGCCCAGCGAGCGCGTGTGTCGGGTGGCATCGATGTTCGGCCTGGGGATCGATCGACAGCGCACCGTGCAGATTGTCCCGCCGACTTCGCTGACCCTCGCCGCCGGCCGCGTGATCTTTCTCACCGGGGCTTCCGGTGGAGGCAAGACCACCCTGCTGCGCATGATCGATGAAGCTCTGGCGGACCGCACGGATGCCCGGGCAATCCGCTTCGATGAACTGCATTGCTCTGACGACCGGCCGCTGGTCGAAACACTGGGGCAGACGTTGGAGCAGTCGGTGCGCTACCTGTCGCTGGCGGGCCTGAACGATGCCTTTGTGATGCTGCGTCGACCGGGCGAACTTTCCGATGGGCAGCGTTACCGGTATCGGCTGGCGCAGGCGATCGAAAAGGCCGAGGCCAGCGGTGCGGAGCAGCTCTGCGTTCTGCTGGCCGACGAGTTCGCCGCCACGCTCGATCGCACCACCGCGTCGGTGATTGCACGCAACGCCCAACGCTGGGTGCGCCGTGGTTCGGGGGACGGTGGAGCCCGTATCTGTCTCGTGGTTGCGACCAGCCACGATGATCTGTTGGAAGCGCTCGAACCGGACACCCTGATCGTGCAGGAGCCCGGCGCAGCCATCACGGTCTTGCAGCGGGACGACAATGAAACGCATTGAACATCGATTCGCTCGGTTGCCTGCGCCCGGCCCGGCGGAACGATTGCATTGGCGCAGTGGAACGCTGGCTGACTACGGCACGCTGGCCGATTTCCATTATCTGCGAAACCGCCCGGCCACGGCCACGCGGATTCTCGTGGCTGAGGACCCCCGCCCGACCGTCGGTGCGCGTTTTACCGGGCAATCCGGGCGATCTGCGGTGGTGGCGGTGCTGGTCGAATCGATGCCGGCCTTGAATTGCCGTCTGCGCGATGTTGCGCTCAATGGGCGTTATGCCGGGTGGTCCGATCGCAGGTTTGCAGCACGCCTGCTCAACGCCGAGGTGCGCTGTATCAGCCGCGTGGTCGTGCATCCGCAATGGCGCGGCTTGGGACTGGCCGTCGAACTGGTCCGCCGTGCCCTGACGACCATGACTACCTGCTACACCGAAGCGTTGGCGGCGATGGGGCGGGTGCATCCGTTCTTCAAACGGGCGGGAATGACCGAATACCGCCGTTGGCCGCTGCAGCGCGATCAGCGTCTGATCGACGCATTACGCAGTGTGAGGATCGAACCCTGGCGTCTGGCCGATGAGCAGGGCATGTGCGACTACCTGGAGGGCGATGAGCCATGTGCAAGGTTCATCCGTCGGGAACTGGCGCGCTGGGCGGGACGATCCCTGACACTTCCGCAGCAACTGATCACAGCACGCGATCACCTGCTCTGCGAACCGTTGTATTACCTGAAGGCGAGAGATGATGACACCCATTGACCATAACCCGCAGGAACTGAGACGCATTGCACTGGCGGCGCTGCGAGCGCACCCGATGAACGCCAACGTCATGCCGGACGATCGCCTGGCCAAGCTCCGGGCTCACATCGAGCGCGCCGGGCGTTACCCGCCGCTGATCGTGCGCCCGCAGGCCGGGGAGCCGGATTGTTACCAGGTGCTCGACGGTCATCACCGTTGGCGTGCCTTGGCGGACCTGGGCTTTGCCGATGCGTTGTGCCACATCTGGCCGGTTGATGATGAAACGGCGATGGTGTTGCTGACTACGCTCAACCGTCTGCAAGGCGATGACGATCCGCACCGGCGCAGCGCCCTGGTCACCCAACTTCATCAGCAGTTTGGAAAGAGTCATACGGAGCTGGCCCGGTTGCTTCCGGAGTGTTCGAAGCGAATTGAGCGGATGATTGGTCTGAACGAAGCGCCGCCGCCACGTCCGCCCGCACCGGTATCGCGCCTGCCTCGCGCCGTGCATTTCTTTCTCGACGCCGATCAACAGCGTGCGCTGGAGCAGACACTGGAGCAGATCGACGGATCGCGCGAGCAGGCCTTGATACGCATGGTCGAGCATTACCAACACACTGCCACGGAGCCGAACGATGTCTCATGAGGACGCACCTGCGCTCACAGCGGCGCAGCTCCGGGATGCGCTGGTGTTTCGGGTTTACCGGGCCGACGAGGATTTAAGACAGTTAGCCGACTCGCTTGGTATTAACTTGCAGAAGCTGGCGAAGTTGGCGATTGATCCGAAAGTGGCTTGCACGTTGCGGGGTTTGCGCGAGCTGGCCGAATCGCAGAGTCAGCTCATTCTCAGCCGATGCCGTATGACTGCCGCGGCGAAGCTGGTCGAACTGGCCGGGCAGAGCGAAGACGGAGAGCTGGCGCGCAAGGCCAGCGTGGATTTGTTGAAGCTGGAGCTGCTGCCCCGATCCAATACTCCCGTTGAGCCGACGTCCGCTGCGTCCAAGCCGCGTGTCAGTCAAACCAAAATTCTGGAAGCGCTGGAGAGGATGGGCCGTGACGAGTCCGATTGAATGGGATCAACAGATTCCCATGGCGTTGCGCGATATCCGTCCGCGCACCGAGCCCCAGTTGCGCGCCTGGATCAAGGCGATGCTGGGTATCACGGTTCCCGTGGCGCCGCGCTGCGCGGGACACGATTCTCCGATGGCATACCTGGGCCATGTGTTTTTCGAGCGGCCGGGCGATGTGATCGTCTGGGCCAACCGCGGCGGCGGCAAAACGTTCTACGGCGCCCTGGCCACACTGCTCGACCTGATGTTCAAGCCCGGCATCGAGGTGCGCATTCTCGGCGGCAGTCTCGATCAGTCGACCAAGATGTATCGGTACCTGCGCTGGATGATCGATCGGCCCGTGCTGCGCGATCTTCTGGATGGCCGCATCACGCAACGCGGCTTGCGCCTGATCAACGGCAGCGGCGTGGAACTGTTGGCCCAGTCACAAACTTCCGTGCGCGGCCAGCGCGTTCAGAAACTGCGGTGCGACGAGGTCGAACTTTTCGACCGTGATGTCTGGGAAGCAGCCCAGTTTGTTACGCGCTCGGCTCGGTGCGGTGAAATTCAGGTACGTGGTTCGGTGGAGGCGCTGTCCACCATGCACCGGCCGTTCGGACTGATGAGCGAACTGATCGGCCAGGCCCGTTCCGATCAGCGATGGAAAACGCTCAAGTGGTGCGTGCTGGATGTGATGGATCGCTGCGAGGCCGACCGCGATTGCCAGGCATGTCCGCTGCTTGACTCCTGTGCCCGGCGTGCAAAGCAATGGCGGGGATTTTTGCGAGTCGAAGACGTGCTCGCCCAGCGCCGACGCAGCTCCGAGTTGTGTTTTGATGCCGAAATGCTCTGCCGACGACCGAGCCGCTCCGACGCGGTGTTTCCCCGGTTCGATCCCGCGGAGCACGTGGTTCCCGTTGAGCCGGACCGCAACGCCATGTGGATCGGCGGCGTGGACTTCGGCCTGCGCAGTCCGTTCGTCATGCTTTGGGCTCAGGTGCGCCCGACCGACCAAAGTATTCCGCGCATTGAAGTGATCGATGAGTACATCGTCAGCGATCGGATGCTCGATGAGCATCTGCGTGAAATGGAGAATCGGCCGTGGCCTCGACCGTCATGGCTGGGGGTCGATCCCGCCGGTCATCAGCGCAACGAGCAGACGGGTTTGAGCAACATCGCCGTGCTGCGCCGGGTCGGGTATCGTATCCGATCGGCGCGCCGACTTCTGACCGAAGGCCTGGAGCATGTTCGATGTCGTTTGGAACGTCACGATACGGCGCAACCGGCATTGGTGATCCACCCGCGTTGCCGCGGCTTGATTGAAGCGATGCGCTGCTACCACTTCGATCCCGATCGCCCGGACCATCCCCATCCGGTCAAGGACGGCTACGACCATCCGGTCGATGCGTTGCGTTATATGACGATCAACCTGGAGATGCGCGGCGGCCGCGCCCAAGTACGCTCATATTAGGTCACATCGAGACTCGGTTGGCTGGGATAAGTATCGACTCAATTCTAGGTTACAGCAATTGTGAAGGAAGTGTTGATTTTTTTGTTTCGTCGCAGTTCCCCCGGAAGGAAGTGGAAACAAAAAATTAACTTGACAATCCGGTTCCCCACGATGAGAATCGTGTTTGACTATTGCCGCCGGAGGACACCGTGGGGACGTCTGGAAAAAACCATCACAGTTCATCCAGCGGAACGCGTTCATCGAACGCGTCACCTGTCGCCCAGTCCGGTATACCCGTACAAGCCATGCATGAACTATCATGAAACTTGGAGCATCCCACATGTCGCACGCACCCATTCTGA
>JANQHK010000025.1 GCA_028282685.1 Phycisphaeraceae bacterium
CGCCCAGAGTATGATAATACTCTGGGCGTTTTGCTGGAGCGCTACGGCTTCTCCGTCGAACCGCCCCGGACCACGAACGAAGAGGGTACCTGAACATGCAACCGATTCCCCGATACACTTTACTCGCCTGCTTCCTGTGGGTCGGAATCTTCCCGGCGCTTGCTCTGGGACAAGTCGCCGCCGATCCGGTGCGCGGCCTGGTGCAACCGGAACAACAGGTGCTGTTGAACGTAGAAATCGCCGGCAAAATCAAACAAATCAAAGCCGAGGAAGGGAATCAGGTTCTCCGCGGGCAACTGTTGGTGGCCCTGGAAGACAGCGTACAGCAGCATGCCGTGGAAGCAGCGCAGTTACGCGCCGAATCGACCGCCGCGATACGCGAAGCCGAGTTGCAGAAGGCCGAAGCCGAAGTGCAGTTGGATCAGATTATCAGCGCTTACGAAAAACAGGCCGCCAGCCAATGGGAGGTCCGCCGCGCCGCGTTGCAGGTGAAGCTGGCCATCGTCATGTTGGAAACCGCCAAGCAGGAGCACGAACTGGCCAAGGCCATGCTCAAGCTCGAACAGGCCCGGCTGGATCAACACCGCATTACCGCCCCGTTCGACGGAACGATCGTGCGCATCCAGGGAGAACTCGGACAGACGCTCGGCCCCGATACCCCGGTATTGATGCTGATCGATCCGACCCAGCTCGAAGCCGTTGTGCACGTACCGGTGGAATGGTACGGCCGCCTGGAAGTGGGAACAGAATATCCGTTGCACGCCGAAGCCCCGGTCGGTCGTGATTTGAATGCGAAACTGCAATACATCGAACCGATGATCGATCCGGCGGCGCGCAGTTTTCGCTGTGTCTTCCTGATCGACAACACCGATCGCGCTCTGCCGGCGGGATTTGCCGTCCAGATCAGTGAACCGTAAATATCAGCCGAGATCGTTTTACCCTTCTCGCCCGGCGAAGCCGAGATTCTCATCCAGCCAGTGATCGTGCTTCAGGACGTTCTTGCGCTGAAAGAGGGCGTGGTGTTCGGCCTTGCGCTGCGCCGCGTTGACCAACCAGTGGACGGGGAACCGTCCCTTCACGGCACGCCATCGCTTGATCCACCAGGGGCAGTGGCGAACAATCACTTCATCGTCCAGTGAGACGAACATCACCGCGCTGCCCGGATCGCCCTGGCGCGCAGCGCGACCAAAAAGCTGGCGGTCGATGCGGCCCGATTCGTGCACATCGGTGGCGATCACGGCCAGTCCGCCCGCCTCCGACACGCCGCGTCCCAGTTTGATATCCGTACCTCGTCCGGCCATGTTCGTCGCTACGGTGATGCGCCCCGGTTGGCCGGCCTCGGCGACGATCTGCGCCTCCTGCCGGTGCAGAACCGCGTTGAGCACCTGGTGCTCCAGTCCGGCTTCGGTTAAGCGGACTGAAAGTTGTTCGCTGTTGCGGACGTTTCGCGTACCGATGAGCACAGCCCGGCCGGCGTCGCGTAAACGGCGGGCGTGTTCCACCACGGCTTCCCATTTCGATCCTTGGTCGGCGAAGTAACGGGACGGCTGGTGCTGACGGATGCAGGGCCGATGCGTCGGGATCCGCACGATCGGTCGATGATAAATCTGCCACAGTTCGCTGCGCGCTTCCCAAGCCGTGCCCGTCATGCCGGCCAGCTTGGGATACATCCGGAAAAACCGCTGGAAGCTGAGCCGGGCGTAGGTGTCTTTCGGCGGGTTCACCTCGAGGCCTTCCTTGGCTTCCACGGCTTGGTGCAACCCCTCGCGCCAAGTGCGATCGGGCATCAGCCGGCCGGTGAACTCATCCACGATGACGATCTTGCCCTCGTCGACGACGTACTGTTTATCGCGATGGTAGAGTTCACGCGCGCTCAAGGCCTGCGTAATGAGTTCTTCGCTGCGACGGCGGCCGCGCCAGACGCCGTGTGAGGCGGCGGTCAATTCGGCGACGCGCTTTTTCCCCGCGCCGCTCAGTTCCACCTCGCGGTAACGCTGGTTGACACGATAATCGCGCCCCACTGTCAACTGCCGGGCGAATTCCGCAGCTTCGTTGAACGTGGCCACCTGCTCGTCGTTCGGGGCCTGGCCTGAAATGATCAGCGGCGTCACCGCCTCGTCAACGAGAATGGAATCGGCCTCATCGACCAGGCAAAACGCCAACCCACGCATCACCGTGCGTCGCAGACCCGGCCCGCCATCGCCGGCCATGTCTTTCAGCAGCGCGGTCGAGAGCCCCTGCACAGGCCCCACCCCGAGACGATCGCGCAGGTAATCGGCGATCACTTCCTTGTTGGAGACATAGGTGATGTCGGCGTGGTAAGCGGCGCGGCGCTGGTCCGGCGGCATTTCGCCATGGATCGAAGCCACGGATAAACCGCAAAAGCGATAGACCGGCCCCATCCATTCCGCATCGCGCTGGGCGAGGTAATCGTTAAACGTGACCACATGACAACCGCGGCCGCGCCAGCCGTTGATCACCACGGGCATCGTCGCCGAGAGCGTTTTGCCTTCACCGGTGGCCAGTTCAACGATGCAACCGTCCTCCATCGCCAGCGCCGCGGCAACCTGCACCGGATACGGCCGCATCCCCACCTGGCGTGCGGACACCTCACGGATTAATGCATACGCTTCGTCCACCTGCTCGGCACGGGCGCGGTTGAGACGAAACTGCTGCCGTAGTGTCTCGATCCGTTCGCGCAACCGCGCCTCGGACAAGTCGGAAAGCGTTTTCTCGGTTTCGCAGATCGCAGCCGCTCGGCGAAGAAACCGCCGACAGCGCGGCCGCTTGTTTTCAATCCAACCCACCAGGCGGTCCCATACCGCATCGGCACCGCGCGGCAAGGCATGATCCCCCGCGGCCTGGCTGAGCATGCGCCAGTCCGCGCTGGGCGGGCGGATCACCGTTTCGGGTTGGGGTGGGTTGATCACCGTCATGGCGTATCACATCTGCACGCGGAAGCGACGCTGGACCAGTTGACGAAGCATGCGCCACCATTGCGCGATCAACGGCTTCTTCGGCAGATCGAACCGTGCAACGACGCGCTGACCGGGCAACACCTGCTCGGCGGCGTCCGACTCCAGGCGGATGCGCACTTCGAAGAACGGCTCGGCCGTCCGTCCGCCCTGAGGATCCTCCGGATCCAGCGCCACCGAACCGCCGGCCAGGTAACTGAGTGCCGGCGAGGGCAATTGTTGGTGTCCGCCCGGATCGATCCGATTGATGGCGCCGACCAGCTCCACATCGCTGCGCCCCATCAGGCGCAGGCGGACCGTGGCGTCTTCACCGGTACCGATTTCCGTATCGAGGCGCGGACCGAGAAACTGATCGGCCACGACACGTACTTCCAGTTCGCTCAGGTCAGCCACCAGACCCAACTCGGCGCCGCGAGGGATGTAAGCGCCGGCGAGTTCATCGGCCCGGGGGCAGAACCATAGGCCCGACCCACTCGATCGAACCACCAGGGCATCCACGCGTTTGCGCAACAAATCTTCACGCGCCTGAAACTTTGCGATCATCTGGTCGTACTTGCCGCGCGTCGCCGGGTCGTGAGGGGTGTAGATGTCGCGCATCGTTTCGAGCTTGCGACGCTGGGCGCGGCGCTCGTCCAGTTCCGCTTGCAGTTCATCGTTTGCGATAACCGCCAGGGGCGGGTCGGTCGGAGCGACGGCGATGTTCGTGGGGCGCACCTTCTCGATGAAGCCGCCCTCGCCCGCATGCACCACGGTGTATCGACACGGTACGACGAATCCCTCGGCGCGGCTGCGATCGGGCACACGGATCAACCCGATACTCACGATCAGCACAACCAGGAAACCCGTCGTCACACCCACGGCGCGGCTGCGCGTCTTTTGCAACTCCGCATGGGTGGCCAGATAGTGAAAGAATTTGCCCAGCGGTACAAAACCCCAGACGACGATTGCCGCCGCCGCCATCGCCACACCGACCACCGGAAGCGCCTCGGCGATAAACCACAGAATAGCCGCGAGAATGAACACGCGGTAGATCGTCGAGGCAATGGCATAGACGAACAACCAGAATCGCTCTCCACCGGTGTGCGCCACCGGACGCGCCTTCTTAACGCCAAAAACGTAACGCTTGACCAGGTAATACAGGTGCTGCTTGCTGCGCTGGGCGAGGTTGGGAATCTCCAGAAGGTCGGCAAGGATGTAATAACCATCGTAGCGCAGCAGCGGATTGCCGTTGAACAGTATCGTGGTGATCGAAGCCAGGAAGACCATGTTGTAGGCCAGCGCATTGATCGGCAGTCCCAGGACTTGCGAACCCTCGGAGGTGCGCGCCCAGACGATGGCGGCCACGGCGGCAACGGCCAGTTCGACGTACATGCCCGCCGCCGCGACAAACGCCCGCCGCCACTTGCTGCGAAACGCCCAGGAACTGGTGGCGTCCACGTACGGCACGGGCATCAGCACCAGCAACATGATGCCCATGGTGTGCACGTCACCGCCCGAGCCGTCCCTCTCGCCAAACCGCTTGCAGGCGAAGCCGTGGCCGAACTCATGGATCACCTTGATCAGTGCGAAGCTGACGTACAGCAGGATCAGGTTATCACCCTTCAGCATTTCCTGGGGATTGGCTCGGCTGATCAGATCGCCCCAGTGCCCGGCCATCTGCCATCCCGCCACCGCCAACAGCGCCACCCACAGGACCAAGCCCACCGGGCCGAACAACCAAGCGACCGCTCCGATCCATCTGTCCAGAATACGCTGCGGATTGAACAGGGGAATGCGCAGAAAAAGAAAATTCGACAGGTAACCGCGCACTTCGCGCCCGACGCGCTTGCGATAACGTTCAAACAGTCCCCGTGCATCGCCGGGTAAATCGGCTTGAAGAAGGTTGGAGGTGTAAAGTTGGCCGAGTAACTGGATCACTTCGCCTTGCGTGGGCGCGGAATCGCCGAGCTTTTCGTTGGCGATCTCCCAAGCCCGCGCCACGGTGCGTCGGCCATCGAGCAGAGCGACGAAGAAGTAACTGGCATCGTTCAACCGGAAAAACTGGTTGCTCGACGGATCGCGAACCACGTGCCACGGCTGGCCGCGGAAGTGTTGGCGATAAATCTGCACCGCCGCACGCAACTTCGGCTTCAATTCCGTAACGCGGTACCAGTTCTCAGAGAATGTCGGCCGATCCACCGCCATGGCGGGTTACCTAAAACCAGAGTTTCATCCGAAGCCAGTTCACCAGTTTGCGCGTCCAGATTTCGACGTAGCGGCGTTTCTCCACGTCAATTTTCGCCAAACCGGTCACACTGGGTTTGAGCGGCGGCGACTCCGCGCCCCCCAATGTCAATCGGACACGCACCTTGAACACGTTCTTCTGATCCACCACCTCGGCCATGGGATCGATCCGCTCGACTTCGAACCGCACGTACACGCCGGGGTGTGAGGCGGAAGCCAGTTTCCCGGTCTGACCGACCTGCACATCGGCGATCTGGCCTTCGGTCACGTGCAACACGGCTTTCAACTCGGCCAGCGAGGCCACTTCATAAAGCTCTTCGCCGACCTGAACTTCCTTGCCGACCTGGCGTGTCCAATCGCCTTTGAGCACGCGGCCGTCGATCGGCGCCGTCAGATTCGCACGTTCGATACGCCCCTGGAGCAACTGAATGCGCGCGGCAACGGCCTCGGCGTCGGCCCGCGCCACACTCGCCTCGCCCTGCTTGCCGTCACGCAGCGCGATGTCGGCCTCGCGCAGGTAGGCCTGATGACGCGACACCGCATCGAGCAATTCGTCCTCGAGTTCCGTGGTGTTCAGCCGCGCCAACACGGTTTGTCCGGCCTGCACGGTATCGCCCGGTAACGCCGGGGCTTCGGCCAGCATGCCCGTGTAGGGCGCCGAGATGGATCGTTTGAGGGTCGGCTCGATCACGAACGGCGCTTCCACGCGGTACATTCCGCGTGCGAACACGGTAAACAGCAGGAAGGCCGCCACCGCCGTGACACCGAGTTTCACCCAGGTATGTTTCGGCCCGACCAAAAAGCCGGCGCTCTTGCGCATGCCCGAAGCCAACCGTGCGCCGAACCAGCGATCGTGCTCGCGTAAATCTTCCAGACGCGCGGTGCACAATTCACAGATCAGCCGCAGCGATTCCACCTCCATGAGGGTCAGCGGCCGATCCGCCGCCCGCTCCACGCTCAGTGCGCCGATGACGCGCCCCTCGCTGCGCAGCGGCAGGACGCAAATCCAGTTGGGGCCGTGGCGTACTGACAATTCTTCACAGGCCCGATGGACGTAATCCGCCTCCGGCGGCGCCGGATGAATGATCTCGGTGTCCTGGTCGACGCATTCCTCCATCGCCGACTCGACATCCTGCACCAGCTTCACTTTTCGCGTGAACTTTTCGGTATGGCTGAGCGCCTGGAGTTTGACATACTGTCCGGACACCCAACCCAGCCCCACGCGCTCGGCCGACCAGCGCGCCGTCGTCTCGTTGCACAGCGCCATGGCGCTGGCCTTGAATCGGCGTTGCGCATTCACCGCCGCCAGCACTTCCATCGCCTCGCGCAGTCTCGCCAGGTCCTGGTTGCGCTGCTGCACGGTCAAGCGCATCTCGTACAGACTGAGCAGATTGACGGTCAGTTCAAGGCGCTGGCGTATCTGTTCCAGATGGGTCGGGTCATCCTGCGCCAGAAGAAACGCGTTCACCCCGCGTAATCCCGAGCCGCCCCGGATCGGCAACAGCGCCAAGTGTTCGCCGACTTTCTGGCCGTACAGGGCGTCTTCGCGATGCAGCGGGACGAGCATGGATTTGGCCTGGCTCGCCACCTGCCCCGCCGCCCCCATCGCCACGGGCAGCCAGGGCGGCGCCTGATCATTTTGCAGAGGCGGGTGGATCGACGCCACCGACGGCCCCTGCGGCGTGAGGCGCAGAATCGCCGCTGCCTGCGCCGGTCCCAGCCGGCATTGGATCGCAAGCAACATCTGCAGAAAATGTTCCGGGGGACCGTCGTAAGCCAGGAGCTGATCGATCAACTCGGTAGGCGTATCGCCCGGGACGGTTTCGATCACGCGCTGGTCCATGGCTGGGGTAACCTGTACGAAAAAAGTGACGGCTTACCGATCACCCTTTGGCGCGGTCGGCTACATTCATCTGCAACTCACCGAACTGTTCTTCGTGATTGCGGACTATCTGGCCGAGCGTGATCGCCAGGCGTTTGGCCGTGTAATAGTTCATGATCACGCGGTCGTTGACCTTGAACAGCACATTATCGCCTTCGCCTTCGGAACCGCCGGCGGGACGCACGATATTCAATCCGCAGTCGATCATCACTTCATCGGCCGTTCCGTTGGTGCGAAACGCGTTGCAGTAGCTCGTGTCCATGTCGCGCTCATCCACGTGCACGGTAACCTTGCGTTGGCCGGTCTGCTGCTGGGCCTGTTCTTCGATCGGTTGTTCCTGGTCAGCCATGGTACGTCCTTCCTGCGTAAAAAAAGTGGGTATGAGATCCGCAAGAAAGTCATTATACAGAATGTTTGAGAATCTTCCCATGCGGCGGCCGTGCATACGACCGGCAGGACCAATCCCATATTCGCCCCTCACCGCTCAGCCGTGCCCGGGTGCGGGCAAGAAAAACGCCGTGCGGCGTCAGGGAGTTCGGACCTCGTTGACGCTGTACGGCGTTGAGAAACTCAATTATCCGGCCTGCTGGAATAATCCCTCCACAGGCCAACACACCTTCACCGGCACCGCGTTCAGCAACGCGAGCCGCGCCGCCACCGGCGCTTCTTCTTCGTGTGACCGCCATCATCATTGCCGCGGTCATCTCCGCGTTCGCGATCGTCACCATCATCGTCGTGCTGGTAGGACGTGCCACAACGGCCGTCGTCGTCACCGCGACCGTCGTCGTCGTCACCGTGGCCACCGCCCCAGCTACCGCAATGCGAACCCCACTTCTTGAACCACTTGAACAGGTACCAGAACATGTGGCCGCCGCAGTGGTGGTGCCGGCTCTTGGGACGTTCGCCGAAGTTGTAGTCCATGGCCTGGTCGCCGGAGCCGAGCAGGATGTCCACGATCTTGTCTTTGTTGCTGATGGCCGTGCCGCCCAGGTTGCCGGCGGTGTCCTTGCCGTCCTTGTAACCGCGGGGCTGCTTGGGCTGATACACCTTGTAGGTGCCGGGCTTGAGGTTCTCAAAGTGGTAGGCGCCGTTCGAGTCGGTGTAGGTGTACTTGCGGATCTTTTTGCCGCTTTCGGTCGTGCCGTACAGCTTGACCTTCACGTTCTTGATGCCTTCCTCGCCATCATCCTTGATGCCGTCGTTGTCTTCATCGACGTAAACGTGGCCCCAGATGCTGGCCGGATCGGGTTTGGAATGGTCACCGTTACGGTAGTGGCTGGAATCGCTGTCGCTGACCTGGCCCGCCGTCACGGTGGCGGTGTTGCCGTAAACGCCCGGCTTGGGCTTGGGACAGCAGAAGCAGTAGCACCAGCAGCCGCCATGGCGGTCGCCGCCCAGTGCCTGGGCTACGGCGCTGACCTCGTAGGTCCAGGTTTCACCCGGCGAGAGGATTCCATCGGCGCCGACATCGCTTGAGGCCACAAAGTCCGGCGTGAAATCGTCGCTGGAGTCGCTGGGCGTGCCGTTGTCATCGACCACCTCGACCTGTTCAAACGTAAACGCCACTTCGCCGGTGTTGGTCACCAAATAGGTCCACGTGACCGTATCTCCCGCGGCAATTTCGACCGCGTCCTTCTTCGTATCGGCGTCAACGCCGTTGGTCAGTTTCTCGATGTCAATTCCCTGCACGGGCGGCGGGACCACCGGGAACATGTGCATGTCCATCGCATCCAGGTCCGGCAGATCAAGGTCGCCCGGATCGCGCGGATCGCCGGTGACCACCGCGGTGTTCTTGATCTTGCCCTCGAGCGTTCCGAGAATCAGATCGGCCACCGCACCGCTGCTGAGCAGGTGCACTTCCATCCGCGAGACGTTGTCGGTATTGATCATCACGCGCTGGTAGCTGTTGTTCGACAGGTTCAGCAGCGGGTTAACGCTCAGCAGAGTGCCGGACGCGTCGTAGGTCTTAATCGTGCCGCCCGGTTCGTTGTGATCGACGTCGATCACCGCGACGGACTCCACGGTGCGCGGCGTGTCGAAGGTGAAAATCAATTTTCCACCCCGGGCGTTGTCGTCCGGATCCGATGAGTCGCCGTCTTCGGAGATAATCAGGATGTTGCCCAGCGACTGGCTGTTTTCACCCGGGGCGCCGCTGGAGCCGCCCGAACCAATGCCCGGACCACCGAAATCGATGTTCGGCGTGCCGAGGTCGGTATCGCCGCCGGTCGGATTCGCCGAATCGAAGATCATCGCAGGGTGCTTGGTCTGATTGTGCGACGACACCGTAATGCCGGCTCCGAGGAACTCGTCATCGATGATCTGGCCGGCCGTCAGCGGCGAACCACCGGCATCGGTCTCGAAATCAATCGTGGTGGTCCCGAACGACAGGGGGATGGTGTAATCGGCGGTGACGAGCTTCATCTCGCCGGGATTCAGCGTCCCGGTGAACAGCGGATTCGACGGATCGATCAGCGGATCGTTCAACGTGGCCAGATCGATGGGCACGTCGCCGGTGTTGGTGATCTTGAAGGTGTAAGTGACGATTTGTCCCGGATAGCCCTGGTCGGGGCCGGTCTTCTCCAACTCGAGGCCGGTCGTGAAGAAACCAAAGTCGAGCGTCGGATCGAACTGATTTGCCGTCAGGGTGGTCTGATCGGATTCCGGCGCCGAGGTGCGGGCGCCATCGCTGTCGACGGCATCGTCGGATCCCTGATTCTGCAGTGTCGGGAAGAAGTTTTCCAGAGCGCCGCCGCCATTGAAGTTCGTCGAAGCCACGCGGGTGCTGTAGGTGCCCGGGTCCAGCTCGATGAACTGGTAGAAGCCGGTGTTGTCGGTGGTGGTGGTGCCGATCACCGATCCGCCGGCGTCCAGCAATTCAACCACCACGCTCTCAATGCCCGGCTCGTTATCGTCCTGAATGCCGTCGACATCCTTATCGTGCCAGACGAAATCACCGAGACCGGCATCGGACTGACCGGTGCCGCCGCGCGTCGAGCCAAGCGTTCCCTTCGCCCCGCCGCTGAAATCGACGGTGTAATCGCCGGCGTAGGTCGAGCTTTCGCTGGTCATGTTGATGCCCAAGCGGTTGGGATAGAACCCCGCGTCAAACAATTCACCACCGGTGGGTGTGAAGATGAAGTCGTAAGCATCGGTGGGGCCGCCGGAGTCTTGCGAACCGAACTGGAGAATCTCACCGGTCAGCAGAACGCCCGAATAATCGACAACGAAATCACCGTCGACATCGGCCTGGCCGGTAACCACCAGATCATCGCCCGGCACGCCGCCGATCAAATTGCCGGCGTTATCCACCTTGATATCGATCAGGAACTGGGCGGGCGAACCATCGGCGTTAACGAAAATAAAGCCGAGGGGACCGCCGACCGTTTGCTGGAAGTTCAGCGGCGTGGCGTCCACGCTCAGGGCCTGCGCGCTGGCGTCGTAGCTGATCGTGCCCTGGTTGTCATACTCGAGAAACGGCGCTTCGGGCGACACACCAATCAACGTGGTCGACAGTAGCATGCGCGGCTCGAGACCTTCAAACTGTGGGATGGCGGATTCCGATCGGTTCGGGGTTCTGGTCTGATGGGTATGCTTCATGATGACTTCCTTCCTGGGGGAATACTCGTGTTGAAGTTCGCGTTCAGGCACCGCCAGTGAAGCGATGCCGCCGATCGCCGACGAAATCGTAATTCAAGCATAACCCACACGGGTTATACTTCGGTGTTCACTGGTCACTGCCGCGGCGCTGCGGCAAGCAACGCCTATCCGGGGACATGAGCAAACGCTGATCGTTCGCTGCCCTTCTCCCGTCAATCATCATCGCGGCGCCCCTACGCCGCCATGGGGGCTTTTCGTCTCCGTCGGCCGGCCAAGGCCATCAGTCCGAAGATCGTCAACGAGGCCGGCTCGGGAACCTTGAACGTATCCATGGTGGCCGATCCGTCGCTGTCATTGCCGGAAAAATCCGATGTAAAATCGACAAACGTCGTGCTGTTGCCCGGCCGGAGAATCACGCCGATCGTCGGCGAGAACTCATTGTTCAGCAAACCGGTCTCACTTTCCACCTCGGCGGGCGTTCCGAGAAACTCGAACAGGGTCTGCGAGCCCGTGCCCGAAAAACCGAAGTCGGTCAGTGTCGCCGTCAGCAGCGTGCCTTCCAAGAAAATTCCTGGAGGCGGATTGTTAATGACCCGGCCCTGGATGACCAGCGTTCCTCCGACAAGATTGCCGTTCTGGTCGATTTCCGCGTCAAGCGTGACAGAGACGCCGCCGCTTGCGGGACCAACCGCCGGGCGCGTCGTCCCATCGCCTTCGGTGTACTGGTTCAATGTCGCGGTGACCGAGAAGGCATCGATCGTTGCGTCGTAAGTCGTCGTGATATCCACGCTCGAGTTCAAGTCCGGCAGCATCATCGTCAGATTCAAAGGCGCTGCCTGGACCACACCTGCCATCAAAAGGATGGCACAAACACTCAGCCATTTCGCTCTCTGCATCGGGTTGCTCCCTCGCTCAAAGTGACCGGATCGTTACGTCCTGCCGTGACTCCCACAGTGCGCAGACGTGACTTCTTTTTCTACCCTCTGCCCGGCGACATCGCCGAACACATGCTCAATTAATATACCACTACGCAAACGTAATACAAGATTGTCGACAAGAAAAAATAGAGTTAACGAAATATCAATGGTGCACTACGGCGTTTAGAGGGTCTTCCTGATTTTTCAAAATTGCCCAAATTGACAATTATTTTTTCTTAAACTTCTTATCGCATGCATGGCATCAATATCGGACTTAAATGAGTAGAACACAAGAAATGCGGGTATACGTACACCGGGAATACCCCTGAGAAAACACGGCAAAAACATGGCGACACCAAATTGTAGATATCATTACCGTATTATGGTTAATCCATTCTTACGCATAGAACATGCCGGGTTAAAATTTTGCAAGTGGCTCCATCCAAGTAAAAAACCGCTGTCATTTCCATGACAACGGTGCGGGAAAATGGAGCGGACCGGGATCGAACCGGCAACCCCCAGCTTGCAAAGCTGGTGCTCTCCCAATTGAGCTACCGCCCCGGCAAATCTTGAGTCCCAAAGCTTGAGGCTTGAGGGGAACGAAGCATGCCAGCATGCTGCACCTCAGGCCTCAAGCATCAAGCCAATCATTACGTTGTTGTGGCCTGCTCGTGCGCCCCGATAAGTTGGTAAACCTGCTGCGGTGAATCGGCGGACATCATCTCCGCACGGAACCCGTTGTCGGTCATCATCCGGGAAATCTGCGCCAGCGCCTGGATGTGCGGACCGGTCTGGTCGGCCGGGCTGATCAACAAGATGACCAGGTTGACCGGTCGGCCGTCGATCGAATTGAAATCAATCGGTTGCGCGGGCTTGCCAATGGCCATGGCCAGGGACTGGCAGCACGCGCTCTTGCCGTGGGGGATGGCCAAGCCGTGCCCGATTCCGGTGGTGCGCGTTTCTTCGCGATGCCAGACGGCCTGCTTGATTTCATCGACCTGGCTGATCATCTGGTTCCGGGCCAGCAGATCCACCAATTCAAAGATCACCGCCTGCTTGCCTGTGGCTTCCAGCGGTACTTTGACGCATTCGGGTTGAAGAATTTCGGTCAGGCGCATGCCGTTACTCGGCAGGAAAGTTCAGATTCAGGCGGGGATGGAGCGATGCGCTCCGGGCCGCAGGTGGAATCTGGTATGCTAATGGTTTGGGCGATCCGGATCAAGGCATATATCCGTAATATCGACCGCTTCCGGCCCCGAATCCAACCGGACGCACGAGGCGCAGGCGATGCCCGACAGCCGACGGATCATCGTGTCCATGATGCAACTGACGCGTATCGCGTTGGTCTTCACCGCGATCTCCAACGCGTGGATGGTGATTCTGTTTTCCCGCGGGGCGACCGCCGACGCGTTTGCCGAATCGATCGCCGACCTGCCCCCGGTCTGGGCGCTGGCGCTGGCGGCGGGCGTGGCGGCGGGCATGTATGTCTTCGGGATGACGCTCAACGACCTGCTCGATGCGCGGCGCGACAAACTCTTTGCCCCCAATCGACCGCTGCCCTCCGGTCGGTTGACGGTGACCACGGCGATTGTGCTGTCGGTCGGTTCGCTGCTGGGTGCGATGATCTGTTCGGTGCCGTTGGGTCGCATGAGCACGATGCTCTGCCTGGGCTGCGCGATGCTGGTGTTGTTCTACGATGCGGCGGGCAAGTACATCCCCGCGGCGGGACTGGTCCTGCTGGGGCTGATCCGCGGCACCCACATGATGATCTTCAACCCGGAGTTGGCTTTCGGCTGGCCGGTCTGGTTGACGATGACGCACGTGATCGCAATCAGCGCCGTCTGCTACGTGCTGGAGCGCAAGCGACCCCGCCTGACCGCGCTGGGCATGGCGGGCGTGGTGGCGGGCTGGGGATTCTGGTCGATGGTGCTGATCGGCGTGATGGCGTGGCGCGAAGGATTGACCTTGAACATCCCCGGCCTCTGGCTGGGTCCGGCGATCACCACGCTCGGTTTCGCGGCTTTGTGGATGTGGCGCATCAAGCCGATCAAGGACAGCCGCCTGGCCGGTCGCGCCCTGATGAAACTGGGGCTGTGCTGGTTGATCGTGCACGATGCCGGCTGGCTGGCGGCGGCGGGTCTGTGGTGGCAGGCCCTGCTGGTCAGCGCGCTATTGCTGCCGGCGTGGGGATCGATGGCGCTGATCCGCTGGATGAATGAAACGCTGGAGCAACCCGGCCAATTCCTCTCCGACTCCAACCCAACAGCGCAACGCGGCGAATTGCCGCCGCGGCGGTGAGAGACACCTTCTGTCTTATGTACTTCCTGGCCCCCGGTGAACACCCCGGCGGCCGTGGGGCCACGGGAATGACCAAAATCCAAGCATCAATGGCAAAGGAAGCACCAAGGACGAACGACCAAGTATGAGCGCAGAACGTGACCCACTGTTCTGCTTTGAACCTTGGTGATTGAACCTTACTTTGCCATTGGCGCTTAGTGGCTTGATTCTTTTTTGGCGGCGCGCCGATCCGGGTGTATTCACTCGGGCAAATGCTTAATTCCACCCAAGCGTATAGAACACGGCGGTGAACAGCAGGTCGGCGAAGATGATGGAGACGATGGAGTGGACGACGGTGGTGGTGGTGGCGCGACCGACGCCGGCCGCCCCGCCGCTGACGCGTAGGCCGTTGTAGCAGGCGATCAGGCCGATGAGCATGCCGAACACGCCGGCCTTGGCCAAGCCGGTGAACACATCGGCCGCACCGACGGAACCGATGGTGTAGGCCTTATAAACCGACCATTGGATATCGAGCAGTCCCACGCCCATCGCCGCCCCGGCCAGCAGCGCCGTGATGTCGGCGATCACCGCCAGCACCAGCATTGACAGCACCGTTGCTAACACGCGCGGCACCACGAGAAAACGCACCGGATTGAGCGCCATCGATTCCATGGCCTCGATCTCTTCGCCCACGACCATCGTGCCCAGTTCCGCGGCGATCGACGCCCCGGCGAAACCGGTCAGCACGATCGCGCTGATCAGCGGGCCCAACTCGCGCAACACGGCAATGGCGTTGATCGTCGAGACGCGGTTGACCATGCCGAAGTCCGCCAGCGGCGGCGCCATCTGCAACACCATGATCAGCCCGATACAACCGCTGACCAGCATGATGATGCCCGTGGAGCGCAGCCCCAGACGCACCAGTTGCGCGAAGAAGGCGCTGCGTCCGAAGCGCACGCGCTTCTGCACCAGCGCGCGGTAGTTCCATCCAAACACATTCAGCAACAGCCGCACGAGCCCGCCAAGGTATTCGAGAATGCGCACGACCGGTGCGCCGAGCCGCTGCAGCAACGCGGCAAGGTGATGGGTTCGGGATGGACTGTTCTGTTCGGTCATGTTCAGGCGGACGTGGCTTTTTCGCGGTCGTCGACGATGGTGAAAACCTGATCGAGCCGGGCGATTTCAAAGATGCTGCGCACCTTGGGCTGAAGCTGGCAGAGGATCATAAGCCCGCCGTGCGCGCGCTGTTTCTGCAGGGCTTCGACGAGCGTGGCCACGCCGGAACTGTCCATGTAGGGCACGTTGCTCAGATCGACGACCAACCGCGCCGGTTTGCGCTGGATATGGCGCATGAGGGCGGAGCGCACCGCGGGAGACTGGGAAAGATCGATTTCGCCGCCGAGCGCCAGGCAGATGCCGTCATCGAGTGTCTGCTCATCGCAAATGATTTCGTTGCTCATGGTCAACCTGTTTTCTTGCTGGGGGCGGTTTGCTGCTCGCCCGGGTGGCAATATCGGATCATTTCCAGGCGCATCCCGCCGTCGGGCCGGGGGGTGTACTGCACCTCGTCCATGGCGGACTTGATGATGTGCACGCCCAGTCCGCCGGGGCGCACGTCTTCCAGGTTGCGCCCGCAAATGGTATCAGGTTCAACCTGTCTGGCGCGATCCTCGATCACGATGCGCATGCCGGGCGGATCGTCCATGCGCCCGATGTGCACCCAGATCGGCCGATCGGTCGCGCCTTCGTAGCCGTGGCGGATGATGTTGGTCATCGCCTCGTCGACAGCCAGCGTGATGCGCGTGCAATCCTCTTCGTCAAAGCCCAGCTTCTCGACCAGTCTGGCCACGGCCAGACGCACCACGCACAGGTAGTGGGGATCGCTGTTCAGCTGCAGTTGCATGATGTTCGCTTCGTCCATGGCGTCGTTTACGGTTGTCGTCCTGCCTGAAGGGATTGCTGCAACCGCCCCGATTCCCAGGCCTGCACCCAGCGCTGTATGGCCTGCCTCCTCTGGTGCGGCGGCGCGTAGGGCGAATAGTCCATGCGCCGGCCGGTGATGCGCTCCAGGGCGTTGATCGCGTACATCCGGACGGCCGGATCGTCGCTGTTCAATTGCTCGATCAGGTGAGGCACGGCGTCGGCGTCGCGCGCCTGCCCGGCGTCATGGATGGCGTAAAGCTTGGCGGCGGGATTGGGTGAATCGAATCCCCCTTCTTCGGCGCGCGGGGCGCAGGCAGGGATCGCCGCGGTCAGGGCGAGTATCGCAATCGGCATCCAAACCATGCGCATGACGTGTATCTTATGGTGGTTGAAGCCGCCATGCCATATGGACCGCCCCACGATCGCACAGTATCATACGCGGTTTCGGATTTCCGCCCATGTCCAACCTGCCCCACAATGAGGTTATCCCGGTCCTGGATTTCGGCTCGCAATACGCGCAGTTGATCGCGCGGCGGGTGCGTGAGGCCGGGGCCTTTTCCATTCTGGTCGATCCCGCGATCCCCGCTGACAAGCTGGCCGAACTCAACCCCAAAGGGATTATTTTTTCCGGCGGCCCGGCCAGCGTCTACGACGACGGCGCCCCGCGATGCGATCCGGCCATCTTCGAGATGGGCGTGCCCCTGCTCGGGATCTGCTACGGCATGCACCTGGGCTGCCAGATGCTCGGCTGTACGATCCGCGCCGCCCAGCGCCGAGAATACGGCCGCGCCCAGATTCGCATCAACGAAACGGCGGGCCTGCTCGATTCCCTGCCGCGCCAGACCACCGTCTGGATGAGTCACGGCGATCAGGTCGAACAGACCGACGAGCAGTTGACCGTTCTGGCCAGCACCCCCACCTGCCCCGCCGCAGCCGTAAAACACAACCGCGTGCCGTTCTACGGCGTGCAGTTTCACCCGGAAGTTACGCACACGCCCCACGGCATCGACCTGCTGCGCAATTTCATTTACCAGGTCTGCCGCTGCCGCGACACTTGGCGCATGACCGATTTCCTCGAACACCAGGTCAAGCTGATCCGCGAGACGGTCGGCGCCGATCGCGTGGTGTGCGGGTTGAGCGGCGGAGTGGATTCTTCGGTCGTCGCGGCGCTGCTGGTCAAGGCCATCGGAAAACAACTGACCTGCATCTTCGTGGACAACGGCCTGCTGCGGAAAAACGAAAAGGAACTGGTCGAATCCACGTTTCGCGATCATTGCGATGTGGACCTGCGCGTGATCGACGCCGTGCAGGATTTTCTATCCGATCTCGAAGGCATCGGTGATCCGCAGGAGAAGCGCCGCCGCATCGGTCATCGTTTTATTGAGGTGTTCAAACAGGCCTCAGCGGACATCCCCGATGCCCAGTACCTGGCACAGGGCACGCTCTATCCCGATGTCATCGAATCGGGCAAGTCACTGGCCGGAACCGCGGCCAACATCAAGCTGCACCACAACGTCGGCGGATTGCCGGAGGAACTCGGTTTCGACCTGATCGAACCGCTGCGCGACCTGTTCAAAGATGAAGTCCGCCAACTCGGCGAGGTGCTGGGGCTGCCCACGCAGGTGGTCTGGCGGCATCCGTTCCCCGGGCCGGGCTTGGCGGTGCGCATTCTCGGGCCGGTGACGCCGGAGAAACTCGACCTGCTGCGCGACTGCGATGAAATTCTGCTCGAAGAGATCGTCGCCAACAATCTCTACCGCTCGACGAGTCAGGTCTTCGCGGTGCTGCTGCCGATCAAGGCGGTGGGTGTGATGGGCGACGGGCGGACGTACGAATCGGTGGTGGCGATCCGGGCAGTGGAAACGCAGGACTTCATGACAGCCGACTGGGCGCGCATCCCCTACGATGTGCTGGCGACGATCTCCAGCCGCATCATCAACGAAGTGCGCGGCGTCAACCGCGTGGTCTACGACATCTCCACCAAGCCGCCGGCAACGATTGAGTGGGAGTGATGTGTGGCGTGGTGATATGCGACGTTAAGCCGGGTACCTAGCGGAGCCCCGGCCCTTCGGCGAAGACGCCTCAGGACCGGCTTGATTCACCACAGAACACGTTGCCAGTTCGCCAAATCTTACGCCCCGTTCACCTGCTCTTTGATCCACGCGCCGATGAAATCGTTTCGCCAGCCGGTAGTGAGGTTGTCGAAATTCGGTCCGGATTTACTGTTGCGTGACAGGTAGAGCCGGGCGATCTGGGTGCGGCTTGCGACGAGAGCCGGATCGACCGAGCGGTCGTAACAGTATCCCTGCACGGCCACCCAGAGTTTATCGATATTGAAAAGATCGTCCGGTGCAGGTTCGCCGGACTTGCGCGAACGTTTTTCGGGCGGGCGCTCCAGGCCGCGCGCGATGGCGGTGAAAATATCCTCGGCGTGATCGCGCTTGTGGTAACGGGAGACGAAGCGCAAGTCGTGCAACTGCTCCATCGTTTTGGGCGGACGGCGCGCGATCTCCATCAGCACCTCATCCTTGCAGAACGTGCGCGGGGGCATATCGACATCGCGCGCGGTGGCGTCCCGCCAGATCACCAGTTCGCGCAGGACGTTCCGCTTGCGGCCTTCCAGTCCCTTGGCGCCGCGGATGCGGTCGTACACGGCGTCGGGATTGAAGGCGAAACGCTCCGGCCGGCACATGTCCTGTGTGGCGGCGAGGGCATAATCGAGATGGCCGAGCTCGGTTAGGCGCTCGTTCAGCACCGCATGAAGCGCCAGCCCGAAGCGCACGTCGTCGGCGGCGTACTGCACGTGGGCCTCGGACATCGGCCGTTCATCCCATTGGGTGAAAGTCAGCCCCTTGGGCGGTTTGACGCCGAGCAGCGATTTGGCCAGCCGCGCCAGCGAAACCGGGTAATGCAAGGCGGCAAAGCCCGCGGCGATCTGCGTGTCGAAGATGTTCCGCGGGGTTTTCCCGATCAGGCGAACCACCGGCTCCAGGTCCTGCTGACCGGCATGAACGACTTTGAGCACCTGCTCGTCGGCCAGTAACTGCCATACGCCGGTCAGGTCCAGATCGGCCAGGGCATCGATGACGGCAATGCGCTCGGCGGTGGCCAACTGCACGAGACAGAGTCGGGTGTGGTAGGTCTCCTCCCCGATGAACTCGGTATCGTAGGTGCAGCGGCCGATGCTGCGGATATGATCGAGCAATGTTTGCAGCGCCTGCGGCGTGTTGATCCACTGCGGCGGAGATTGCGGAACCAGGTCGTGCTTGAAATGCACGCGGTTCGGCGGTTGATCGGGGAGGGCCTGGTGGGCGCGGCGACGACGGCTGGGAGGTCGGCCGGGTGGGCGTCGGTTGGGTTGTTTGTGAGTTGGGTTCATCACATCTCGGGGGGTGACGGGCGTTCTATTTATAACACATTCGTCAACCGCTTTCCGGATCGCGTTTGAGCCCGTTACAATGGCATGTATGGTTTACCAACTCGGGATATTGGCTGGGGTGTTCCTCGCCGCTGTCTCCCCGTTGACTGAGGAGCAGTCGCAACGGCTGTCCGGAGCGACGGATCGCAGCGCCACCTTCGACGAAGCCGCGTTCTACGCTCTCCTGGAGAACGCCGGGGCCTGGGAGCCGACCCTCGCCGGCGCCACCGTACCGGATTACAGCGACTTGTACGCTGCTTCCGCTGACCATCGCGGCCGGTATCTGCTGATCGAAGGCAAGCTGACCTGCGAATGGGTTTTGCCTCGACTGGCGCGGGCGGGATGGGAAGACGTCCGCGCATTTCTGATCGAGTACCAGCCGGACCGGCAGCTGCTGGTGTTTCTGGCGCATCCGCCGGATGTCACGCGACTGGAGCAGTTGCGCGGCAATTACCGCCTTGCCGAGCAGGGAATGAAAGTCAAACTGGGGGCGCGGTTCTTCAAAACCATCAAGCTGACCAACGAGCAGACCGCCCAGGCGCAGGAGTACCTGGTCTTCGTCGGTCACAGTATCAACGAAATGCAGGAAGTCGACCGGAGCGGAGGCATCAAGGGTATGGCGGTGGCGTTACCGATCGTGCTGATCATCGCCCTGCTGGTGACGTACATGATGCTTCGCCGTTCGTCGTCGAACAAGGAAAGCCGTATCGACAAGTTCCACCGCGAACGTGCGATGCGGCGTGCGGCGGAATCCGGCGCGTTGCCGTCCAAAGACGAACCGGAAGACGAGACGCCGACCGATTTGCCGGACGATCCCGCCACAGCATTGCATACGCTCGACGAAACCAACCGGGAGACCTAAACGATGGTGACCGTTCCGATCGACCTGCCCCACGACCGTTACGACATTACGATCGAGCCCGGCGTACTCGATCGGCTGGGCACGATCGTGCGTGGCATGGCGTCGCATGCGCGGTGCATGGTGATCGTGGATGAGCACGTCATGGAATTGCACGGCCACGAGGCGATCGAAACACTGCGCCATGCGGGATACGATCCGCTGGTTCACGAGATGTCCTCCGGCGAAGCGTACAAGACGCTGGAAACGGTGCGCCGGGCTTACGACGCGATGCTCGAAGCGCGTCTGGAGCGGGGCTCGCCGGTCGTCGCGGTGGGCGGCGGGGTGACCGGAGACACCGCCGGCTTTATCGCCGCCACGTATCTGCGCGGCGTCCCTTTTTTCCAGTGCCCCACCACCCTGCTGGCCATGGTCGACGCGTCGGTGGGCGGAAAAGTCGGCGTGAACGTGCCGCAGGGTAAAAACCTCATCGGGGCGTTCTACCAACCCCGGGCGGTCATCATGGATCCGCTGGTTCTGCAGACGCTACCGCAGCGGGAGTTGCTCTGCGGACTGGCCGAGTGCATCAAGCACGGCGTGATTCGCGATGCCGACCTGTTCGACTGGATCGAGCAGAACACCGCAGCCATCCTCAAGCACAAACCCGATGAAATGGTGGAACTGCTGGCGCGCAACGTGCGCATCAAGGCGGCGGTTGTGATCGAAGACGAAAAGGAGGCCGGTATCCGTGCGCACCTGAACTTCGGCCACACCTTCGCCCACGCCATCGAAGCCACCAGCGGATACGGACACATCCTGCACGGAGAAGCGGTGGCGCTGGGCATGCTCGCAGCGGCGCATCTGGCCGCCGACCTGGGGCGTTGCGATCGTTCGGTTCACGATCGGCTGTTGGCCCTGCTGGAAAAGGTCGGCCTGCCCACGAAATCCGAGTTGGTAAGCACCGAGGAACTGATGAACGCCATGTTGCTGGATAAGAAAGTGCGCGATGCGAAGCTGCGCCTGGTGCTGCCGGAGAGGATCGGCGCAGTGAACATCATCGACGACGCCCCGGCCGAACGCATCGCCGCAGCGTGGGAAACGATCGGCACCTCGTAGAATGACAATTAAAAAACGGGCTGTCGCCCCCGGAGCAACAGCCCGTTCCAGAGAAGTTGCCTGTCGCGTATGATTATCGCCGCGGATGGCTTTCAGCAGTGCCATGAGTATGTCACTGGCATGACAGTTTTCCCGACTCTGCCCCCCGGGGAAACCGCGATAACGCCTGACCAGAGTTTGATTTGCGGCATTGCAGTCTCTCAGCCAAACTGTACCTGATCGACGGGCAAGACAGAAAGGTAATTCGCATGAGCGAGCCGAGCAGGCCATTGCCTTCTTTGCCGGATCGACCGGATACCGCCCACAAGGGCGTGTACGGGACGGTCCTGGTGGTCGGCGGCCACAGTACGATGATCGGCGCCCCGGCGCTGGCGGCTTCCGCTTCGGTGCGCGGGGGCGCGGGACTGGTACGCATCGCCGCGCCGCGCCATATTCTCGCCTCCTGCCTGTCCGTGGAGCCGGCCGCCACCGGCATCGCGTTGCCGATCGATTACCATCCGAATGAGATACCTGACGCGCTGTCGGATTTACTGAACCGCATTGATGAGCGCACCGTTCTGGCCATCGGGCCGGGCATGGGGATCGGGCCGGGCCAGCAGTCACTGATTCAGACGTTGCTGCGTTCGGGCCGGCCGGTGGTGCTCGATGCCGACGGTTTGAACAACTTGCCATCGATGGCCGATGCGCCGCACCTGTCGCGATTTCCTCTGGTGATGACACCGCATCCCGGCGAGTTCCGCCGTATCGCGCCGCTGGTAGACGTGCACGAAGACCCGACCGATCCCACCCAGCGTCTCACCGCCGCGGAAAAGATGGCGCGCGGATTCCGCGCCACCGTGGTGCTCAAGGGTGCGCAGACCGTCATTTCCGATGGTACACAGACTACCGTCAACCAAACCGGCAACACCGTCCTGGCCACCGGCGGCAGCGGAGATGTGTTGACCGGACTGATCGCTGCGCTGATGGCGCAAGGCATGACGCCGTTCGACGCGGCGCAACTCGGCGCGCACCTGCACGGTCTGGCAGCCGATTTGTGGATGCAGCAATACGGCCCGGTCGGTTTGCATCCACGCGACCTGGCCGATCTCATCCCCCGTGCCATGCAACAAATCCGTTCCTCCTGATTGAACCCCATGCACCATCGCTTATCCAAACCCGGCCTGTTCATCACGGGAACCGATACCGGCGTCGGCAAGACCGTCATTACCGGCGCCATCGCTGCGCTGATGCGTCGAGCCGGAAAGAATGTGGGCCTCTGCAAACCCATTGCTACCGGATGTCGTTGCCAGGGTGATACGCTGATCAGTGACGATGGCTTGGCGCTCGCGGCCTGCGCCCGCTCGGACCTGCCGCAATCGCTCATCACGCCCATCACATACGAGCCGCCGCTTGCTCCCGCCGTGGCCGCGGAGAAGATCGGCCGCGCGGTCGACGACCGTCGCATCTTTGGTGCACTGGCGGAGATCGACCGCGGCTGTGATGTGCTGCTCATCGAAGGCATCGGCGGCTGGATGGTGCCGCTCGATGAAAAACGCACCGTGGCCGATCTCGCCGTGGCTCTGGGCTATCCCGTGCTGGTCGTGACCCGGCCTAATCTGGGTACGCTTAACCACACCGCACTGACCTGCAATGCCATTCAACAGGCCGGCCTGCCTATCGCCGGGTTGGTCGTCAACGGCGCGGCAGACGATCCGGATGATCCCTCCATCGCCGACAATCCGCGCTGGCTGGCTCAACAGACCAACGTGACAGTTCTGGCGGTGACGCCGCGCTGCGATCCGATCGAGCCGCTCAGCGGTTGTCTGCCCGAGCCGTTGTTGAAATCGCTCGACCCCGTGGATTGGCTGGGCCTGTGCGGGCCCGCTCACCCCTCACTTTGCCGCCGTACGCCAAACGGGTAGGATGGCGCGTTTCACATGACCCAAGGATCGCCAATGTCCGAACGCATTTACATCAATCAACTCGAAGCCAACCAGCTCATCGATGGCGTCTACACCATCAACAACTGCCAGCTCGGCCTGACCCGCAACGGCAAGCCGTATCTCAAGTGTCTGGTGTCGGACAAGACCGGCCGCCTGCCCGCGCGCATGTGGAACGCTTCGGAAGATCTGTATGAATCGCTGCCGACCGATGGCTTCGTGCGCATCGCCGGACAGACCCAGCCCTACCAGGGCGAAATCCAGTTGATCATCCAGACGATCGCCCCGGCCACGCCGACCCGCGCCGAGTTGGCCGAGTTGCTGCCCAGCACGCCGTTCAGCATCGAGGAGATGTTCAACGAGGTGCGCCAGGTGCTCGGTTCGCTGACCAGCCCGGCGCTGCGCGCCCTGGCCGAGCAGTACCTCAACGACCGTGAGTTGATGGCGGCGTTCGTTCAGGCCCCCGCCGCCTCCACGTTGCACCATGCCTGCCTCGGCGGCCTGCTGGAACATACCCGCGCCGTGCTGCGGTTGGCCAAGTCGGTCCTGCCGCACTACGAATCACTCAACGCCGATCTGGTCCTCATGGGCCTGTTCATTCACGATCTGGGCAAGTGCGTGGAACTGCAATGGGACAGCGGTTTCAGTTACACCGAAGACGGCCAACTCGTCGGCCACATCGGCCGCGGCATGCTCTGGCTGGAAGACAAAGCCGGGCAGGCAGCCGAAGCGGGACACGCCCTTCCCGAATCCGCCCTGCGCGTGTTGCATCACATCATTCTCTCGCATCATGGCGAGTTCGAGTACGGCGCGCTGAAGAAGCCCGCCACGCCCGAAGCGCTCATGGTCCACCTGCTGGATAACGTCGATGCGAAAATGTACCAGGCGCTGCAAGCGGCTCGCCGCGGGGAGATCGACGACACGCGCGGCGACTTCACCGAGAAAATCTGGGCACTGGACACACGCATCTACCGCCCCGATCCGCTGGCCGGGGAATCCAAAGCCGACTGATTCTTGCTCGCCACCGGGGTGCTACAATACCCCCATGAAACTCTACACGCGCAACGGCGACGACGGACTGACCGCCCTGTTCGGCGGCGGGCGCGTACCCAAAGACCACCTGCGCGTGCAGACCTATGGCGCCGTCGATGAACTGAACGCGGCGCTGGGGCTGGCTGCTGCCACCTGCCCGTTCGACGACATGGCCGCGCAACTGCACCGTCTGCAATCGCGCCTGTTCGATCTCGGAGCGGATTTGTGTTGCCCGCGCAACAGCAAGCACACCGACAAAGTCAGCCGTATCGAGCAGGGCCACATCGACGAACTGGAACAGTTGATCGACGCCGCCTGTGCCGATCTACCCGAGATGAACTGTTTTATTTTACCCGGTGGCACGGAGACCGCCGCGCGGCTGCACCTGGCCCGCTCCATCTGCCGGCGAGCCGAGCGTTGGACCGTTGCGCTTTCGCACGCCGAAGATATCGGCCCGGCCATCGCCATCTATCTCAACCGTTTATCCGATCTGCTGTTCGCATTAGCCCGTCAGGCCAACCACCGCGCCGGCGTCGAAGACGTGCCGTGGAGGCCGGGGAAGTAGGTCCGGCCTAACCGTTTACGACGCCTTCATCGAACTCGACGAACTTGAGGACGACGTGTCCGATTTTGATAATACGATTTCCCCTCCCATTCTTTGCATGTGAATAATACATGCCATGAATAATCCGGCGGCAAAGCAATCCATGCATCACCCAAGGTAATCCAATCGGGATTTTCGCCGTCCCAATCGATACTGACTTGGCCATTCACATCCGTGGCTGATTCAATTCTGGGCGAGGTTCTCGCACGCTCATTGTAATGGCGTGGGTCTAACCAACTGAATATTCGAAGATTAGCTCCGAGCACCACCTTCTCTCCAACGATGGGTTTCTTGTCAGCATCACGGAATTGGTAGGTCAGCACCCTTGGGCCGGGTGTGCAACCCCACAGAACCATCGAAAATAAGAGTAACCATCGTAAGTTCATTATGAATCGCACGGCTTGGGCTAAAGACCGAAGCCGTGGCATCCCAAATCAGAAATCATAAATCAAAATCCACTTACCCGCCCGTCTCCGGGCGGCCCCCCGTATCGGACCCCGCGCCCATCAAACCCCGGCCGTCGTCTTTCCACAACTCAATCCCGCCCTTGAACTCCAGCACCTCGGCGGAGTATCCGCTGCGGATGATGGTCTTGGCGGCGGCGCGACTGAGCGGATCGTGCCAGTCGTCGCCGTAGGTGATGATCGTATCGGCCCGATCGAGTCGCTCGTCGCCGGGGTAGATCTCGCGCACGGGAATGTTCACCGCGCCGGGGATGTGGCTTTCCTGGAACTTCCTGGGGATGCGCACGTCGACGAGCAACGTGTCTTTCTTCTCAACGTTCATCCGTTCGACCACCTCGGTAATATCGATCACGCGGATATCTTCATCGGTGGTCTTGACGGTCGTCAGGCAACCGGTCAGTGTGGAAATCGCCATCAGATTCATCAACATCAGGCAGCGGGTCGTCACGGTAATCTCCTTGCGGGGGTGGTGTCAGGGATCATGGCGCTCCGCCCCGGCACCGGATTCAACGGGGACAATTCTAACGCAATCTTTACGACCCGGCACACCCGCGCCCGGTTTTGACCGGGGGATGCGAATCGCTACACTAGCCGTTTTCCCCGGTTACCCCCTACCCGCTGCAACACAAGGAATCGCCCCATGAGCTTTGAAATCGAAATGATCTACGGTCGCCAGGTGCTCGACAGCCGCGGCAACCCGACGGTGGAAGTGGAATGCTGGCTGACCGGCGGCTCGGTCGGCCGCGCCATCGTGCCCTCGGGCGCTTCGACCGGTGAAAACGAGGCCTGCGAACTGCGCGACGGCGGCAAGAAGTGGGTCGGCAAGGGCGTGACCAAGGCCGTCAAAAACGTCAACACCATCATCGCGCCGGAACTGATCGGCATCGACGCGCGCGAGCAGGAAGAGATCGACCAGATCATGATCGACCTCGACGGCACGCCCAACAAAGCCAAGCTCGGCGCCAACGCGATCCTCGGTTGCTCGATGGCCGTCGCCCAGGCTTCGGCCGAAGCCCTGGGCCTGCCGCTTTACCGCTACCTCGGCGGAACGTCGGCGAAGGTGCTGCCCGTGCCGATGATGAACATCCTCAACGGCGGCAAGCACGCCGACAACAACGTCGACTTCCAGGAGTTCATGATCCAGCCGTGGGGCTTCAACAACTTTGAAGCGGCCCTGCAATGCGGCGTGGAAATCTACCACACGCTCAAGAAGGTCTTGACCAAGCGCAAGCTCTCCACCGCCGTGGGCGATGAGGGCGGCTTCGCGCCCAATCTCAAGGACAACGAAGACGCGCTGAAGGTGATCGAAGAAGCCGTCGACGCCGCCGGTTACAGCTTCGGCAAGCAGGTCTTCGTCGCGCTCGATCCGGCCACCAGCGAAATGTGGGACAAGACCAAGAAGGGTTACAAGTTCTTCAAGTCCGATCCCAAGAAAGTCGTCAAGAGCGACTACATGATCGACTACTGGGCCAAATGGTGCGAGAAGTACCCGATCCGCTCGATCGAGGACGGCCTGGACGAGAACGACTGGAAGGGCTGGGCGAAGCTGACCGAGGTGCTCGGCGACAAGGTGCAGCTCGTCGGCGACGACCTGTTTGTCACCAACTCCAAGTTCCTGGCCAAGGGCATCAACAGCGACACCGCCAACTCGATCCTCGTGAAGGTCAACCAGATCGGCACGCTCAGCGAAACGTTCGAGGCCGTGGACCTGGCGATGCGCAACGGCTACTCGGCGGTGCTCAGCCACCGCTCCGGCGAATCGGAAGACGCCACCATCGCCGACATCGCCGTGGCCACCAACTGCGGACAGATCAAGACCGGCGCCCCCTGCCGTTCCGACCGCAACGCCAAATACAACCAGTTGCTGCGCATCGCCGACGATCTGGGCGACGCCGCGGTGTACGGCTCGGCCACCTGGACAAAAAGCTGATCAGGTTCACCGGTTAAATTGGTTGATTGGTTAATTAGTGGATCGGTCAAGCCGGACCTGAGAAATCCCGAGCAAAATGAGGGACTGTGAAGGTCCGGATCGAAAAAAGTCATACCCCTGCTACAATTAACATGCCCCGCCCTTGAAGGCGGGGGTTTTTCATGCTTCATTCCCCAGGTCCCTGGCCCTAGCCCCAGGCCCTACAAATCACCCTTCCAGCGTTGCGGTTAACGTGATTTCCGCCGCGGCCAGGACCTTGGACACCGGGCAGCCGGTCTTGGCGGTATTGGCCAGCTCCTGGAACTCCGCATTATCCAGGCCCGGCACGGTCGCCTTGCAATCCAGGGCAATGGTGCTGATCGCTGCGCCGCCTTCGCCCACCTCCACGATCACCTTGGCATGCGTGGCGATACGTTCGGGCGTGTGTCCGGCATCGCCGAGGATTTTCGAGAAGGCCATCGAAAAGCAACCCGCGTGGGCCGCCCCGATCAATTCCTCCGGATTGGTTCCTTTCTCATCGCCGAAGCGCGTACCGAAAGAGAAAGGCATCTGCGGCCCGTCGACCCCGAACTTCATCGTGCCCTTGCCTTCCCTGAGCGTTCCGTTCCACTGTGCGTTGGCCTGTCGTACCGGCATGGGCGTTCTCCTTGGGGTGATGGTGGAACCACACTATAGGCACGGCCAGCAGGAGCTGACCTCACGCCATCACGAAAAAACCCGAGCTCTGGCGAGCCCGGGGATGACTGCGAACGGCATCGCAGAGTCGGAGAAACCGGCTTAACGCCGAACATTGTAGACCTTTCCTTCCAGTTCAAGCATGACGTCCTCCTTGAAAACCAGGTACTGGCGCTCGTTGCCGATGCGGTCGATCAGGTCGTAGTATTCCTTGGAGAACTGCTTGATCTCGATGGCTTGATTCTGCCGTGCCTCCGACAGGTCGGATTGTATCCACTGCGAACTCTTGCGGAAGAAGCTGCGGTCAGCGATGTTGCGCACGTTGGCTGAGCGATCCATTGCCTTTTTGAAACCTTTGGGATCGGCCGAGACGTTGATGCCCTCGGGCTGAATCGGTTGGGATGATATCTGAGGGGACAACTTATAATTTTGCTTGGCGGCGCGCTGGCCGACACCCGCCCTGCCCGTCACTTGCTGAAGTTGCTCGGTCTGTGCGCTGGCTATTTCCGTGTTTCGGGCTGTCGCGGTGAGTTCCGTTTCCTCATCGGCCAGGAAGGCCGTGTAGGGCGTGAGGATGCCATGCTTCTTGCTCAGTTCCACCAGCTCAGCGATCAACTCCTGATTCTTTCCGTGCAGGTCGATCCGGTCGATGATGTGCCCGATGCGGCGCTGCACCCAGAGTTTCTCGACGAAGGCATACGCCGAGCCGTTGCCCGCATCGGCCAAGGTGGTCCGGTAGGTGAAACGCTCTTTCTCCCGGCCGACGGTCCCGTCGATGTGCACGCGCACCCGCCCCGGCGTGGTGTATCGCCCGACGATCACGCACTGCTGACCGGCAAACAGGTCCCCGGCATTGTCCGGATACATGCGGTTGATCCGGGCGCCCCCGAATAAAACCTCAATGTTCGACATCACCGGCGTGGTGATCCGTCCGTAAAACCGCGCCACCGCCGCCTCGATATCCTCATCCGGTGTCACGTACTCGCTCACCCCGCCGTTCTCATGGGTCAGCCGATCCAACAGGCGCGCGTTGACATCGTGACCCACGCCGAATGAGATCAGTCGCGATTGATACTTGTTCTTCCGTTTGCAATTGCGTGCGATGTCCATCTCGTTTTGTTCGCCCGCGGTGGGCACGCCGTCACTGAGAAACAGCACATACGTCGGACGGGAGCCGTCATGGATCATCTGCATGGCGGTGGTGAGGGCCTGGTCGATGTTGGTCGAGCCGCCGGCGCGAATGCCCTCGACGTATTCCAGCGCAGCATCCCGCGTTTTCCGTGAATAACGCTGCAACTCCGGTTTGAAGTAGTCGACGCTGTCGTTGTAAGTCAGAACGTTGAACGTATCGTCTTCGTTGAGATTGCGCAGGACGAACTCCAGCGCGTTTTGCGCCTGCTCGATCTTTTTGCCGCGCATCGAGCCGGACTTGTCGAGAACGCAGATGATCGTTTTAGCCATCGGTTTCTCGCGTCCGGACGCAAAGCCGGGCGAAGCGAGCATCAGAAAGTAACCGTCTTCCTTGTGGTTCGGTCGATAGCTGAGCACCGTGGCGCCCACCTGCTCGCTGGCCAGGTCGTACATCAGGCGGAAATCATCGCCGGGCCGCCCGTCGTGCTCTGTATAGTGGACGTGCGCTTCGTTCGCGGACGTCCGCTTGATGTCGATGGCGTGCGACGGACTGTAGATCGATTTGATCGACTCGGCACTGACCAACCGCAAAGCGATTGAGAGCTTGCCGATGTTCTTGTCGGCATGCTTGTGTGTTGAAAGCGGATAGGCAAAGCGCACCATGCGTCCGTCGCGCTTGCACAGCTGCGTGTAGCGGAGTGTGACGGTGCGCGTCTGTCCGGCGGGAATCGGAAACACGCTCGTCTTCAGCACCCCGCGATCCATGTATTCCAGCAGGGCCGGGTCCTTCTTGGAGCGCACGATTTCGTCGTAGATGCGGCGGGCTTCCGTGGCCGTCAGCAGCTTGCCCGGCATCTCCTTGCCATCAACCAGCAGCGTGAAACTCTGCACCGCCCCGTCCTCGGGCAGAGGAAAGAGGAACTCGGCCTCGATCTGCCTGCGCTGCGGATTGCGGAAGGTCTGCGATACCTGAACCTCGGCCACCTGGTCGCGGATCGTGCTGTCGATCGCCACGGATTCCACGGTGTAAAACCCGTTAACCGGCATTTCCGGCCTACGATCGATGATCAACCCCTGCGCCCCCACGACACTCGACAACACCGACAGCAACAGCGCCCCAATGCATAGCGATACCCTGTTCATGAGATTCCCTTTCGCAAGAATTTGGTTGTCACCCCCTCAGACGAATGAACGACCCGGCGGTTCCAAAAAATCAGAGAAGCGCCGGACCGACTTTCAGCTACCGCATGTACGACTGAACCCCAACCGCTACAATACGGACATCATGGGTCCAGTTATCCGGTCGCGGATCGATCCCCGGCCCCAACGGAGGAAAAGCAGATGACCATTGAACAACCCAAGGTGTCGGTCAGCCCCTCGGGCGAAGAGTTTCCCATTCCCGTCCAGGCCGATTACGCCAAGGAAATGCAACGGCTGGAGGGCCTGGTCGATGCGGCCCGCGCCGAGGGTAAGGAAATCGTCGTCGTGATGGGCGTGGGCTTTGTCGGCGCGGTGATGGCGGCCATCGTCGCCGACACCACAGACGCCAACGGAAAAAACAGCAAGTTCGTCATCGGTTGCCAGCGTCCCAGCACGCGCAGTTATTGGAAGATTCCGATGCTGAACCGGGGCCAGTCGCCGGTCAAGGCCGAGGATCCCGAAGTCGACGAACTGATCGAACGTTGCGTACACAAATCGAAAACACTCACCGCAACCTACAACAGCGATTGCCTTGCGCTGACCGATTGCGTGGTCGTGGACGTGCAATGCGATTTTGCCAAGCAGGATCTGGGCGACATGAAGACCGGCGAAGCCGACATGGCCGCGCTCGAAGCGACCATGCGCACGATCGGTCAGAAGATTCAGCCGCATTGCCTGGTGCTGATCGAAACGACCGTCGCACCGGGGACAACGGAGTTCGTCGCTTGGCCGATCTTACGCAAAGCGTTCGTCAAGCGCGGCATCGATTCCGATCCGGTCCTGGCGCACAGCTTCGAGCGCGTGATGCCGGGGCGGGAGTACGTTTCGAGTATCCGCGATTTCTGGCGGGTCTGTGCCGGATGCAATGAGGAAGCGCGCGGCCGCGTCGAAAAATTTCTGCATGAAGTTCTCAATACGAAAGACTTCCCGCTAACGGTCATGGACCGCCCCATCGAATCGGAAACCACCAAGATCGTCGAAAACTCCTACCGCGCCACCATCCTGGCCTACCTGAACGAGTGGAGCATTTTCGCCGAGCGTAACGGCGTGGACCTGATCAAAGTCATCCAGGCCATCAAGATGCGCCCCACCCACAGCAACATCATCTTTCCCGGGCCGGGCATCGGCGGGTACTGCCTGCCCAAGGACGGCGGGCTGGGCTACTGGGCCTACCGCCACATCCTCGGCTTCGAGGATGGCGACACTGTCTTCCACATCACACCCCAGGCCATCGATACCAACGACACACGCGCCCTGCACGTGTCGGAGCTGACGCGCGACGCGCTGCGCAACATGGGCCGCTACATCGCCGGATCCGAAGTGCTGCTCTGCGGCGCCAGTTACCGGCAGGATGTCGGCGATACGCGCTACAGCGGCAGCGAACTGGTGGTCCGCAAGCTCACCGAAATGGGCGCCGACATGCGCGTGCACGATCCTTACGTCGACCACTGGTACGAATTTGAAAAACAGGACACCTACCCCGCACCCGGACATTCCTGGGCACGGTTCTTCCGCAATCAGGATGAGTTGATTCACCTGCGCGTCGGCAAGGACTTGGCCGAATCGCTGCGCGGCGTGGATGCGCTGATCCTCGCCGTGCCCCACGAACAATACCTGCAACTCGATCCGGCGCAGCTCGTCGAGTGGGCCGAAAATCCCATCGCCGTAATCGACTGTTTCGGCATGCTGTCCGATGAGACGATTCGCCGTTATTTCGAGTTGGGCTGCGAAGTCAAAGGCCTCGGCCGCGGCCACATTCAACGCATCAAAGAGCAGGTGCGGAAGGAAAGTAAGAATTAAGAAGAAATAAACCCGTAATCCAAAATTAAAAATGGGCGATACAGGACTCGAACCTGTGACCTCACGGGTGTGACGTTCTCCTGGTTTCGCTCTGCTGTTAATCAGCCGCCAAATAATGTCGGAGCAATCACTTTCTTCATTGTTCGTGCAGTGGCTGACAGGTTGGTCAGATGACATTTACTCGAGGTCATGTCGCTGTTCTTGCAACCACAGATGCACAAAGTCAGACCAAAGCGCTCGGCGATTTGGCGTATGCGATCCAAATTAGCTCGACGCACCTCAAGGGGTAACGATTTGCCGCCGCCCTCGCCTCCCCGCAGTGAGGCCGCATCTGCCTGATCAAATGGCACGAAGATTCTCTGTAATAATTCTTTATCTGCAAGGCTGCGTTTCAGTGAGCCGACGATAGCCGGGCGGAGAAAGAGATAGCTGGCGGAAACATCGCTGACGCCGCGCTCGGCCGCGGCGACAAACAGAGTTTCGAGATTCGCATCCCCATCGGTAACACCGCAAATCAGCGGGTCGGCCCGCAGCGAAGCGGTCGCACCGATATCAACCAATCGCCGCAGATCGTTCAGTCGCCGGTTAGCGGGTGCGGTGCCGGGTTCAATCGCTGCATTGAGCTGGTCATCTAACGTCGTCAGTCCGACTTGCCCTGCGATCAACTCCGGCTTTGCTGCAAACAGGTCGATGAATCGATCTGGTATTGCCCCCTTGGTTACAAACTGGACGCCAACGTCCTGCTCCAGCAACAGTTTCATTGTGCAATACGATTGCTCAAGAACTTCATCGACCGGCATAAACGCATCAGACGACGGGCAGAAATAAACCGCAACAGGCCTCTTGCGTTTGCGCTTCAGTTCCTGCTCGACCTGCTCTGCCGTATTGCGATAGACCACTACAGCATCATCGCCTGGATACTGCGAATAGCCGCGAATATAACAATACGCGCAGCCATGCATGCATCCCGCGGTCATGTTGATCGTGGGCAGATGCGATAAACACCGCAGCCGCGACGGTGTCAACGCTTTGCTCTTGCGATCGATCAGTTTCACATTCACCATTTTTCGTCCCCCGGTCATGACATAATCAGCCAGACCGAGTAATTTATATTCTACAATGAAATCGAACAATCAAATAAAAAACCCTGCCGATCATTTCTCGGCAGGAGCTTTGAATGGGCGATACAGGACTCGAACCTGTGACCTCACGGGTGTGATCCGTGCGCTCTAGCCAACTGAGCTAATCGCCCGGCGGGGTTGTCAGCGCCGTCCACCGGTCGACTCATTGCGGGCAAGCCGGGGCGGCGGGCCGTATTCAATGTATCGGCCGGAGGCCGGGGGTCAACCGGGGGTCAAGAAGTCGTATCGGTCTGGCGCGGCTGGGTCTGGGGTTCGGCCCCTTCGTGGTCGCCGGACGGTTCGCCATCGTAGGCCATTTCGTCGTAGCCGGCATCGGCTTCCAATTGGGCCGGGTCCTTGCTCGCGGTGCGGTCGATATCGCGGTCGACCCCGTCCATGTCGTCCTCAATGCCCTTCAGACCTTTCTTGAACTCGACAATGCCTTTGCCCAGCGACTTGCCCACCTCGGGCAGACGACGCCCGAAGATCAGCAGCGCAACAATCAGAACGATCAGCAGTTCATGCCAACCGATCCCGCTGAAGAATGCCAGTGTCTCGGCCATGGGGCCACCTTCTTTCCGGTCTTATAGTGACTCGGTTATGGGTAATGCAACATCTTAGCATAGACGTCGGACAGGTTCATCTTCGGTCAGGCGGGCCCGGTGCGGTTGAGCGGGTCCGGTAAAAATGGACAATCGCCCCCATGTCCAGCGCTCCTTCGATTCAATCGGTTCCGCCGTCGCGCGTGATCACCGTGGCCGACGGTCACGAACTGGCCGAAGCGGTGCGTGCGTGCGGGGAATCGGGACAGGCGATCTGCGATTACGGCAACGGCTGCGGCGGGCTGGGACACGCCCCACCGAGTGATTACGTGCGCATCGAAATGCCGGGCGGGGTGATCGCCCACGACCGCGCCGACTTCACACTGCGGGTGCGCGCCGCCACGACCATTGCCGAGTTGCGCCGGACACTGCAAACCACGGGACAGTTTCTCCCGCTCGACGGCCTGCACGATCAACAGACGATCGGCGAAGCCGTCGCACACAACCTCTACGGGACGCTGCGCCTCAGCTACGGTGCGCTGCGCGACTTGCTGCTGGGGTTGAGTTTCGTCGACGGTACGGGGCGACGGGTCCGCGCCGGTGGGCGGACGGTAAAAAACGTGGCCGGACTGGACTTGGTGCGGTTGATGGTCGGCTCGATGAACACGCTGGGGCTGCTGGAGGAGTTGACACTGCGGACCTATCCCCAGCCGCCGGGCATCACGCAAATCGCCCTGGTTGATTTCGATCCCACCCTGCTGGATGAACATGCCAACGCCCTGCTGACCGGCAACGGCGCCCCGTGGTATCTCGATTGGCACAACGCACCGAACGAAACGGGCACGTTGCACATCGCCTATGCCGGTTCATCCGCAGCGCGCAATGCCGGATGCGCCGGGCTGATCAAATGGCTGAAATCGGTCGGCTGGCCCACCGATCACCTGGACAGTCGCGATGTTTCGCCGCAGGAAGATGAAGCGATCCGCAACGCACGGCGGACCTGGCGCCAGTCGGCCGAGGCCGTGGTCAAATTGATCGTCCCGCCGGCACAAACCGGCGCCACGTTGGCCCGATTGGGTGAGCCGGCTCGCGGAGAATGCACCCTCAACGCCTTGCCGATCCACGGCGTGATCCACATGGGCGGATCGGTTTCCCTCAATCGCGCGCGGCGCTGGCACCAGGCCATCGAAGAATCCGCAGCGCTGTGGTTGTGGTTCAAGCGTCCGCAGGACAGCCCCAAGCTGCCGTCGATCGGCCCGCGGCAGAACGATTGGCCGATGCTGGGGCGGATCAAGCAGGAGTTCGATCCAAAGCATATTCTGAATCCGGCAAGGACGCCGTGGGCGTCAAGTGACTAGGCCCTAAGAAAATTTAACCACAGAGACACAGAGGTGCAGAGAAATATGGACAGAATGAGCAGGACAAGAAATCAATTTTTAAATCCGATTCATCCTGTTCATCCTGTCAAAAAGATTTTTTCCTCTGTGTCTCTGCGTCTCTGCGGTTAAGCTCTTACCCGATGCCCTCATGACGACAGGCAATGAATCCAATCCGAAATTGTCCTTATCCACGCGCACCTACTCCCGTGCGTTGGATTGCATCCAGTGCGGGCTGTGTTTGCCCGGTTGTCCCACGTACACGCAGAGCGGCCTGGAGACCGACTCGCCGCGTGGGCGCATCCGGCTGATCAAGGCGGCGGCGGACGGACGCATCGAACTGGCCGACCCGGCGGCGCAACACCTCGACCTCTGCCTCGACTGTCGATCGTGCGAGACGGCCTGTCCGTCGGGCGTGGTCTATCACGAACTGATCGAAGCGGCGCGCGTTCACCTCGATGCCGGACGACCTCGGCGATGGAGCGATCAAATCGTCGAGTGGTTCTTCTACCGCGTGTTCGCATTTCCCAAGCGATTGCGTGCGGCCTTGTTCCCGGTTCGATTGCTGCAGCGCGTCGGCCTGTGGCGTGCGGCGCTGTGGCTGGGCGAAAAACTGCTGCCGGATCGACTGGCGAAAATGGCGCAGATGCTGCCGAAACAGGGAATGCTCTGGCCCCGGTCCCCGGCGCAGCGCCATGCACCGCAGGGGGCGCACCAAATGACGGTCGGCTATTTCACCGGGTGCATCGGTTCGGTGATTCAGCCGCGCGTCCAGCGATGTACGATCGAACTGCTGCAATATCTCGGATGCGAGGTGGTGGCGCCGCGAACCCAATGCTGCTGCGGCGCGATCCACCATCACGGCGGCCGCCTCGACCCGGCCCGCGCCATGGCCAGGCAGAACATCGACGCTTTCGAGGGGCTCGATGCCGTGGTGACCGACATCGCCGGCTGCGGCGCGATGCTCAAGGAATACGCCCGCCTGCTGGACGATGACGATCGCGCGCTGCGCTTTGCCGAGCGCGTGTGCGATATCAGCCAGCTACTTGAAACGCTCCGGTTACCCATCCCGAAGCATCCGGTGGCAATGCATGCGACGTACCACGATGCGTGTCATCTGGTGCACGGACAGGGCATCACCGCCGCCCCCCGCCGCCTGTTGCGCATGATCGACGGATTGAAACTGATGGAAATGTGCGAATCGGACATCTGCTGCGGATCGGCGGGAACGTACAACCTGACGCAACCGGACATGTCGCGCAAGCTGGCCGAGCGCAAGCTGGCGCACATCCGCGAAACCGGCTGCGGGGTGTGCATCACGGCCAACGTCGGCTGCGCCATGCAGATTGAAAGCGTTGCGCGCCAGGCGAAGATGAAATTGCAGGTCCTGCACCCGGTCGAACTGCTGCACCGGGCATACCTGGGATCACACGACTGACAAAGGGTTACCGCATGTCAAACGAGCCATCTCAATTTGAACCGCGTATCAGCATCATCTGTCTCGGCGTAGCCGACATGAAGCGGGCCATCCGTTTTTATCGCGACGGTTTAGGTTTTCCGACCCGTGCGAAGGATGAGGCCGACTGGGCCATCTTCAATACAGCCGGTACGCGCTTTTCCGTTTATTCTCGCGACAAACTCGCCGCGGATATCGGTCCGGATGTTGATCCCGGCCAGCCGGGCTTCGGGGGGATCACACTCGCCCACAACGTCCGCCGACGCGAGGATGTCGATGCTCTGCTCCAACAGGCCGAGCAAGCAGGCGGTCGTATTCTCAAGACAGCACAACCGGCGAACTGGGGCGGCTATAGCGGATACTTCGCCGATCCGGATGGACATCCCTGGGAAGTCGCATGGGGACCGGGCTGGCAGTTCACCGAGGACGGTACGCTGTGGGGCGGTTCATTGGGCGAATTACCGAAAAGCTGAATCAATACATCGGACAGTTTGCGATCACCCATCCGGCTGGTTCATCGGCAGCAGGCCCAGGCGGATGAGTGTGATGTCGATGTCGTAGAAGGCGTGTGTGGCGGCGACGATGCCGAAGCCGCGCAGCAGATAGATCACGGCCAGGTACACCCCGGCCATGAAGTAGAAGACGATGCGCGGCAGGGAGACCGGATTTGCCTGGCCCTGCGTGTCCTCGCCGAAGAAGTGATACGCACTGAACAGCCCGGCCGAAAGCACCACCGCCAGGATCGTGCCCGGCTGGTTCGCCACGCCCAACACGTCCACCAACAGCAGGTGCGCCACGGCGATGATCATCAGACGGAAAAACAATTCCTCGTATACACCAGCGCCGATGTCGAACATCAATTCGGCGGTCCACCCGGGAGGCGCCCCGGCCTCGACGGCCTGCGCCTTGTGCGCGCCCCAGATCAAAGCCAGCACCAGCAGCGGAATCGCCAGCGCAATGGATTCGACGGCCATGCCGAGGTAGAGCCCCGGTTCGAAGCGCCATTTGTGCCGCGCCACGATGTGCCAGCTCAGCAGGATCACCACCACGGCCAGTCCGGGCAGGAAGACGCCGCCGGCGCCGAAGAGGTCGAGAATATCGGCCAGGAGCGACCGGGCGAGAATATGGCGGGCCGAGTTCTGCGCCTGCTCGGCATACCACCAGACGCCCACCTCGTAGGCCAGGATGAACGGCAGAAGAAACACCAGCGCGGCGAGGGGACGTCGTGCCCGGTGGAAGTAATCTTCGCCGAGCGTCGAGGGCGCGGTCATTGGGGGTTTGGATGGCATCGGCCGAAAGGTTTACTCGGTATCGTTCCCGCGGGTCTTACGGGTTTTCTTGCTCGGAGTTTCGGCTTTCGAATCGCCCTCGTCTTTTTTCTCCGGCGGTGTGTAGCCCACCGGGCGCATGCGCAGCGTCGCGGCCGATCCCGTTCTCGGCAGCTTCTCCGCATCAATCTCCCAGATCAGTTGGTCATTGGCATTGCTGGCCGGTTCGGGCAGACAGAGCGTTTCATCGCCGAACGACGACACCGAAACAATATTTCCATCGACATCGGCCATGTAGTTTTTCTTGCCGTCATCGGATTGGGCAATGCGTGAACCGGCGAAAATGAAGTCGCTGGTCGTCAGTTGTTCGCCTTCGCGGTTCTGGATAAATTCGCTGATCGGCGTTTCCCGCTCTTTGCCTTCGCCATCGCGATAGACCAACGACAAACGAACCAGATCGCCCTTCGGCGGGATGCCGAGCCAGCGATCCTGCGCCTCGATGTATTTCCAATGCGGCGGCGTACCCGGCTTGGCGCCGAGCATCAACAGCGCCAGGTGGATGTGCTTCGCCTTGGCCTTCAGGGCAATGATCGACTCGTGCTCTTTGCCGCCTTCGTTGGTGGCGATCAACTCGAGCATGCCCTCGTCGAGGCATATCTTCCCCGCCGCATCGACGTAGCCTTGCTTCAGGTTGACTTCGATACCGGGCAGGGCATTGAGTTTTTCCTGCACCTGCTCGGCGGTGGAACCGTCGTTCTTCGCTTCTTGCGGCGACGAAGAGGCCTTCTCGGCGGCGCAGGAAACAGCGGGTACGGAGGCGATGGCGAGCCAGAGCAGACCAATCAGTGAGGTACGCATCGTCGAAAACTCCTGGGACAACAGACCAGCGCATTGTATCGCGATCCGAGGCGGCGAGCATACCTTGCACACAAAACAGGCGGGAGTCGGTAAGATGGACAGCGTGAAACTGTCCGGCAACCAATCCGACCGCCCGGCCCCGACCGATCCGGCTGATCCGGTTTTCGGGCTGATCCTCGTCGGTGGTGGGCTGAGCGGCGCTCTGATCCGCGATATCCGCCTGGCCAACGAACTGGCCGACCGGGGCTTTGCCGTGCACGTCTGGTGGGTGATGGACAAGCCGGAGAAATCTCCGTTGCGTCCGCAGATCCGGCAATCCCTGCTCTTCAACGGTTATCGTTACCGCTTCGGGAGGGGCAAGGCACTGTGCGAGGCATTCGGCCGCGCCTTTTGCACCATCTACGGCCCGCAGACCAAGCGCACCCGCACCCTTCAAAGACATCCCTATCTGCTCCAGGCCATGATGGGCAACCTGTTCCGCATGATCGTGGACGGCGTGGAGTGCGACATGCCGATTGTTCGCCGTCTGGCGCAGGATATTCGCAACGGCGGCGTGACGCACATGCTGCCGATGCTGGCGATGCTGTGTCCGTTCGTTGAAGCGGCGCGCCGGCTGGTCAATCACCGTGTGCAATACCTGGTGACGTTCCAGGGGTACGAGCTGTACGTCAACTACGCCCGACGCGCCAAACTGGAGCAGGAACTGTACGCCCGACTGCGCGAAACCGCCGCCAACAGCGATTACACCGCCATTGCCGTCAGTGAAGATTACCGCCGGCGTGTGATCGACGACATCGGCGTGTCCGAGCAATCGCTCAGCGCCCTGCCGCCCGGCGTGCCCGTCCTCGAGCCGATGGACAGCGACCGGGCAAAGCAGGTCCTAGCCGACGGCCTGCGTCGCTATGCGCCCGATCTGCCGATCGTCAGCTACCTCGGCCGACAGGACACCGAAAAAGGCATCGATCTGCTGCTCTACGCGGCGCGTCAACTGGCGCAGCGCGACAGGGAGTTTCAATTGGTCATCTGCGGACCCACGTTGTTCGGTTCGCATTACGCGGCGGTGATGAAACAGCTCGCCGTCGATCTGCAACTGCCGGTCTGCTGGATGAAACACGTTTCCGATGAATTGCGCCATGCCCTGTTCAGCGCCAGTCGATGCTTCGTGTATCCCTCGATCCACCGCGAGCCGTTCGGCATGGCGCCGGTCGAAGCAATGGGTTGCGGCGCACCAGCGGTGGTGCCGGACTACGGCGGCGTGGCGGGCACGATTCATGCACCGGGCAAATGCGCCGGCGTGCACTTCCGCGTCTGGGACAGCGGAGACCTGACCGAACAAATCGACCGATTGCTCACCGACGATGCCTTGCACGCCAAACTGCGCGCCGACGGACCGGCCGTGGCCGAGCATTATTCCGTGGCCAACCTCGCCGACCGCATCCTGAAACACATGAACCTGCCGACCCATCCGCCCAACGCCTAAACGGAGACGCGTGACATGCTATTGCACGACCTGATCCACCCGGAAATTCTGGCGATCCTGGGCCAGGCGGGTCACTCCTCGAGGGTGCTCATCGCCGACGGTAACTATCCTTCCTCGCACACACTGGGCCCGAGCGGAGCGCTGGTGTCGCTGAACCTGTCGCCCGGCGTGGTTTCCTGCACCGATGTCTTGAAAGCGCTGGTGACGACGATCCCGATCGAAAAGGCGAACGTGATGGATTACGCACGGACCGGCCCCTACGGTCTGTCCGAAGACCCGCCGATCTGGACTGAATTCCGCCGGATCTTTGCCGACAACCGGTCCGATCTCGAGTTGGAAACGATTGAGCGGTTCGAGTTTTACGATACGGTGCAGGCACCGAACCACGTGTTGACGATCCAGACCGCCGATCAGCGCATCTACGCCAACCTGCTGCTGACGGTCGGCGTGCGCATGCCGGAGTAAACCGGGCGCCCCGCCGCACCCCGACAAAAGAAAAACCCGAAACGATGCGTTCCGGGTTTTTGTGTATCCCTGTAAACAGCGACTAATCTTCGCTGCGCATGTAGAACCAGAGGGCCAGCCGCAGGATATACCAGAACAGCAGGGCCAGCGAGGCGAACAGCGCCAGCGACGCCACGACGTATTGATCGGTGCGGTAGTCGTGCAGCACCTTGGAGGTGTCGTACAGGACCCACAGCGAGGCGAAGCCGATCATCGCGACGGTGAAGATGTAGCCCAGTTCAAAATTGAAAACGATGCTGCAGACGATCAATCCCAGCGCCACGAAACCGCCCATCCACAAGGCGCTGCGGAGAAAGGAGAAATCCTTGCGTGTGAGGAACACGATCACCGTCAGGGCGCCGAACATGGCGATCGTGGCGACCGCGGCGGTGGCGATGATGTTGACGCCGATCTGCCGCCCCAACTGCTGGGCGACGTAGATGAGCGGCAGGAAGATCACCGCCTCAGCAAGGATATAGATCGCCAGCCCGGCATATTGACTGGACAACGACACGGCACGGCGCGCCATCCGCTCCGCGACATAGCCAACCACCAGAAACAGGCCGAGCACGATCAGCCAGTTGTAGCCGCTGACCATGGTCTCGATCAGACCCCGGATACCCGGCACCTGCAGGAGCAGTGCCTCAAGCAGCGCGAAGACACCGATCGCGCCGGCCAGGTGCAAGTAGGTTTTTTTGATGAACTGGGCACGTGCATCCTCCGCGGCAAACTCGGCAAAGGACTGCTCGGGCATCGGCATCTGACCGTACGGGGGCGACTGTTGCATGGTATTTTCCTCGCGGTGAATTGCCCTGTATGGGACCCCAAATGTGTAGTTCAGAATACGTCAATAGGGACTCGCCGACAAGTTAAAAAACGGTCAACTTCCACGATCACAGAAGGCGATTCGACATTGACCGCGGACCCGGCCGGCCCTAGATTGAATCGGTCATGCATCCCAGCCCGCTGCAACACGCGCACGATGAACAAGGCGTCGTCTACCTGCCGTTCGGCGATCGGGTGCGGATCGTCAGCGGATTCGATGCAATCGAATTGGAATACGCCGCGGTGCGCAAGGCCGCGGGACTGATGGATCGGCCGGAGCGCGGCTTGCTGCAAGTGCACGGCGGGGATCGGCTGGACTTCCTGCACCGGATGGTCACCGCCGACTGCAACGGGTTGCAACCCGGCCAAAGCCGCCGATGCTTTCTGCTCAACGCCAAAGGACGCATCCTGGCGGACCTGCTGATCCTGCATAAAGCGGAGCGTACATGGATCGGACTTGATGAACCGACGGCCGCCACCGTCATCGACGAACTCGATCAACTGTTGTTCGGCGAGGATGTGCAAATCGAAAATGCCGAACGGCGAATGCACTGCCTCTCGCTGCACGGCCCCGGAGCCGGCGCGTTGATCGGATTGACGCTGGAGCCGATGCATCACGTCACCACCGAATTGCACGGCCACGAGGTGCTGATTCACCGATTCGATGAATGCGGCGTGCCGAGCTATCACCTGTGGATGTCGGGTGATGCGGCGTCGCCGATCTGGGAGGAGCTGTGCCGGGCCGAGGGATGCAAACCGATCGGTTGGGCGGCGTTCAACACGCTGCGCGTTGAGGCGGGCCAACCGATGTTTCACATCGACTTCGGCCCGAATAACCAGCCGCACGAAACCGCCTTGCTGCGGGAGACGGTCGATTTCACCAAGGGCTGCTACCGCGGGCAGGAGATCGTGGCGCGGATCGAAGCCCAGGGCCACCCGGCCCAAGTGATCGTCGGCTACCGCGCCGAGGGCGAAGCGTTGCCCGAGGCGGGAGCGCCGATTGCCGTATCGCATGAAGCCGGCGCCGCGGAGGTCGGCGTGGTGACCAGTTCCACCCCCTCGCCGATGTTGGGCAACGCGAACATCGGCCTGGCGATGGTCAAGTGGGCCCACCGCGAACCGGGCACGGTGCTGAGCAGCTACGCCGAGGGCAGTCGGTGCAAATTGACGGTGACCGAGTTGCCGTTCGTGGAAGCAATCCGATAGGACGATTGCGGCGGTGCTGGCATCCATGCCGATCTGCTACAATGTATGAATCACACAAGGAGAACACCATGCGCGCAATGTGGATACTTCTGCCATTGGTTCTGCTCGTCCTGGTCGGCTGCACAACCAAGGTCGACCGCAACGACCTGTACGAAATGACACAGAATCCCGTCGGGCAACAGTCCCAGTATTTCTACATGGGCAGTTGCGGTGACTACGATTACATCCGTATGGTCGGCCCCGGCCCCGAGCACACCTACCGCATCCCCTGCGAGCAGGTGGAAGCCGCATGGCGATATAAACTGACCTACGACCGCCAGCGCTGGACGCCCGTCGAGGTGATGGGCGATCATCACGGCCCGATCGCCACCGAAGGGACCAACCGCGTCGTCCTCGTCCAGCCCATGCTGTATCACTTTGAAGATTAGACCCATCGCCATCCTGCATCGGGCAGGTCGTCTTGCTGGCGCGGAGCGCCGGTGGGATGAAACGGCCGGTTCTAGAATCGGATGGTGGCTTTGACCAGGAACAACCGCTCGACTTCACTGATATTAAATCGGGTGACGGCGCCAGGTCCTGTCTGGCGCCTGTAGCAGGCGGTGGCATCGCTGGATCACGGCACGCTGGACATGGCCAGGCCGCTCTTGTCGAGCTTCTCGTAACCCTTGTCGCCGGCCGTGGCGTTGGGCCAACGCCGACGAGGTGCGTCCTTCGCTTCCATGCGATACCCGTTGCCAACCCATCCTTGGTATGACCATTCATTGGACCTACCCTGTTTTGTTTGTTCCCCGGAAAGGCGGAATGTCAGCGGTCTCAAATGGAGTTGTACAGAATTCCCTTCGGCCGTTGATCGCGACGCGTTTAATGAAACACAGCATATTTCCCTGGCGCCCCGGCTGCGGAATTGGCCCAATGGAGTCTGTTTTGGGGCCAATAAAGTCCGCAGAATTCTCCCCGGGGATATACGTATTGGGTTAATCCTTCCTGACAAGCTGCCGATGAAAATCCCAGTGCAGTGTTGCGGGACGCTGATCAGACGCGCCATCTGCCCTGCTCCGGGAGGGAACGGCTGCCAGACCAGTCCACGCCATGAAGCCCACAGGAGTGATTCCGGCTGTAGTCACCATGTCGGCCTGTCTGCTGTTTTCGGGTGGGTCGCAGATTGCCGGAGCTGCGCGCGAGAATAATGACGAGCAGCGTATCAAGCTGGCCAAGATCAAGTCCGCCTATCTGCTGAACTTCCTGAAATACACCCACTGGCCGAACGAGGCCTTCCCGGAGAAGGGAACGCCCATTCGATTGGCCGTTCTGGGCAACGATCCGCTCGGCAAGATTCTCGATCTGACCATGCAGGGGAAAACGGTGGCCAAACGCCCGATTCAGATCTCGCGCATGCACTGGCCCGAGAAAGACCGATACCGGGAAAAACAGGATCACGAAAAGGCACTGCAACAGTGTCTGGAACACCTCAATCAGCAACACATGCTCTTTCTCTGCGCTTCCGAGCGGGAGCGTATCGAAACCATTCTTTCGCGTCTTGATCCGAAGCACCTGCTGACCGTCGGGGATCACTATGACCTGGTCGACGCGGGGACAATGATCGGCCTGACCCTGGAAAAAGGACGCGTGGTGTTTTACGCCAACACTCGGGCCATGGAGCAAACCCGGGCCAAAGTCAGCTCCAAGGTTCTGAGACTGGCACGATTGATTCACAAGGAGGATTGACCGTGACATACCGGATTCGATCCATTGGCACGAAGGTGCTTCTCCTGCTGGTGCTGACCTGCGCGGGGGCGGTGTTTCTCGTGGTGACCATCCTGGCCTGGCATACCCTGACGACGTTCAAACAGAATACGATCAACCACATGCTCTTGGAAACACAGATGCTGGCGAGCAACAGCACCGCCGCCCTCAGCTTCGACGACAAGGAAAGCGCCGGGGAAATTCTCAGTGCCCTCAAGCACGAAAAGGACGTGCTGGGTGCCTGGGTCTTTGATGCTCAGGGAAATATATTCAAGCACTATTGCAACCAACCGGATCATCACCGCGAGGCGCCGCCCCTTGGCCAGGATGGTTATACGCTGGATGACCGTACGCTCGGGACACAAGCATCCATCGTTCATGACAGCGAGAAGCTGGGCACGCTGGCGATCTTGTTTGACATGAAACCGACCTACCAACGGCTGGCGCGCATGATCCTGGTCGCGGTGAATACGAGTCTGGTCGTGATCGGTCTGGCCACTCTTGCCGCCATACGGCTCAGACGTTTCGTCTCGCAACCCATTGCCGAACTGGTGAAAACGGCGGATCAGGTCTCGCACAACAACGATTACAGCATCCGGGCCAAGCGCTTCTCCAATGACGAACTGGGGCGGATGACCGACCAGTTCAACATCATGCTCGACCGGATTCAGGAGCGCGACCAGACGATTTCCGCAGCGCAGGATCAACTCGAACAGCGGGTTCGTCAGCGCACGGCGGAACTGGAGCAGGCCACCCGCCGCGCCGAGGCGGCCAGCCGGGCCAAGAGCGCCTTCCTGGCCAACATGAGCCATGAGATTCGCACCCCGATGACCGCCATCATCGGCTTCAGCGACATGCTGCTCGATCCCGAACAGACCAACAGCGACAAACTCGACTGCATTCAGACCATCCGGCGCAACGGGCAGCACCTGCTGAGCATCATCAACGACATCCTGGACATCTCCAAGATCGAAGCGGGGCGGATGACGGTCGAGAAGATTGAAACGCCTCTGGTGGACACGATGGCCCACGTCTGCTCGCTGATGCGGATGCGCGCCGGGGAAAAGGGCATCAATTTCAAGGTCGATTACCTGGGGAGTATGCCGAAGTTCTTGCGCACCGATCCAACGCGTCTGAAGCAGATGCTGATGAACCTGCTGGGCAATGCGATCAAGTTCACCGACAGCGGCGGCAGCGTCCGTCTGCTCATTCAACTGGAAGACCAATCCGATCGGCCGCCACGTATCCGATTCGATGTCATCGATACCGGCATCGGTATCCCCAAGAATAAACTCAGCCACCTGTTCCAATCGTTCAAGCAGGTCGACCAGGCGATGACCCGGAAATACGGGGGAACGGGCCTGGGGCTGATCATCACCAAGCGCCTGGCGCAAATGCTGGGCGGCGATGTGAACGTCAAGAGCCAGGAAGGGATCGGCTCCACATTCACGTTGACGTTGGAAACCGGTCCGCTGGAGAACATGGAAATGCTTACCGACCCCAACGAGGCCTACTGCCAGGCCAGCGAGGCCTGCCAGCGGTCGCAAGAAGAGGAGAGGCCCCCGAGCGGGGGACGTCTGCTGCTGGCGGAAGACGGCCCGGACAACCAACGCCTGATTCGAAGTCTGCTTCAAAAGGCCGGTTTTGACGTGGACCTGGCGGACAACGGCCGCATCGCTTGTGAAAAGGCGTGGACGAAGGATGGCCGGCCTGCGTACGACGTGATCCTGATGGACATGCAAATGCCCGAGCTGGACGGCTACGAGGCCACGCGGCTGCTGCGTGACGAGGGATACAAATCGCCGATCGTGGCGCTGACCGCGCACGCCATGGCTGGAGATCGGGATAAATGTATCGAGGCCGGCTGCGATGATTACGCCACCAAGCCGATCGATCGCGCCAAATTGCTGGAGATCATCGGCCGCCTGATTGGTTTCGAGCAAGTCGCCGAAGTGACAAAGCAAAGATCGCAATCAGAGGAGGCCACAAGTTCAAACACTCAACCCGCTGCGTTCCCATCGTCCGGCAAGGACGATGAATCGCCCCTTTGGAGCGAATACGCGAACGATCCCGACATGCGGGAGCTGGTCGTTGAGTTCGTCGGTGAATTGCCGAATCGAGTCAGCCAAATTCAAAATCACCTGACGAACCAGAATCTGTCGGAATTGGTTGTCTTGGCGCATCAACTGAAGGGGGCCGCGGGAGGATACGGTTACGGCTCCATCACCGACGCCGCCCGCGAACTGGAGAAATGCGCCAAGGCAGGCAACGATCTCGAAGGAATCAAACAACAAGTGAACGGTTTATCCCGTTTGTGCGAACGCGCCATTCAAGGCCTGCAAACGCAACCGACCGAGTGAAAAACATGAAGCGCAAACAACAGGTTTTTATCGTTGACGACGATTCGATGACCCGCAAACTGCTGGAGGTCCGTCTGAAGCGTCTGAATGTCGAAATCCAGTCGGCCAGCAACGGCCCCGACGGGATCGCGCACATTCGAGAGCATCAGCCCGATCTGGTGCTGCTCGATGTGTCCATGCCCGGCATGGACGGCTTTGAAGTCTGCCGCTCGTTGCGCAACGATCCCCTGACGCGCGACATTCCGGTGATCTTCCTGACCGGCAGTGACGAATCCAGCGAGAAAGAGCGCGGCTTTGAATTGGGCGCCGTGGATTACGTCACCAAGCCCTACGATTCAGCCGAACTGTGCGCGCGCGTGAGAGCGGCGTTGCGCACCCAGTCGCTCGTGCTCGCCCTGGAAACCCAGGCGGAAACCGATGCGCTGACCGGCCTGCCCAATCGAAAGGGATTCTACAAGGCCATCGGACGCGCCCTCGACCGCATGAAGCACGAGGAAGCCGCTCCCTTTGCGGTCATCTATCTCGACCTCGACGGCTTCAAGATTATCAACGACAGTCTCGGCCATCACATCGGTGACGAATTGCTGGTGCACGTATCGCAGACCTTGCAGGAAATACTTGACAACAATCCGCCCGAATTCTCGTCGCGCGGGACGGTTGCGCGATTGGGTGGAGATGAGTTCACCATCCTGGTCGAGTCCATCGCCAGCCAGGAGTCGGTGACCGAGATGTCCGAGCGCATCCTCCAGCAGATCAATCAGACCGTGGTGATCCAGGGATACCACCTGACCGTTCAGGCCAGCATCGGCATCAAGGTCTGCAAGAATCAGTCCCAGGGCGCCGAGGAAGTGCTGCGCGACGGCGATACCGCCATGTACAAAGCCAAGATCGCCGGCAAGAACCGGTTTGTGGTTTTTGACAAGAAAATGCACGAGGAAGCAATGGAGCGCCTCGAGCTGGAAATCGAATTGAGGAAAGTCCTCGAGCGCGAACAACTGACCCTGCAATACCAGCCCGTGGTGGATTTGTGTCAATCCTCCCTGGCCGGCTTCGAGGCGCTGATTCGGTGGAATCATCCCGAGCGCGGCGTGATCGGGCCGGACAAGTTCATCCCCATCGCCGAAGAAACCGGTTTAATTATCCCCATCGGGCAATGGGTGATTGAAAAAGCGATCACGCAATTGATCACCTGGCGTCAAAGTTCCCCAGCGTGGTCCGATCTCAGCATGAGCATCAACCTGTCGCGCGTGCAGTTCCGCGCCGAGGATCTGGTCGAATTCATTACCTCCATGCTCGAGAAGTATGCGCTGCCCGCCGAGGCGTTGGTGTTCGAAATCACCGAGAGCGTGATCGTGCACGACTCCCGCACGGTGGTGCCCATGATGGAGCGCCTGCGTGCGCTGGGCTGTCGACTGGCCATGGACGATTTCGGCAAGGGATACTCGTCTCTGTCGAGCTTACACTGCTTCCCGCTGGATTACCTGAAAATCGATCGCCAGTTCATTGCGAGCATGACCGAAACACGGGCCCACTCGGCGGTGGTCTATACGATCATCAACCTCGCGGAAAATCTCAACATGCAGGTGATTGCCGAGGGATTGGAAACACGCGAGCAGGCCGTTCAGTTGCTGGCCATGGACTGCCGATACGGACAGGGTTATTTCTTCAGTCGGGCCAAAAACGCGGAACAGGCCACAGCGATGCTGACGGACCCGCAACAGTTCACCGGGTGCCTCGAACACTCCGATGACTCCGCCCCCTTCTCCAAAACGGCACTGCAAGCAGCCAGCAGGTGATGGAGCAGGCCTGACGCCCTCGCGGACGTGGGTGAGTTTAAAGGGAGGTCAACGCCAGCCGGCCAAACAACGTCAGGGGTTGAGAGCCGGTGATCGTCACCGGCAGAATCTGCCCGACCAGGGCATCGGCGCGGACATCCCGGGCATCGAACATCACGATCAGGTCGCCCCCGGTGCGGCCGGATAGCTGCGTGAAGGTTTCCGCCTTCTCCCAGCCCAATTCGACGCTTGAACCCGTCCCCGCTCCACCGAAATGGGACGAACCCACGGCCTGCTTGCGAGCGCGGGCGCTGATGCCTTCGACAAACACATCCAGCGTCCGCCCCACCTGTTCAGCATGAACCTCGCCCGACACCGCCGCCTGCGCTTCGAGCAGTTCGACGTTCCGCCGTCGCTTGGTTTGCTCGGGCACATCGTCGGGGAACTTGTCGATCGCCACCGTTCCGGGCCGGGGGGAATACTTGAAGATGAAGCTGTTCTTGAAGCGCGCCCAGCGAAGCAGTTCGACGGTCTGCGCGAAGTCGTCATCGGTTTCCGTGGGAAAACCAACGATGAAATCGGAAGCGATCATCACGTCGGGCAGCATGGCGCGCGTACGCTCGATGAAATCGCGATACGCACCGACGGTATAGCCGCGGTTCATCCGCTCCAGAATGCGATCGGAACCGGACTGTGCGGGCACGTGCAGATAGCGGCAGATGCGCGGGCAGTCGGCCATGGCCTGAAGAATGTCATCGCCGAAGCTGCGCGGATAACTGGTGACGAATCGCAGCCGCTGAACGGCCGGAACCCGGTCGTGAATGCGCCGCAACAGATCGGCGAAGGTGGTGATGCGCGAGCCGGCCGGGAGAACCCCGCGGTGCGCCGCGACACCCGGACCGATCTGCGGTTGCTCGCGTCCGTCGACCAGGGCCGCCGCGCCGTGGTCGTAGCGGTAGTGGTTGACGGTCTGACCGAGCAGGGTGATTTCAATCACCCCGGCGTCGGCCAGCTTTTTGCATTCCTCGACAATGTGATCGGGCGGGCGATGGACTTCCGCCCCGCGCGTGTTGGGTACGACGCAGTAGGTGCAGAACTTGTTGCAGCCGCGCGTGATCCGCACATACGCCGAACCACGGTGCGCTTCGGGCTGTAAGGATCGGCCCAGATCGAGCAGTTCCAGTTGATCGGCGGCGGCGCTGAGCGTTCCACTGCGACGGTGGGTATGACCGGCCAGAGCGATCTGGGACAGGTGCGTTTTCACCGCGTTGTCGATCAGCATCGGGATTTTGTCCAGTTCGCCGGGTCCGCAGAGCAGGTCGATCTGCGGGTATTGCTCGACCAGATGCCCGCCGTCGCGCTCGGCCATGCACCCGATCACACCGAGAATGGCGTCGGGCCGCTGCTTCTTGATCTGCTTGAAATCGCCGACGCGTCCGTGCACCTTGTTTTCTGCGTTCTCACGCACCGAGCAGGTGTTATACAGCACGACATCGGCTTCGCGGCAACTGCCGACGAAGCGATAGCCCAGCGCGCGCAGCCGATCCCCGATCAGCTCGCTATCCAGCTCGTTCATCTGGCAGCCGAAGGTTTCAATATAGACGGTCTTTCCGTTGGCTTGCGACATCGGCTGTATTGTAGCAGGCCGATGGTCGGGGGCACTTGCGACGACACCACACCTCGATGACAATGGCCCCCGATGCCGGTCCAGATGGAGTTATCCCGGATTCTGATCACCGAAACGCGCGACTACCAGCTCATTGAGTTGCGCGAGGTGGACGGGGAGCGCCGCCTGCCGATTGTGATCGGATTGTACGAGGCCGCCGCCATCGAGCGCCGCCTCAAGGGCATCGTCATCAAGCGCCCCCAGACACACGACCTGCTGACGAACACGATCGAAACCCTGGGTGGCCGGCTCGACCGCATCTTCATCAACGACCTGCGCGACGATACCTTTTTCGCTCAACTGATCATCCACTGCAACGGCGAAGAGATCGAAGTCGACAGTCGCCCGTCCGACGCCATCGCCCTGGGCGTGGCGACCAGCGTGCCGATCTTCGTGGCCGATCACGTCCTCGACGCCACGAATCCCGAAGGGTGAAGCCCCTTTAATCATGTCGCAAAATCATCTTATTTCATCTTGATCCGCCATTTCCGCGTGGATTATCGCCCCCATTCATCCCAGCCGATACAGACCGACCCCGTTCATTCCCTGATCCGTATTACGGGTTAATCTCCCGCCCTGAGCGGTCGATTCATGGGGTGGACCTCAGTAGTGAAAGGACGTGTGCGGATGAATTCTCAGACCCCTCGTATCGGCGAATTACTGGTCCGAATCGGCGCACTCAGCGAACAGCAACTTCAGGCCATCCTCGAACATCAGAAACAAACCAACCGCCCCTTCGGCGACTTGGCCGAGCGCATGTACGGCGTGCGGCCCGATCAGGTGGAGCAGGCCTGGGTCGAGCAGTATCTGTCTTTCTCGACCGCCGTCGATCTGCAAACCCAAGGCGTCGATGCGGAGGTATTGCGTGTGTTGAACCGGCGTCAGGCCTGGCAGTTCCGCCTGCTGCCGTTGCGTCGGGAGGATGACGAAGTGGTCATGGCGACCTGCAGCGAGAAACTGCCGCGCGCCGTCAACTTCGCCTGGAACCGCATGTCCGATCCGGTCTACTTTCTGATCGCTCAACGGCCGCAACTCGAACAATTCCTTCAGGAACATTACCCCTGGCCGGCCATGGAAGACCTGCCGGACTGGCATCAACTGGCCGGGTGATCGTCGTCCGCCTCGCCGTTGTGAGCCCGCAGCGCCCCCGGCCCCAGCGCGATCACGTTCTTGCCCTGCTTCTTGGAGTGGAGCAACATGCGATCGGCGATGGCGATCAATTCCTCGGCGGTACGTCCATCCCACGGAAACGCGGCCAACCCTCCCGAAATCGTCAGCGTTCCCGGTGCATGATCGGCGAGCTTGGGAAAGTTGTGCTCGCAGATGGCTTTCTGGAACCGCCGGGCCACCTGGCTGACCTGGTGGGGATGTTCGCTGTTTTGACGGCGCGGGGCTTCGGCATCCCAGAAGATCACCGCAAACTCATCACCGCCGATCCGCGCCACCACATCGTGCTTGCGCACCTGCTGCTGAATCAGCCGGGCGGTTTCGGTGAGCACCTCGTCCCCGGCCGGATGGCCGTAGCGGTCGTTGTAGATCTTGAAGTCGTCGATGTCGAACAGCAGCAGCGTCACGCGGAAGCGATCGCGCTGCGCCCGGCGAAGCACCGCGGCGAAAAACCGATCGAAGTATCGGCGATTCCACAGGCCCGTCAGTTCATCGCGCAACGCCATGCGATGCAGGGAATTGATCTGAAGCTCCAGCGCCAGCCAGTGGCCCAGCCAATCGGCATGCGCCGTCAAAGCCGCTGAGCCCGCCGCCTCGCCGTCGACATACAACCAGCCCAGCAACTGCCCGTTGCGCTGGACGGGCACGGTCGGTCGATCGATCGGCTGCGTCCGATTGGCGAATTGCAGATCGGCCCGGCCGGTTCGGCGACGCAGAACACCCAGGGCCAGTTCGGCCAGATCGCCGCGCGGATGCATCAGCCGTTCGATGAGTTTGGCTTCATCATCCCCGGTTTGCCAATCCCCTGCCGGCGCGGACTGGAGAGCCGGGATTCGCTGCGGTTGCGGTTCCTCGGGCGGGAGATCTTCGGCCGGGGACGGTTCACGGGCCGGCTTTTCGGGAATGTGGTGAATGGCGTACCACAATTCACCGGGGCGCAGGGGTTCGACCAGGTAATCATCGAAACCCGCCTCCACGGCGGCGATGGCTGCCGGCTCCAGCGCCGGATCGACCACCAGCAACAATCGCGCCTGCGGCGCCAATTCACGCAACGCAGCGGCAATGGTTTCGCTGCGCCCGCCCATGGGATCGAGACTGCCGACGATGCACTCGGCCGTACGATGCGCCAACTCGCCCAGCGCATCGAGCCAGTTATCGACCGAGGTGATATGTCGGCTGTGAACGCTGAGCGACTCGGCCAGGGCCGCATCACCCACCACCAGCACTTCGATCGGACTGGTCAGCAGCGGCGCGGTCATGGCTGATCCTCTCCCATATCCTCGAGATCGAGAAGCATGGCCAGTTCTTCGTCGCTGATCAGCGGAGCGGACGAGATATCTCCGTCCGGCGGGAGAAACGATTCGGCAGTGATATTCTTGATCTCCACGGTTCCATCGATCGTGGAGTGTCGTTGCTCAGCGGGCTGCTCGAGGGAAGGCGGCGAAGCGGCGGGCTCCACGGGGACACGGGGCGGCTGAATCACCTGCAGGATCGGCTCCGGCCCCTCCGCATATCGCCAAAGCACCGCACCGGGATGATAACGCTGCACGGCATCGATCAAACGCCCGCTCTGGGGCAGGGTGTCGGGTTCGATGAGAATCACCGCCTGCGACGGGTGGCGCGCCAGTTCCACCATCATTCGGATCGGCCCGTCGATCTGGCGGCAAATCACCGACCGGCTGCGCAGGCCGTCGCGCAGGGCAGACGGCACCGAACGGCCCGCGGCTGCCAGAATCAGGCATTGAGCCGATCGGTCGAATGAGGGCGGTATGGTGATGTCGGTCTGACTCATCTTCATCTAATTCTACCACACCGTAACGCAACGTCACGGCCATGTTTGGTTATCACACCCAAACCCGTCCCTGGAATGCCGATTCCTCATCGTTCACCACCCTCCGGCGAATCCCAACAGCGCAGGACTGGCTGCGGGACCTTACAATCCGGAGTCCGCATGATTGCCCAGCTTCTCCCGTTTACCGATCAGACGCACCCGTGGCTGAGCTGGCTGCTGGCCGGCGCGGCGGTGGTGATCGTCGGCATTGCCAAAAGCGGATTCGGCGGGGGCGTGGGGATCGTCGCCGTGCCCCTGATGATCTTCGCGTTCGATAAACCGGCTGAAGCGATCGGCACCCTGCTGCCGCTGCTGATTGCCGCCGACACCCTCAGCGTCTACCACCATTTCGGCACGTGGGATCGGCGCAACCTGATGCTGATCGCCCCGGGCGCATTGCTCGGGTTGCTGATCGGAACGGCGGGATTGTGGTACATGATGCACCTGGCCGACGGCAGCAATCTACAGACCGAATCGCAACGCTGGATGAAACTGGCCATTGGGACGATCTGCGTGTTGTACGTGGTTGCCGAGGTAATCAAGACGCGCTATGCGCCGCGCTGGCACATGCGCCCCGGCTGGGGCGGCGCTTCTCTGATCGGCGTCGGCGCGGGCATCGCTTCCACCTTCGCCCATGCCGCCGGCCCCATCACCGCCATCTACTGGCTCAGCCAGCACCTGCCCAAGCAGCGATTCATCGGCACCGCGGTCACGTTTTATTTCGTGCTCAACATCACCAAGCTGCTTCCCTACGCCCTGCTGGGACTGATTGACGGACACACGCTGATCTGGGGATTGTGGCTGCTGCCGCTGGCGCCGCTGGGAACGGCGCTGGGCGCGCGGCTGAACCGCATTATGAGCGAAACGCTGTTCCGCGCAATCATCATGCTGATCGTCTTCCTTTCCGGCGTGCAGTTCATCGTTAAACAGCTGATGTAAGCGTGAACAGATATCCACGGCTCCACTCACTTCGTTCGCTGCGCTCGTGGCTTATGCCGGGTGCAGAGCGAGTGAAGCGAACGTAGCCCCGGTATAATGACCCGATGCCTCAAAACATGCGTACCTACTTCGATAATGCGGCGACGAGTTTTCCCAAACCCCCTTCCGTGCAACAGGCGATGGCCCGTTACGCTACGGAACTGGGCGCTTCGCCGGGCCGCGGCGCTTACGCCGAATCCCGCGAATCCGACCGTTTGCTGCAACGGTGCCGCCGCCGCATCAACACGCTGATCCACGGTGAAAGCACCGATCACGTCATCTTCACGCTCAACTGCACCGATGCGCTGAACCTAGCCATCCGCGGCGCGGTGCGACCGGGCGATCACGTGATCACCACCGAGTGCGATCACAACTCGATCCTGCGCCCGTTGAACCGGTTGCAGAAGGACGGCGTCATCACGTTCACGCGCGTGGCGGTCGATCCGGCAAGCGGACGTGCGGACCCCGAAGACATCCGCCGTGCCATCACCCCCGCCACACGGATGATCGCCCTGCTGCACGGCTCCAACGTCACCGGCGGCATGCAGGACCTGGCGGCCATCGGGCGAATCGCGCGCGAGCACGATTTGCTGTACCTGGTGGACGCGGCTCAAACGCTGGGACACCATCCGATGGATGTGCAGGAACTGGGCATCGATCTGCTCGCCGCGCCGGGGCACAAGGGATTGCTCGGCCCGCTGGGCACGGGCCTGCTTTACATTCGACCCGGCGTTGAGAAGCACCTGGACACCGTCCGCGAAGGCGGCACCGGATCGCTCAGCGAACGCGATGTTCAACCCGACTTCATGCCCGATCGCTTCGAGGCCGGCTCCCACAACACCATCGGACTGATCGGCCTGAGCGCCGGCGTGGAATGGATACTGGAGCGCGGCGTGGAAAGTATCCGCAAGCACGAGTCCGCCCTCATCGCCACCATGATCGAATCGCTCACCGAATGGGGCGACATGCCCGGCTTCACCCTCCACGGCCCGGCGACCGTCAAGCACCGCTGCGGCGTGTTCTCCATCACCATCGACCGTTTTGACGATCCAACGCCACTGGCCACATTACTGGAAACCGACTACGGCCTGCTCACCCGTCCCGGCCTGCACTGCGCTCCCGGAGCCCATCGAACCCTCGGCACGCTCGAGCGCGGCGGAACGGTGAGATTCAGCTTCGGCCCCTTCCTCAGCACGCAGGATGTGAAATACGCCGCCGACGCCATCGGGCAAATTTGTCTGCAGGCCTCCGCGGTGTGATATAATCCGCATCAACGGGTTCATATTGCGTTGCGGCAGTGGCGCGGAGCCCGATTTTGTTCGATCCACAACAAGGCAGTCCGGATAAAGCCATCCTGCACTTGGCATCGGAGATTGGTATGACCGCACGGCATTTACCCTTTGCACTTCTGGTCTTGGCGATTTTGTTCATCGCCCCGCATGCCCCCGCTGCAAAAAAAAATCGGGCCGAGGATGTATACCAGCGACAGATCGATGAAAAGCAGAAACTGCTTGACGCATGCAACAAGAAAATCGAGGAACAGAAGCCCATCGTAGATGAAGCGAAAACCCGGCGCAACGAAACGCATCAAACCTACAACGAGATCGTTGACGAGCAGCGGAAGACGGGACAGGCCGCCCGTAGCACCGGCAGTAAGCTTCAGGTCCTGATCGACGCGAAGCAGGCCGATTATGAACGGTCCGATGAAATGATGGGGCTGAAAAAAAAGCACGAAACCTGGCTGAAGCGTAAAAACGAAATCCAGGCCCGGTTGCTCCAGCCGCTGCGTGCCGATCCCAGATACAAGCAGCTCGAATCGCACGTCGCCCAACTCCGCCGGCAGCACCGGAAATTCAAGTCTCAGCCGATCCAGGATGAAGCGGAAATACAAAAAATCAACCAGCGCGTTGTCGATCTGGAACAGCAGATCACCAGGATGCGTGAAGAGGCCTTCGGCGCCGATCCCGAATACCTGCTGGCCCGCGATAACGTCAAAACGTACGGCCGGGAAATTCACGACAGGCGCAAAGCGTTTGAGAAACAGGTGTGTGAAACCGGCGAGGCGTCGATCTTGCACAGCGCACTCGAAAAAGCCAACAAAAAATACCGAAACATCACCACCAAGAAACTTCCCCCCGCCCTCAGTCAATACCGCAAGGCCGACCAGAACTACCGAAAGCAGGCGGCCCTCTACGATCGGTGCAACAATCAGAAAAAGAAGTACGAGAAGGAAATCGAGAATCTGAAGAAGGCCAAAGAGCAAGCTCGCAAACAGCGAAAAAAACGAAAACGGCGTTGATCCCGGCCCGACATCGCCGCTATGCTTGCATGCATGAGCACCCGGGCCTCCCCGCTTGAACGCATCCATCCCATCGCCGCCGAGGCCCTGGCCACCTTCATGCTGGTCCTGGCCAGCGCCGGCGCCGTGGCCATCGAACAGACCCATCCCGGGACACTGGGCCATGCCGGTTGCTGCATCGCCGCGGGCCTGATCGTCATGGCGATGATCTACAGCATCGGCGATGTCTCGGGGGCACACATCAATCCCGCCGTCACCCTCGGCTTCTGGATTTCCGGGCGGTTTCCGCTGCGGCGCGTTCCGGCGTATGTCACGGCGCAACTGGCCGGCTCGCTTGCGGCGGCGGCGCTGTTGGGAGCCATCTTTCCCCAAGCCCCCACCCTGGGTGCGACCGTCCCGACCGGTGCGCTCTGGCAATCGTTCGTCCTGGAAATCGTGCTCACCTTCATGCTCATGTACGTGATTCTCTCCGTCGCCACCGGCGCCAAGGAAAAAGGAATCATGGCCGGCATCGCCATCGGCGGCATCGTCCTGCTCAATTGCCTGTGGGGCGGTCCCATCAGCGGAGCCGCGATGAATCCCGCACGCACCTTCGGCCCCTCCCTGCTCGGCGGCGCCGGCGATACCCTCTGGATTTACCTTGTGGCGCCGGTCATCGGCGCGGCCCTGGCCGTTCCCGCATGCCGCATCTCTCATCCCTGCCAGGGTTGCTGCGAACCGATTTCCGAATGATGCGATTCCCTCTCCTCCACTTTGGCGGACAAGCGTAAAGCACGCACCCGCGCCTCCACCTATACGCCGAACGCTTCAGCCACTACGCTATGGTTCATGTTTGAACCGTGGATCATCGCGGTGATTGCGCTGGTCGGACTGGGCGCGGGACTGCTGGGCGGAATGCTCGGTGTGGGCGGGTCAATCATCATGATCCCCGTGATGGTCATGCTGTTCGGCCAAAGTGAGCGGCCCGGTTTTAACCAGCACCTCTACCAGGCCGCGGCGATGATCGTGAACGTCGCCGTGGTGGCGCCGGCCACGGTGCGCCATGTTCGGGCCGGGGCGCTGGTGCCGGCGGCATTCAAGAAAATCCTGCCCATCGCTATGGCGTTCATCGCCGTCGGCGTCCTCGCCAGCAACCTCGCCATCTTCGATCCCGATCGCCAATGGTGCGGCGCCAACGGACCGACCTGGCTGGGTCGCGTGCTGGCGGTGTTCCTGGTTTATGTCATCGTCGTCAACATCCTGCGTCTGTTCGGCCCGCAACTGGCCGCGGTGGAGCCGGGCGATCGCACCCACGGCGGACGCATCACCTGGCCGCGCTGCTCGATCGTCGGTTCGGTGATGGGATTCTGCGCCGGACTGATGGGCATCGGCGGCGGGGCCATCGCCACCCCCCTGCAACAGATCACCATGAAACTGCCGCTGCGCAGCTGCATCGCCAACTCCGCGGCGATCATCTGCCTCACCGCCGCGTTCGGGGCCGTCGTAAAAAACGCCACGCTTCCGCCCGAGGTGCAATTGTCCGCCAGTCTGACGCTGGCCGGGCTGTTCGCACCCACGGCCATCATCGGGGCGCTGGTCGGCTCACGCCTGACGCACGTCCTGCCGCGCCAGGTGGTGCGATCGATCTTTATTCTGGTGCTGATCGCCGCCGCCTGGAAAATGGCGGGGTTGTGATGTGCGGGACTCATGGGGCGCCACACTTTCGCGGCGAAGCCGTAAAGTGTGCTTCTTTACACCATCAACCAACCCACCTTGCCTGACGGCGAAGGTGGGGCACCCCGCCAATCACGCAGGCGCGTCTCGATGACTCGACGCACCCTACCCCGGCTGCGCCAGAGCCGTAGCACCCCAGTTCTCGCGAATCTTTAGATTCACGTTACCCCCCGCAGGAGGTGCAGGCCGGTCTTGGCGGTGTAGCAACCCTCGCAGGACACCTTCTTGGAATCGACGTAGCCCGCGTTGTCGGTCTGCTGTACAGGCCATCCGTACCGCAGCGCGCGTACTACTCTGTCTTGCAGCAGGAACCGTCCGTACCGCAGCAAGCTGTCTTTTCTGTATTGCAGACGGAACCGTCCGTGCCGCAGCCGCCGTTCTTGCTGCAACCGGCCACGGCCAATCCGAGCAGGCCCGCCAACGCCAAAGTCAATAGCACGTGTCGCATGATGGGTCTCCTACAAAAGTTGATACTCAACACAATAGTTCCCGTCGGACACGATTTATTCGCCGGCCCGGCATTTTTCCCGCATCGCTCCTCGCCGAGACGGCCTGCCCGGCCTGTCAGACCCGGAACACCCCCCCTGCCAGCATGGCAGCCCCCGGAATTGCACCATCGGGAACACAAACACGGAAAATGATGCAATGCACTGCCAGACAAGTGTTTAAATCAGAACTCGGAAATCAGAAATCACAAATTCATCTGGCACAATCGTTGCCGATGCAGATGAATCCGGCGGCGGTGCATCGCTGTCGCCGCAGGAAAGCAGAACGCATTTACCCATTCGATACGGAGGTTTGCCCATGGCCGTTAAACAACTGGCCTTCGACGCCGACGCCCGCAAGAAACTTCTGACCGGCGTGGAAAAACTCGCCAACGCCGTCAAGAGCACACTCGGGCCCCGCGGCCGAAATGCCGTGCTCGATAAAAGCTGGGGCGGGCCCACCGTCACCAAGGACGGCGTGACCGTCGCCGAGGAAATCGAACTCCGCGATAAGGACGAGGACATGGGCGCCCGTCTGGTCAAGGAGGCCGCCAGCAAGACCTCCGACAAAGCCGGAGACGGCACCACCACCTCGACCGTTCTCGCCGAGGCCCTGTTCCGCGAAGGTCTCAAGCAGGTGACCGCCGGCACCGACGCCATGGCGCTGGTCCGCGGCATGAAGCAGGCCGTCACCACCGTCGTCGCCCAACTCGAAAAGCTCTCCAAGCCCATCGACGTTTCCAGCAAGACCGACATCGCCAACGTCGCCGCCATCTCGGCCAACAACGATCCGGAGATCGGCAAAATCATGGCCGAGGCGTTCATGAAGGTCGGCAAGGACGGCGTCATCACCGTCGAGGAAGGCAAATCGCTGGAAACCTACGTGGACGTGGTCGAAGGCATGCAGTTCGACCGCGGCTATCTCAGCCCCAACTTCATCACCAACCAGGATGAGATGACCGTCGAGTTGGAGAAGTGTCTCGTGCTCGTTCACGAAGACAAGATTTCCAACATCCAGAAACTCGTCCCCCTGCTCGAGAAGGTGCAGAAGGCGGGCCGTCCGTTGCTGATCCTTGCCGAGGATGTCGAAGGCGAAGCGCTGGCGACGCTGGTGGTGAACAAGCTGCGCGGCGTGTTGCAGGTTTGTGCGGTCAAGGCCCCGGGCTACGGCGACCGCCGCAAGGCCATGCTCCAGGACATCGCCATTCTCACCGGCGCCGATCCGATCATGAAGGATCTGGGCGTGGAACTGGACAAGGTGGAACTCGGCCAACTCGGCATGACCAAGAAAGTCGTCATCGACGCCGACAACACGACGATCGTTGAAGGGGCCGGCGAAACCGACGCCATCAAGGGCCGCATCGATCAGATTCGCAGCGAAATCGAAACCACCACCAGCGACTACGACCGCGAAAAGCTCCAGGAACGTCTGGCGAAGCTGGCCGGCGGCGTGGCGCAGGTTTACGTCGGCGCCGCATCCGAAGCGGAAATGAAGGAAAAGAAGGCCCGCGTGGAAGACGCCCTGCATGCGACCCGCGCGGCCGTGGAAGAGGGCATCGTCCCCGGCGGCGGCGTCAGCTTCATCCGCGCCATCGCGGCCGTGGAGAAATTGGCCAAGTCCCTCAGCGGCGATGAACAGATCGGCGCACAGATCGTCGTGCACGCCCTGTCCGTGCCCACCGCCACCATCGCACAGAACGCCGGCGAAAAGGGCGCGGTCGTCGTCAACAACATCGCCTCCGAAAAAGGCGCGTACGGATTCGACGCGTTGAAGATGGAATACGGCGACATGATCGAAAAAGGCATCATCACCCCGGCCAAGGTCGATCGCACCGCACTGGAAAACGCCGCGTCCGTCGCCACACTGCTGCTGACCACCAACTGCATCGTCACCGACAAGCCCGGCGATGAAGCGGAAGCAGGCAGCCCCGGTGGTATGCCAGGCGGCGGCATGGGTGGTATGGGAGGCATGGGCGGAATGGGTGGCATGGGCATGGGCGGAATGCCCGGCATGATGTAAAGCGTCTGGCAGTCGATCGAGTGGAATGTTCAGCGGTCGATCGAAGATCGACATGAAATCAAACAAACACGAACCGGAGAACATACGACCATGAAAGTCAAGCCCCTGGAAGATCGCGTGATCGTCAAGCCCGAGGAGGCCGAGGAAAAAACCTCTTCCGGCATCTACCTGCCCGACAGCGCCCAGGAGAAGCCGCAACACGGCAAGGTGATCGCCGTCGGCCCCGGCAAGATCAACGACGACGGCAAACGCACCGCCCTGGAAGTCAAGAAAGGCGATACCGTCCTCTACTCCAAATACGGCGGCACCGAGATCGACATCGACGGCAAAACACACCTGATCCTGCGCGAGAGCGACCTGCTCGCGGTGATCGACTAAACATATCGTTGATTCGAGAACGCGTTAACTCGGTAAGTCGGCCCGTTTTCAAAACCCGGCCGACCGCAAACCAAGTCACGAGTTAACGAATGAACGAGTTAACGAAATAACGAAATTCAGGAGCCCACCATGGCAAGCAAGCAAATGATGTTCGACGCCGATGCGGCGATGCAACTGAAGCGCGGTCTGGAGCAGCTAACCCGCTCCGTCGCCGTCACCCTCGGCCCCACCGGCCGCAACGTCGTGATCGACAAGTCGTTCGGCGGACCCAAGGTCACCAAGGACGGCGTGTCCGTGGCCAAGGAAGTCGAACTGCCCGAGCCGTTCGAGAACATGGGCGCGAAGATGGTGAACGAGGTCGCCAAGAAGACGGCCGACAAGGCCGGCGACGGCACCACCACCGCCGCCGTCCTGGCGCGCGAAGTCTTCGGACAGGGGCTGCGCCACGTGACCGTCGGGGCGAATCCGATGCTGGTGCAGCGCGGCATCCTCGCCGCCGCCGAGGTCGCCACCGGGGCCATCCAGGACCAGGCCAAAAAGTGCAAGGGCAAGGAAGACCTGCAGAAGATCGCCACCGTCTCGGCCAACCACGATGCCGAAGTCGGCGCCCTGATCGCCGAGGCGATCGATCACGTCGGCTCCGAAGGCGTGGTCGAAGTCGAAGAGGGCAAGGCCAGCGAAACGCATCTCGAATACGTCGAGGGCATGGCCTTCGACAAGGGCTACCTCTCGCCCTACTTCATGACCGATCCCAACACCACCGAGTGCGTGCTGGACGAGCCGCTGATCCTCATTCACGAGAAGAAGATTTCCAACCTGCCGGACCTGCTGCCGCTGTTGAACAAGATCGCCGGGGCGGGCCAGCCGTTGATGATCATCGCCGAGGACGTGGAGAACGAGGCGCTGGCGGCGTTGGTGGTCAACCGTCTGCGCGGCGCACTGAAGGTGTGTGCGGTCAAGGCCCCGGGCTTCGGCGACCGCCGCAAGGCCATGCTCGGCGACCTCGCCACCGTGACCGGCGGTACGTTCATTTCCGAGGACCTGGGCCTCAAGCTGGAAAACCTCGAACTGAACCAGCTCGGCAAGGCCAAGAAGATCATCGTCTCCAAGGACGACACAACGATCATCGAAGGCGCCGGCAAGAAGAAAGACATTGCCGCCCGTACCGATCAGATCCGCAAGCAGATCGAATCCACCACCAGCGATTACGATCGCGAGAAGCTTCAGGAGCGGCTGGCGAAGCTGACCGGCGGCGTGGCCGTCATCAACGTCGGCGCCGCCACCGAAACCGAAATGAAGCAGCGCAAGGATCTGGTGGACGATGCCCTGCACGCCACGCGCGCTGCCGCCGCGGAGGGCTACGTGCCCGGTGGCGGGGTGACATTCGTCCGCGCGATCGAGGCCGTCAACAACGCCCGCGGCAAGGCGCGCGGCGATGAGAAGATCGGCTACGACATCGTGGCCGCGGCACTGGAAGCGCCGCTACGTCAGATCGCCACAAACGCCGGCGTGGACGGCGACGTGGTTGTCGAAAACGTCAAGAATCACGCCAACGCCTACGGATACAACGCCGCCACCGGCGCATACGAAGACCTGGTCAAGGCCGGGATCATCGATCCAGCGCTGGTCGCCCGGACCGCGTTGCAGCACGCCGCTTCCGTAGCGGGACTGATGCTGACGACCAACGTGATGGTCAGCGACTTGAAGGACGACACCGAACCGGTGGAAGGCGCGGTGGCGTAAATCCGTCCCGCCCACCGATTGAAAAAACGCTGGCCCAGGGGCGGGAAACCGCTCTTGGGTCATTCATCGAAACGCACGGACTTAACCACAGAGGCGCAGAGACGCAGAGTTCATGTATAGAAAGCATGAAAACTGAAAAGTAGAAAATGCTGGAGTCTGTAATGGCAGTGCATCCTTTTCAGCTTTCCTGTTTTTCAGATTTCCTGTTTTCCTCTGTGCCTCTGTGTTTTTGTGGTATTCCTTTTCGGTGTTGATGTCCCATGGCCACGCAGCGCGACTATTACGAAGTGCTCGGCATCGAACGCGACGCCTCCGCCGAGCAGATCAAGAAGGCGTACAAGCGCTGCGCCATGAAGTACCATCCCGATCGCAATCCCGGCGACGCCGAGGCCGAAGCGAAATTCAAGGAATGCGCCGAGGCGTTTGAAGTCCTCAGCGATCCCGACAAGCGCCAGCGTTACGATCGCTACGGCCACGAGGGGCTGCGCGGCGCGGGGATGCACGATTTCTCCGGAATGAACGCCGGCGATATCTTCTCCATGTTCGAGGATCTCTTCGGCGACATCGGCCTGGGCGACATCTTCGGACGCGGCGGCTCAGCGCGCGGCGGCAACCGGCCCCGGCGCGGCTACGACCTGGAAACCGCCGTCGCCATCACGCTCAACGACGTGCTCACCGGCGCCCGCGAGGAAGTTTCCTTCACCCGCCAGGACAACTGCGACACCTGCTCCGGCAGCGGCTGCAAACCGGGCACCCATCCCACCGCCTGTTCGACCTGCGGCGGACGGGGACAGGTCGCCATGCGACAGGGATTTTTCCAGATGGTGCGCCCCTGCCCGGCCTGCCAGGGCACGGGCACGTTCATCGAACACAAGTGCCCCGATTGCGGCGGCAGCGGCCGACGACCCAAGCATCGCGTCATTGAAGTTCAGATTCCGCCGGGCATCCACGACGGCCAAGTTGTCCGCGTCCCCGGGGAAGGCGAACCGGGCACACCCGACGGACCGCGCGGCGATCTGCACGTGCTCGTACGCATCAAGGAGCACGAATTGTTCCTGCGCGATGGCGATCACCTGATCCTGCACATGCCCGTCAGCTTTTCGCAGGCGGCGCTGGGCGCCGGCGTCGAATCGCCCACGCTCGAAGGCAGCGAGCCACTGACCCTGCCCCGCGGCACGCAGAACGGCGACACCCTCACCCTGCGCGGCAAAGGTTTACCCAACCTGCGCAGCGGGAAGCCGGGCGACCTGGTCGTGCAGGTGCTCGTCGAGATTCCCAAGAAACTCACCGAGAAACAGGAACAGTTGCTGCGCGAGTTCGCCGAAACGGAAAGCCATGAAGTCATGCCGCACAGTCGCGGCTTCTGGGATAAGATCAAGCAATACATTGGCGGCCAATAAAGACCGAACAAGCAATGAGCAAGAAACCGAAAAATCAGAACGATGACGATCGTGAACCGCGGGACGAATCGGCCGAAATCGAGTCGCCGCTCGATGCCGACGAGCCGCAAGGGATTGAAGGCGAGGCCGAAGCCGAGCCGGCGGACGAGTTGGAGCAATTGCGCGCCGAGAAGGAGGAGTTGTTCGCCCGGCTTCAGCGCACCACCGCCGACTACCAGAACTACATGAAGCGCAGTGCGGAAAACCTGCCGATTGAACTCCGCCGCGCCGAGGGAGCCGTACTCAAGCGTTTCATCCCGGTGCTCGACCATTTTGACAACGCCCTGTCTCACGAGCCCGATAGTGACGAGGCGAAATCGGTTTACGATGGCATGCGCATCGTGCGCGATGAGCTGATGCAGGTGTTGCGGCAGTGCGGTGTGGAGACGATCGCACCACAGCCCGGCGACGTCTTCGATCCCCATCGGCACCAAGCCATGCTCCAACAGGCCGTGGAGGGTGTCGAGCCGCGATGCGTCTCGATCCTCATGCAGGCGGGTTACCGTTGCGGCGACCTGACACTGCGACCGGCCAAAGTGGCCGTGGCCCCGGAGGAAGAATCAAGTCCTGAGCCCTGAGACTGGAATGCACACCGCCCCACCGCAAGACGCTTCCCTCAGGACTCAGGCCTCAAGCCCCAGGACTTCCGATCATGCCCACCTACGACTACCGTTGCGATGCCTGCGAACACGCGTTCGAGCAGTTTCAATCGATGAGCGCTTCTCCGATGCGCAAGTGCCCCGAGTGCGGCAAGCTCAAGCTCAAACGATTGATCGGCACCGGCGCCGGGGTCATCTTCAAGGGCTCGGGATTCTACGAAACCGACTACCGTTCCGACAGCTACAAGAAAGCTGAAGAAAAGGACAAACCCAAAACCGAATCCAAGTCGGAATCCAAAAGCGAAAAGAAGGCAGAAAAGAAAACCGAGAAGAAAGCCGACACGTCCAAGAACGAACCCAAGAAGAAGGCCTGAGAATCCACGGCTTGCGTTTTCATCTCCCTCCTCAAGCCCCCGGACTCAGAACTTCCACCGCTACCACTGCATTTCCTCCACCTGCATTTTCATCGGCGGGCTGCGATCCAGCAGAGTGCACATCGGTTCGTCCAGTGAGGGATGAATGACGTTTGGCGCGATGTCGCACAACGGTTGCAACACGAACCGCCGCTCGTGCAGGCGCGGGTGCGGCAGAATCAACTCGTTCGTCGAAACGATGCGATCGTCATACAGCAACAGATCGAGGTCGAGCGTGCGCGGTCCCCAGCGGCCTTCGCGCAATCGTCCCGCTTCCCGCTCGATCACCTGCAGATGGTGCAATAAGGCCAACGGTTCCAGTTCGCTCGTCAACTTCACCGCCGCGTTGAGAAACGGCCCCTGCTCGACGGGACCGATCGGCTCGGTTTCGTAGACCGCCGAGCGCGCGGCGATTTCCGTGCGCGGCAAAGCGCCCAATTGATCGGCCGCCTCACGCAGATGCGAAACGCGGTCGCCAAGGTTGGAGCCCAAGGCGATATAGACATCGGACATGACAGACATTGTAACGGATGTGAATCAGAAGACGCGATCGGACGCGCGTTTCATCCGGACCTTCGCAGACTCAGGTCCGGCTTATTCACTTGTGACTTACTGCGTCTCGTCTTCCTCGAACTCCTTGGTCCGATGCGACATTTGCGCCTTGAGACGGGCGAGAATCGAGCTGTGCATCTGGCTGACGCGCGATTCGCTCAGATCCAGCGTCTGGCCGATCTCCTTCATCGTCATTTCCTCGTAGTAATAGAGGATGAGAATCAACCGTTCGGCCCGACTGAGGCCCCGCGTCAGCAGATCGCGCAGGTCCCGCTTCTGCACCTGCTTGTAGGGGTTGACCTGGCGATTGTCCTTGAGGACGTCGATCTCGCGCACGTCCTTGTTGGAATCGGTCTCGAACCACTTGCGGTTCAGAGAGACCACCCCAACCGCGCCGGCATCCTTCGCCAGCTTGTTGTACTCCTCCATCGGCAGGTCCATCTCCTTGGCGATCTCTTCCTCGGTCGGCTGTCGGCCCAGACGCGTGATCAGCCGCTTGCGCGCCGTTTCCACCTTGGCGGTTCGGCTGCGCACCAGCCGCGGCACCCAATCCATCGAGCGCAGCTCATCAAGAATCGCGCCGCGGATGCGCGGCGCGCAGTAGGTTTCAAACTTCACACCGCGGTCGAGGTCGAACGCGTCCACCGCATCCATCAGCCCGAACACCCCCGCCGACATCAGATCGTCGATGTCCACCTCGTTCGGCAACTTGGCGTAAATGCGCTCGGCGTTGTACTTCACCAACGGCAGGTACTTGGTCAGAAAGAAGTTTCGGATCTCTTCCGAGCCCGTCTTCTGGTACTCCTTCCAGACGTCAAGAATGTCGCGCTCTTCCAGCGGTAAATTTTTGACCGCCGCGGCGGTGGCGCGCTTGCCGGCGGTGGTGGATTTACGCTTGACGGGTTTGGCGGTGGTGCTGGTTTTGGGCATGGGTCGTCTCCTTGACCGCTGGATTCATCCGTGGTTCATCTTGTCAGGCCGCATTCTCCCTGGGATGCGCATCGGACGTCGGCCCGGCTTCGGCCTGGGGGGTTTCCGGTTCGATGGATTCGGTGGTTTCGTCCGCCTCTTGCGGTTCGATCGGGTGTTCCCGCTTGTAGTTTTCCAGATGCTCGCGCACCGCGCGATGGCCCATCCACCCGATCAGCCAGCCGACGGGATAAGCGAGACACATCGCCGCCAGCGCGCGCTTGAGCGTGGTCATGGCCGGGTTGTCCACGGCCAGTCCCGCGACAATGGCCACCGCAAAGGTAGCCAGTGCGAAACAGCTTGCAATGATGTGGGTAGGCATCGGTGTTCAGCGTTCCTTCGCCGGGTCCGATGTGCGGGCGTCGATCCGTCGACGCCAACGTCACCGTCCATTATACATTATCCAGCCAGCCATGACGCCATCCGACGAAAAAAACTGTGCCCGCGCTGATCGGTCGCTTCGCGATCGATGCGGTGCGCCAGGCGCGTCAGACAAGCGCCGGCCGGACTGTCCGGCTCCTGCAGAGTCAACAGCTTCCGATAACGAATCGCCTGCGGGACTTTCGGATCGTACAGCACGTAGCCGGCATCGTGGATCGAAAGCCCGAGGAATCGTCGACAGACAGCGCCGATGCGTTGGTGCACGCCGCGCGCCTCGTGTGGATCGCGCGCCATATTCACCAGCAGGTTCACGCGCGTCGCTTCGTCGGTGCGCACCAGCGACTTGATCAGGCCGTACGCATCAGTCACGGCCGTGGGCTCGGGCGTGGTGACGACCAGAACATCGTCAGCCGCGGCGCAGAATCCAAGCACGTTCGGGCCGATCCCCGCGCCGGTATCGAGCAGAATCAGATCGTAATTCTGGACCAGCCGATCGATCATGCGAAGTAGTCGTCCTCTCTCAAATTCATTGAGGGCAGCCATTTGCGCCAATCCTGAAGCCCCACGGATCAGGTGGAATCCACCCGGTGCTTTGATCGTCGCCTCGTCCAGCGAGCACCGCCCGGAGACCACATGCGCCAGGTTCACCCCCCCGCCGATTCCGCAGAGCACATCCGCGTTGGCCAGGCCGAGGTCGGCATCGATCAGCAGCACGCGCCGGTTCATTTGCGCCAATCGCGCAGACAGGTTGACCGCGAGATTGGTTTTCCCCACGCCGCCTTTGCCGCTGGTGACCGCCAGGACACGCGCGGCGCGACGGTCCTTGCTCGCCAGCGCCGAGCGCCGCGTGGGTGCCGATTCCGTCGCCTCCATCAACTGGCGTAACTCACTGGCCTGATCCGACGGCATCAGAGCTTGCCCTCCACAATCAGTTCGGCCAATCGTCGGGCCTGGCCCGGCTCGATGTGGCGTGGCACATCCTGTCCGGTCGTCACGTAACTGAGCCGCTTGTTCACGCGGCGCGCCACGTTCAGCAGGACCCCGAAGCTTACCGTCTCGTCGAGTTTAGTAAAGATCACGCGATCGGTGCGGATTGGCGCGAAGTGCTCCACCGCCTCCAGCAGCACCTTCTGGCTGCCCGTGCCCGCCAACACCAGGTGCACCTCGTGAGGATCCGCTGCCTCGACGAACGCTTGCAGTTCCCCCAACTTCTGCCGGTCCCGCTGCGACCGCCCCGCCGTATCGATCAGCACCACGTCGGCATCGCGGCATCGCCCCAACGCCTGCTGCAACTCCAACGGCGTGAGCACCACGTGCAGAGGCAGATCGATGATGTTGGCATACGTCTTCAACTGGTCGACCGCGGCGATGCGGTACGTATCGATGGTGATCAGTTCCACCTTGAGCCGGTGCTTGAGTTTGAAGGTGGCCGCGAGCTTGGCCAGGGTGGTGGTCTTGCCCACGCCGGTCGGCCCGATCAGCGCCAGCGTGAACGGCCTGCCGTCTTTGGGGCGCTGCGGCGCCGACGGATGGGCATCGATGGGTATCAGCCGGGCAATCGCGGCACTGACCGCATCGCTCACGCAGCGCTCGTCCTGCATCTGCGCCTTGGTCAGACGCTTCTTGACCTTGTTCACAACCTCGTCGGCCAACTCCACCGACACTTCCTGCTCCAGCAGGTTCAGGTACTGCTGAAAGAGCGGTTCAGGCAGATCGGTGCGCGTAGCGCGGCCTGGATCGCTGAGCATCGCGCCGACCATCTGGCGAATCTGCTTCAACTCGCGCGTCAGTTGCGGGTCGTCCACCGGCGCGGTTGCTGCGGCAGACGGCGGCAACGTCGCCACGGCGGACGCGTCACTCACCGCGGCCGGTGTCGACGCCGCTTCGACTGGCGCGGCGCGGTGCGGTGACGCTTCGGCCTGGCCGTATGCCCGGGCCAGCAGACGAGCCGCCGACGATTCACCGTCCGACTCACGCCGGCGCGACGGACGGCGACGCGGCGCGACCGCCGCATCGTTCGACGCGGTGATCTCCACCACCGACTTGGCGCCCATGCCCAGCAGCCCGCCGCGGCGGAAGGTGCGCGTGTGTAATATCATCGCATCGTCGCCCAGGTCTCGCTTGACCAGCGCTAACGCCTGAGACATCGATTCTGCCTGATACGTTTTCAACTTCACGTGGCGGTCCCTTGCAATTGCGGTTCGGGGGTCGGCTCGGCTTCATGCATCTGAACCAGACCCATGGATTCCACTTCCACACCCTTGCTCACCTCGTTGTAGCCCAGCACCGTAAGCGTCGGCAGGGCCGATTCCAGTAGCTGCCTCACCTGCGCCCGCACCTGCGGACTGGCCAACACCAGCGGGTGATGTCCGGCATTGATCAAGCCCTGCATCTGCTCCATCACCGCTGCGGTGAAACGGTTGGCCACGGCGGGAGGAATGCTCATCGTGGTGCCGCCCGCTCCGCGCTCGATGTAACCGTTGATCATATCCTCTACGGTCGGATCGAGCGTCAGGCAGTACAGACGGCTGGCGCCGGTCTCGGCATCGGACTCGATGTACTGGCTGCAGATCGTGCGGCGCAGCGCATTGCGGACGTACTCGGTCAACACGTCCAGGTCCTTCGTGCGCCCCGCCCAGTCGCCAAGCGTTTCGAGAATCGTCTCCATGTCCCGGATCGGAACCCGCTCACGCAGGAGCCGTTGCAACACCTTCTGCAACTCGACGGGCTTGACCAGATCACCGATCGTCTCCGACACCAGCTTCGGACTGCGCTCCTTGAGCTGATCGAGCAGTTGATTGGTCTCTTCGCGGCTGAGCAGTTCGTCGGCGTGGGACTTGATGACTTCGGTCAGGTGCGTCGCCAGAACACTCGACGCATCGACAACGGTGTAGTTCAACGTTTCGGCGCGCTGTTTGGCGCCCGGCTCAATCCACCATGCATCCAATCCGAAGGCGGGCTCGGTGGTCTTCTCGCCGGTGACTGCCCCGGTCGCCAGGCCGCTGTCCATCGCCAGGTAATGACCGGGATAGACCTGACCTTGCGCGACGGTGTTGCCGCGCAGCTTGATGTGGTAATGATTCGGCTGGAGCTGCATGTTGTCGCGGATGCGCACCGGCGGCACGACCAGTCCCAACTCCACCGCCAACTGTCGGCGGATCAACGCGATCCGGTCCAGCAGATCGCCCCCCTGCCCCGCATCCACCAGACGCACCAGGCCGTAGCCCACTTCCAGTTCCAGCGTGTCCACGCTGAGCAATTTCTCGACCGGCGGCGGACCCGATGCCTGCGCCTGCTCGGCCGATTCTTTCGCAACCTTTTCCTGTTCAACGACTTGACGACTGCGCTTCACCAGGTAGGCAATGCCGGCAATCCCACCACCCAGCAGAAGCATCGGCGCCATCGGCAGACCCGTGAACGCCATCACGCCCAGGAACATCGCCGTGATCATCAGGGCCACCGGCCGGCCGGTCAGTTGCGTTGTCATGTCGGAGCCGAGCTCGGCCTTGCTGGAAGAACGCGTGACGATCAGGCCCGCCGCCAGCGAGATGATGAACGCCGGCAACTGCGACACCAACCCGTCACCGATGGTCAACTGCGTGAACGCGCTCATCGTTTGGCCGACGGGCCAACCCTTGTCCCACACCCCCACCGCGAATCCACCGAGGATGTTGATCAGGCTGATGATGGTGCCGGCGATGGCGTCGCCGCGCACGAACTTCGAGGCGCCGTCCATCGCTCCGTAGAAGTCGGCCTCCTGCGTGATGTTCTCGCGCCGCTGCCGGGCTTCGGCTTCGTCGATGACGCCGGCGTTCAGATCGGCGTCAATCGCCATCTGCTTGCCCGGCATGCCGTCGAGGGTGAAGCGCGCCGCCACTTCGCTGATGCGCGTCGCGCCCTTGGTGATCACCACGAATTGCACAACGATGAGAATGACGAAGATGATGATGCCGACGACGAGGTTGCCCTCGGCCCCGCCTCCGGTGACGAACGAACTGAACGTCTGGATCACCTCCCCGGCCACGCCGACCACCTCATCGGGGCTGCCGGCATCGGCGGAAAGGATCAGTCGGGTCGAAGCGACGTTGAGCACCAGACGAAACAGCGTGGTCGCCAGAAGCAGCGAGGGAAACACGGAAAATTCCAGCGGACTGCGCACGTAGACGGTGGTCAGCAGGATCACCGCCGCCAGGGAAAGGTTCGCCGCGATCAGCACGTCCATCGCCAACGGATGCAACGGCACAATGATCACGCCCATCAGCGAAATCAATCCGATCGGCACGATCAGCGTACTATAGCGCGAGATCCAGTGCGCCCAACGGGGCAACGGCTTGGTGGAAATTTGTTTCGCCATCCGTGGCTGACCCTGACCGGGTGTCCTTGGTTTAATTATACCCGAATTCCGTTTTAAGCACAATCAAAACTTGAAAATTTCTCGACATTTTCGTTTTTGTGCAAAATCATTCGGTACTGGGAATTCTCAGACTAAGCGATCTTCTTTCCGCTGAGTCGATAGACGTATGCGAGTATTTCGGCGACCGCGGCGTAATGCTCCGCCGGGATCTCCTGCCCCACCTCCACCGTGCGATACAGCGCGCGGGCCAGGGCCTTGCGCTCAACGATGGGAACGCCGTGACTGGCGGCAAGCTGGCGGATGCGCAGGGCGAGAAAATCGGCGCCCTTGGCCACGACCTTTGGAGCGCCCATCTGTTCGCCATCGTATTGCAGCGCCACCGCGAAATGGGTGGGGTTGGTGACCACCACATCGGCGCGCGGCACGGCCTGCGCGATGCGCTGCATCGCCAGTTGGCGGGCGACGCGCGCGCGGCGCTGCTTGATCATCGGATCGCCTTCCATGCGCTTGAACTCTTCCTTGACCTCCTGCTTGGTCATCTTCATATCCTGCTCGTGCTGCCAGCGCTGATAACAGTAGTCGATCACGGCCAGGACGATCAGCGTGATGGCCACGCGGAAGGCGAGGATGTAGACCAGTTCCGCCGCCGCGGCGAAGGCCGCCACCGCGGCCAGGTCCGTCAAGCCAAGCACCTGTGCGTAAAATTGCCAGATGGTGAAGGCCGCCACCGCGCCCACGATCGCCACCTTGCCCAACGCCATCGCCAGACGCATGGCGCTGCGCTTGGAGAACAACTGCTGCGTCCCGCGAATCGGGGATAATTTACTGAATTTCGGCTGCAACGGCTTGAGCGTGACCAGGAAGCCGACCTGCATCACGCTGATCAGAATCGCCAGCGCCACCAGTCCGCCCACCAGCGGCATCATCGCTTCGCCCCCGGCGTACCAGATCAGCGTCCAGGCGCTGCCCAGGTCACCGCCGCGCGCCGAATCGGCAAAGTCGCCGGACATGAACATCCGCATCATGTGCTTGAGCGCGGCAAGCAGGTTTGTGCCGAACCAACCCAGCAGCACCACGCCGCCGAGCAGCGTAACGGCAGCAGTCAGATCGGTGCTGCGCGCCACGTTGCCTTCCTCGCGGGCTTCCTGTCGGCGACGCGGGGTCGGGGCTTCGGTTTTTTCTGACTGGTCGGGCATGATCGATCCGTGTTAACCGAAAAACCGCATCAGCGATCCCAGGGCATGCTCGATTTCTTCGCCCAGCGCATCAAACTGGAAGAACACCGCCGCCGTCAGCAGCAGGAATCCCAGCACGATCCGCAACGGAAAACCCAGACTGAGGATGTTCAGCTGCGGCACGGTGCGCGCGATGAAGCCCAGCGCCACCGTCTCCAAAAAAATGATGCACAGCAGCGGTGCCGACACCCGGATGGCCAACTCAAACATCGAGGTCAGCAGGCCGACCGCCATGGCCAGGATGCCTCCATCGGGCATAAATCCACCCAGTGGGATATGGTCAAAGCTCTGAACCAATGTGGATAACAATGCGTGGTGTCCGTCGAGCAGGAGAAATATAATCAGGGCGACCATGTAGAGCAGTTGACTGAGCACCTCGGTCTGCTCGTCGAAATCGGGACTGATCACGCGCGCCAGGCCCAGTCCCAACTGGTGGCCCATCAGAACCCCGGCCACCTGCATCGCGATCAACGGCAGCGAAGCGCCGAAACCGATCGCCAGCCCGATGATCAGTTCCGTACCAACGGCCAGGGCGATGGTCGCCATCGACAGGGCAATCGGCGTTTGAGCGGGAATGACGGGATACACACAAAACGTCAGCACCAGCGCGAGCAAGACGCGCACCTTGATCGGCACGACCGCCGAAGCAAACAGCGGCGCCATGAAAAAGATACCGCCGAGACGGAAAAACACCATCAAAAATGCCGGCAGATGAGGCAGCAGCGGTTCGATCGACCCGGGCATAACGACTCCGGTGCAACGGTTACGGTGCGAACATGCGCGAGGCGAATTCGAGCAACTTCGCGCCGGCCCACGGCAACACCACCATCGCCGCCAACGCCATGCCGAGAATCTTCGGCACGAAGCTGAGCGTCTGCTCCTGAATTTGCGTGACGGCCTGGAAAACGCTGACCAGCAAGCCGATCAGCAGCCCGACCACCAGGATCGGCGCACTGACCATCAGCGTGATCATCAGCGTGTCGCGTACCAGACCTACGGCCAAATCAATATCCATCAGGGGCATCCTTTATTTATGGCCAACTGAAATTCGTCGAATTCAACGTACCTATGGAAATGGAGCTATTGCGAAACTGTTCAGAAGATTGCCTACAACCAGTTGCCAGCCGTCCACCAGAACAAACAACAGCAGCTTGAACGGCAGGGAGATCAGGACCGGCGGCAGCATGAGCATGCCCATCGATATCAGCAGACTCGAGACCACCATATCGATGATCAGGAACGGCAGGTAGATGCGAAATCCCATCAGGAACGCCGTTTTCAGCTCGCTCATGATGTACGCGGGGACGAGCGTCAACATGTCCACATCGGCACGTTTCATCGAGCCGGGATCGGACGTATCGATCCCGCGGTAATTCATCACCATGTAGACATCGCCCCAGTTTCCCGTGCGTTCAATCTGATCGAACATGAAATCGCGGAGCGGTCCTTTTGCGCGCGACCAGGCGGTCATCTGGTCGATCCGCTCTTCGGAGAGCGGCACGATGGCTTCCCGGTGGATGCGCTGGGCCGTGGGCGCCATGATGAGAAACGTCATGAACAGCGCCAGTCCGATGATGACCTGACTCGGCGGCAGGGTCTGCGTGCCCATCGCCTGGCGCAACAGCGCCAACACCACGACGATGCGCACGAAGCTGGTGCAGAGGATCACAATCGACGGAGCCAACGTGAGCACCGTGAGCAGGATGAGGATGTTGAGCGTGGAACTGACCCCGCCCTCGAATCCCGGCACGGCGTTGGCGGCGTCCTGCACCATGCCGATGGGATTGTCGATCTCGGCCGGACTCATCGACTGCGGACCGTTCGGATCGGTTTCGACGGCCTGGGCGAAGACCGTCGACGCACCGGCCATCACGATCCCCAGCGCCAAGCCGGCCAGGCAGAGATACCGCCGGATTGTCGAGCGCGCGGTGTGCATGTCAATCTTTTTCGGAGTTCATGCGGCGCAAGCGCCCGAGCAGGCCGCTGACCTGCTCGTTGGCGCGGTCGATGGAGTGTTCGGATTGGTCGGCGCCGGCGGTTTCCTCGGGAGATTCGTACGCCCGATCCATGCGCGACATCAATTGACGAAAACCGCGCGTGATGCTGTTGCTCTTGCCGGCGTCGATGGCCGTGAGCAGTTGTGCGATTTCCTGCGGATCGTCGATGTTGGCCAGAGGTTGCACTCCGGCCGGTCCCTGGGCAACGAGGAGGATGCGCTGCTGCACTTTCAGAAACAATACCTGCGTCTTGGGCGCAATGGTGCTGCGCGCCAGCACCTCGACCAAACCTCCGGAATCGCCCGCCCCGCCCTGCCCGCTCATCCGACGCAGCAACATGCGCACCGCGAAGATCAATGCGATGACGATCACCAGGGCGGAGAACGTTTCGAGAATCCAGGAATCGCCCGGCACATCGGGCTTGTTGTCGGCGGTGTCGCCTGGTGAAGGATCGCGACCGAGCGGCCACTGCTCTCTGTCGTCGGACGCCGGCTCCGGCGCCGGTCTCAATTCCACACGCGGCGGCGCGGCGGTCGGGGTGTTGAGTGTAATGGGGGGTTCGAGGTCCTGGGCACGCTGGGGCGCGGGGGCGGGAGCGATGTCGATCTCGGCATCCGACGACACGCTATCGATATCCACCGGCGCGTTCGTCTGCGCCTGTGCGCCAACGGGGGCGCACCATCCCACAGTCAGAATCAAGCCCGTAACGGCAGCTTGCCATGTCACGAAATGCATGTGCCTTCCCTGGCAGTTGTCGATCGCGCTCCGCGCAATCCGGTCGGACCGGGCCCATCGTCCCGATCGCGGTCAATTCACGTCGTCGCCCGACGGCTTCGCGGCCGAAGCGGTATCGCCTTCGTCGTCGGCATCGCCCTCGGAATCCTCCCGGGCCATCTCGATCAACACCTCGTTGACGCGCACGCAGAAGTTATCGTTCAGCACGAGCACCTCGCCGCGCGCCACCAGCCGATCGTTCACATACACATCGACGGGATCGCCGGCGAGTTTATCGAGTTCGACCACGCTCCCTTCGCCCAATCGCAACACATCCTCCACGAGCATCTGCGTGCGGCCGAGTTCGATCTTCACATTCAGGTCCACATCGGCCAGCAGATCGATCCCGGCGGACTGGGCATCGGCCAGCACTTCCTGGAGATCGGGCATATCGACCGCCTGGGCGTTGTCCCCGTCGGTCGCCGGCTCGGCATGATCGCTGATGGTGTCGACCGCCTGCTGCGCTTCGTCGAGGGCCTGCTCGGCCATGTTCGAGGCGTCGCTACCATCCGTGACCTGGGGGTCGGCCGGTGTGTCGGTTTGTGTTTTTTCTTCAGCCATCCTTGGCCTCACACAGTAGATTGTTTATTTCACACGCTCAGGGCGCATCTGTAAAGCGCGCCTCAGATATCCGCGGGATACGGAATGCATTTTTGAATCAAAACCTGTTCGATGATGGGCCGGCCGGTATCGTCGTAGCCGAAGCGCTCGTCGAGCAGCGCCTTGAGTTTTCGCTTGAGCGTGGCGCGCGTCGGTTCGAGAAAAACGCTGTGATCGGCCCGCCGGATCAGGGTATCGACCTCGTCGGTCAGCGCGGCCTGGGAATTGGAGATCTGATCGGCGACGGTGGTTTCGTGCCGACTCTGCGTGGAGACATAGATTTCGGCATCGTAGTAGTAGCCGCGCCCGCTACGTTGGTTGAAGAACTTTTTGTTGATGAGCATCAGCTCCACGGTCCGGCTCATCGCCTCCACGGCGGCGGCATCGTCGCCCAAGGCCGCGCTGGGCCCGCCCGAAAAATACATCGTGCCCACAATGGTGGCCCCTTCGAGCACCAGTACGCCGAAGACGATGAACAATGTCTTCATCGTTCCGGAACCGCCGCCGGCGGCCTTTGCAGCAACTTCGGTTTCTTTTTTGGCCATCGTTACGGTTCCTTACGGTTGAGCCGACGTCAACTGCCCGTCGGTGGTTTCCCCGGCCACTTCCTGAACCAGCGTTTCGGTGACGATGATCTCCACACGGCGGTTCACCGCGACGCGGGGATCGTCCATCAGCACGCGCGTCAGCAACGGTTCGTTATCGGAGCACCCGACCAGCCGAATTCGACTGGGACGCACCGGCTTGCCGCCGGACGTCAGGACATCCTTGACCGCGCGCGCCCGCGCGTAACTTAAATCCCACAGGTTGTTATACTCCGCGGCAGCCGTCAGGTCCGCCGCGGAGGTGTGCCCCCGGACTTCCAAAAGGTTCTGCTTGCCCCGGATTACCTCCGCCAGCTTACGAATTTCGGCCGTCCCCTCCGGTTTTAAATCGGCCGATCCGGGCTCGAACGTAATCATTCCCCCAACGATAAATTTCAACCCCTCGCGGATGTTCTGGACGGTGGTTTCCCGGCCGTAGATGCTCGGATCGCTCGTGTTGGATTGTTGCTGATATTTCAGGTTGTGCAGGGCGATTTCTTCGATTTTCTGGATGATGCTCTGTTCGGGAAGCTGATCGGTGGGCATCTTGCCGGAGCCGCCGGTGTATCCGAAGGCCTCCTGGAACGCCTGGATCACGCGCTCGAATTCCTCCTCCTTCTTCAACTCGCTGAAAGCGGCGAGCATCACGAAGAAGCAGAGCAACAACGTCATCATATCCCCGTACGTGACCATCCACTCGGGGGCGCCTTCTTTCGATTTGGACTTTTTCTTGGCCATGGGTCAGCGGCCGTCATCCATCAGGCGGCCTGCTCCTCCGGCCCCTCACGACCGGTCGGGGGAAGGAACGTGCGCAGTTTCTGTTCAACGATGCGGGGGTTGTCACCGCTTTGGATGCTCATCACCCCCTTGATGATGATGGTCTTGAGCAGCACCTCTTCGCCGGAGCGGCGCTGCAACTTCTCGGCGATGGGCAGGAAGACCAAGTTGGCCAGAATCGCGCCGTATAACGTGGTGATCAGGGCGATGGCCATACCCTTACCGATCGCCGACGGGTCTTCCATGTTCACCAGCATCAGGACCAGGCCGACCAGGGTGCCGATCATGCCGAACGCCGGGGCATACTTGCCGAGCGTCTCGAACAGGCCTCGACCCGACTCGTGACGCTCCATGAGATTTTCCAGTTCCGTCTCCATGATCTGCTCGATCAGCTCGGGATCGGTGCCATCCACGGCCATCTGGATACCGCGGACGATGAACGGATCGTCGATGTCCTTGGTCATGTTTTCCAGGGAGAGGATGCCGTCGCGCCGGGCGACTTCGGCGTAAGAAACGAGATCGGCAATCAGATCGTCGGGAGGCCGGCCCTTGTTGAAGACCGCCTTGGTTCCGATGGAAAAAACCTTCTTCAGGCGGGTCAGCGGGAAGGCGATCATGGTGGCCGACACCGCGCCGCCGATCACGATCGCCACGGACTTGGCATCCACAAAGGCGCCGCCCTGACCGCTGCTCATCATCGACCAGCCGATCAGCAGGAAACCCATCAGAATTCCGATGATGGTCGCCAGATCCATCGCCTACTCCGCAGTACAGGGTCGCGCAACGGCCGCGCTGATGTTATGAGGTATCGTCCAGCGGTCGGTGGGTCTTGATGGCCCGTCCGACCTTTTCGTCACCGTTTTTATCGGGCGCCGATTCATGCGAAAAATCTCCGGGCCGCGGTCAACTGGGACCGATCATCCGACGCAGCAACCGGCCGTACTCCACCGCCCGCTCCACCACCTCGTCCATCGGCTCCTGGACCAGCATGTGGTCGCCGTTGATCAGCGTGATCGTGGTGTCGGGCAACTCCTCGACCGTGCGGATCAGGTCGGCGTTGACCACGAACTGCTTTCCATTGAGCCGGGTGAGGGTGATCATTTTGGCTAACCAATTAACGGGTTACTTCGTACCTGGGTTCGTTCCTCCGGACCTTCGTCGCTACGCTCCTCAGGTCCGGTTTGATCCACATCACACATCACAACACATCACGTCACACTTTTCACACTTCGGACTCTACGCTTACCGGACCAGCGAGAGCAGTTCCTGGATCATCTGGTCGGTGGTGGTGACCACGCGGCTGTTGGCGGAAAAGCCCGTGCTGGCGTTAATCAAGTTGACGAATTCGGAGGCCAGGTCGACGTTGGACAGTTCCAGCGCGCCGGCAAAAATCCGCGCCGAGCCGAACTGTCCCGGAGCCGCGATGATGGCATCACCGCTGTTGGGGCCGGGGACGTATCGGCCGTTGCCTTCGTCGAGCAGGCCCTGGGGATTGGAGAAGGTGGACAAGGCCACCTGCCCGAGCACACGAACCAAGCCGTTGGTGAACGAGCCGTTGATGATTCCGTCTTCGCCGATGGAGAACTCATCGAGCGTTCCGATGGGCGAGCCGTCCTGGCTGACTGCCGCCAGCGAGCTGAGCGTATCGGAAAGGGCGAAGATGGCATCGTTGTCGGAGGAGAAGTTCATGTTGACGGTCAGCGGCGTCACGGCGCCGTTGTCGCGTGTCAGACTGAACGACTGGTTCGTCGCATCCACGAAATTGCCGTTCTGATCGAACGTCACCAGGCCGACGCCCAACGCCTGATCGACATCGTCGTTGTCGACCGATTCGGCGATCCACTCCCAGGTCGTTCCGCTGCCCGGGGTGACATCCTGCAAGACGAAACTGAGTTCAGCGGTGAGCGGCGTGCCCAGCGAATCGTAAACGACGAAACTGGTCCGGACCGATTCGCCGTCGGCCGAGCCGGTTTTGGTCATGACGAACGGCTGGCTGATGGCGACGTCGGCGTCACCGTCGTCGGTCTGCTGCACGGCAACGAGATCCGCCGTCTCGATGGTCAGGTCCTGGACCGTGCCTTCATTGCCGGTGATCACGATCTGGCCGGCGGCATTGATCGCAATCGATCCGCCCAGGTCGTGGCCGTTGACCGAGGTGCTGTCCAGCCCGAGCACCTTATCGAGGAAGGTGACGAAATCGCTGAGTGTCGTTCCCACTTCATCGACGCCGAGCGCATCGGCGGTTTGCGTGCTGAAGCCAAAGGTATGGGCGCCCAGGTCCTTGCCGGATTTCTCGACGCCGGCGAGGGTGATGACCGTATCGGTTCCGCCTTCGATGGCCAGGAAGGACCCGCCGGCGCCGTTGTCAATGTAGAGATCGTTGCCGGCGACGGTCAGATCGGTCGTGCCGTCTTCTTCGGTGCCGACGGTGAGCGTATCGGTGGTGAAGAAGGCGCGGGTTTCATGGACGGCCCCGCCGGTGCTCAACGGCCCGGAGGCATTGAGGTTGCCGGAGAAGTTCACGTTGCGCGTTTCTTTGGCGATGGTCAGCGTGCCGAGCGGTATGGTCAGGTCGACCAGCGCGCTGGGCACGATGTTGAAGGATTCGTCAACGCCGTAGCCCTGCACGTAACCGCCGGACAGGTCGACCAGTTGGTTATCCTGATTGAGGGTGAAGGCCCCAGAGCGTGTGAAGAAGCGCTGGTTGTTCTGCTCGACGACGAACATGCCGTTGCCTTCCAGGGCCAGGTTGGTGGCGAGGCCGGTGGTCTGGATGGAGCCGTTGGTCAGGTTTTTCTGGATGCCATCGAACCGCGTCCCCAGCCCGACCTGCGTGGGGTTGGTCCCGCCGCTGTCGGTGGAGGGTTGCGAACCGAAGCTCAACGACCTGGCGAACATCTCGGTGAACACCGCGCGCGTCGATTTGTACGCCGTGGTGTTCACGTTGGCGATGTTGTTGCCAATGACGTCCATGTTCTGGGCATTGATATCAAGCCCGCTGAGAGCAGTGTAGAAGGCGCTGGATAATGCCATGGCTCAACTCCTTGCGGCAAGAGGCGGCGTCGGTCGTTCGGCCGCCCCGGGCCTCCCGTATCCCGAAGGATGTGGGGCCAGCCCGTGGTCAGGTTCGGTCGGATTCGGATCGGCGATCGCTTCGGGATCACCGACCAGAACGGTGGAATCAATCTGAGTCACGATGCCGGACTGCATGCGCTGCGCGTCCAGCACGGTGACGACGGTGCGATTAGGAACGTTGACGATCAATCCGAGATCCCGCATCAGGATCAACGCATCGCGCGAGCCCTTGGCGCGCGCCTGCTCGGCGGCGTCATTCAAAGCAGCGGCCTGTGGATCGGTCAATTCCAGGCCCATCTGCTCCATCCGCTGTTGTGCGTGAGCGGAATACTTCAAGCCCTCGGCGCGGGCGGCGGCATCGGCCTCCTGCAACAACTGATCGAAATCACGCTGCTCCAGCGGCGCGGTCGGACGCACCGTCGGTGCGGGCGCTCCCGCCGGACGAACCGCAGGTTCAAGCATGCGCAGCATGTCGATTTCCTGGCTCATCAATGCGTCCTTCAGCGGATCAACCGTCGGCCAGCCCCACCGCGGAGCCGGTCGCCTCGGAGATCGTGTGGATGTTGTTCATGTTCATGGTCAGCCCGTTATCGAGTTCGAGGTAGACCTCGCCTTCAATCACGCGCACGCTGGTGACCAGTCCCTCGGTGGAAGAGCCGCCGGTGCTGTGGCCCTCGACGAGTTTGCCGATGAGGTTGCCGGCTGAGGCGACCTGGTTCTGCGTGACCAGATCATTGAGTTTCTGCTCCAGCGACAACTGCGCTTCGATGTTGCGCAAGCTGGACAGTTGCTCCAGCAACGCCGAGGAATCCTGCGGATCGAACGGATCCTGGTTCTGCAATTCCTCGATCAGGACATTAAGAAACTCTTCGCTGGTCATGTCGGTAAATGCATTACCGGTGCTGGTCGTGGCGGCGCTGCCGCTCAAGGCCGATACGCTGGACATGGCGGGTCTCCTGCTGAAGTTACCTGTACCTGTTCCTCACGGTTTACACTTCCAGGTCGAGTAGCTGGCGCTGGAAGCTCGGTTGTTCGTTGGGCGAACCGGAATTGTCGCGGTCCCCCTGTTCTCCGGGTCGGCCTCCCTGATCGAAAGCGCCGCGGCTTCGTCCATCATCGGGCGCGGAATCGGTCTGCTGCTGCGCTTCCTGCTGCGTGCCGCCGGAGGAGGTGCTGTTGTGCTGCGGGCTGAGCGGGGTGTGCACCTGCAACTGCTCGATGCGCAGCCCCTGTTGTTCCAGGGCCATCCGGAGCGTGGCCATGTTTTCACTGAGTACCTGCCCGGCGTGAAGCGTCGATGCGGCAAACGAGGCCTGCACCGCACCGCCGGCGATCTTCACCTCGATGCGCAAAGTGCCCAGTTCCGGCGGGCTCAAACGCATCTGAATCGTTCCGCCGTTGCGATCGACCATGCCGCGTATCCCGCTCAGCGTCCGCTGCATGATTCGGTTGTTCTGGTTTTCGGGTAGCGGTTCGAGCAGAAGCGGTAATGTCGATTCGGTGGCGCCGGCCGGCGCCGTGGCGGGGTTGACCGAAGCGGCGGGTTGAATCGTCGCCGCGGTTGGCGGGGCGGGCTGGAACTGCGGCGCGGTCGTGGTTTGTGTCGTCATATCGCCGGTCGACTTTTCGGTGGATCGGGGTGCTTGTGTTTCACCGGCCGGCTGCGACAACTGCGTTTGCGACGGATCGATCTGGATACGCCGGGGTTTCGGATCGGTATGGCGCTGCGACGATTCACCCTGCTGACCTTCGCCCTGCTTGTCGGCCTGATCGGATGTCGGTTGCGAAAGGACCGGTCGAACGGTCTCGGCCTGCACCGCGGCCTTGCTTTTGGCTTGCGCTTCACCGCTCGACTGGAACGTGTCGGCCGTCTGGGTCTGGGCCGGTTGCGCGATGCGCTGATCGGCGGATTCGCTCGGGATGGTCGATTCCACTTGTGCTGCGACCTGCTGGGTTGTGGCCTGCTGGGTTGCGACCGCTTGCGCGGCGGCGCCCTGCGTTTGCCCGGCGTTGATCGCAGCCGCCTGTTGCGCATTCTGTCCTTCGACCGCTTGTTGGGCAAGGGGGGATTGGGCAGTGTGAATCTGCTTCAAAACCGACGCTTCCAGAGCAGCCATCTGCGCCCCGGGCGATGCGCTTTGCGTCGGCGCGTTGGCGGCGACTGCCGATTCCTGCGATGCGGTTCCATCCTGCGCCGCCGTGTCATCGTACGATTCGGAGGACGGCGATTGCCCACCGACGGGATTTTTCTCTTCGGGTGTTTCCTGCGGGGCCGGCGCTTCGGGGGCCTGATCGGCGCGCGGCTCATCGGTTTCGGTCTGCTCGTGTTCCGAACGTTCGGGCGCGGGCTTGACCTTGGAGCGCTCGTCACTCGAATCGGTCTGCTGCGCTTTGTCTTGCGCGGCATGGACCGAGGCGGAATGGGCGCCGTCCAGAATGCGGTCGAACTGGCCATCGGATTCGGACCCGGAGCGGATCGCCGGTTCGGCCGGAGGAGGAACCATGTTCAGCTTGTTCGTTTCTATCATCATCCGGACGACTCCGTCTGCTGGACGAGGTCGCTGCCGCGGGCGCGGAGTCGCTCCGTCAACTCCACAGCCCGGGCCACCTCGTGCGACTGATCGAATTCCCGGAGCACGGCTGCGGCCTTCCGTGGCTGCATGGACTCCAGGTACATCACCACCTGAGCGACCTTGTCCTGCTCGATCATCCGCAGGAACATTTTTTTGGCCTGATCGGCCGGAAGCTGCTCGAGCAACCCGACCGCGCGCTTGAATCCCGCATCGTTCAACTGCTGCTCGATCTGCGCCAGACGTTGTTCCGCGGCCTGCTTTTCATCAAGCACCTCCCGCTTTTCCTTTTCCATCAGGCGACGCGACAGTTCGAGATTGTCGCGCAGTGATTCGATTTCACGTCGGGTGCGCTCCAGCTGACGCAACGTCAGTTCGTGACGGCGCTGTTCATCGTCGAGGCGCTCGGCGGTCGAGCCGGCGATCATCGCTTCCACGCGCTCGGTCTGCCGCTCGGCCTGCCTGACCAGTTCGGCGGTTTGCGCTTCCTGCTGACGTTGTTCGGCGACGGTGATGGCGAAGACGTTTTTGACATCGACGACGCGATCCCGACTGAGCCGACCGGACGCGCCCAGCCACGCCCCCACCCCCGCCGCCCCCAGAACGTGGATGATGCAGACCAGCGCGATGACGTGGTAGGTCATTCTCATGCGACGGCCCCCCATGACCGGCCGTTGCGACGGGCGAATTGCTGGATGGCGAACTCATCGAGTTGCGCGGTTTCGCGGCGATTCCGTTCGGTCTGCCAGCGCTGGTATTGTTTGTCGCGCAGGCGTTCGACGGCCTTGCGATCGCGCGAAGCCGCAATGAGCTTCGTCCGGGCGGCCTCGACCTGGTGAGACAGTTCCAGCAGTTTCATGGCGATCTGTTGCACCTGCACCACCGCACGGTGGGCCGCGGCGCCGTGGTTGCGCACCCGCTCCACGTCCACGTGACCGCTGAGCGCCGAAGCCATGGTGCGCTTGTCGGCGGTGATGCCGTGTTGCAGATCGCCGATGCGCCGTTCCAGAATCATCCGCTCGCGCAACAGACGCGCCAGGTCGCGCTGGGCGCGGTCTTCGGCCAGGCGTCGCTGCCGCAGCACCGGTTCGAGCTTGAAGATGAATCTCGCCATGGGCAATTCCTTATCGACTGTTCATCAGGCGGCGGTCGGCCCCGGGACGGAGGGGCGCCCCGAGCCCGGCGCCAGCCGCTTGGCTTGCGCTTCAATCTGCAGTGCCAACTCCACCAGTCGTCGCTGGGTGTCGGCGAGCTGCGCCTCTTCGGTTAATCCCTGCTGGAGGAAACTTTCGATCTGCTGGTGCACGGCGATCGCCAGGTCGTAGCGCGGATTGGAGCCGGAGGCATACGCGCCGATGTTGACCAGATCTTCGACCTGTTGGTAATCGGCGAGCGTGCGGACCAGTTGCTGCCGCGCTGCGCGCTGCGACGGATCGGTGACGGCGTCGGCCAGTCGGCTGATCGATTGGAGCACGTCGATGGCGGGCCAGTGTCCGCGGTTGCCCAGGTCGCGCGTGAGGACGACGTGGCCGTCGAGGATACCGCGGCAGGCGTCGGAGATCGGCTCGGTCAGATCGTCGCCTTCCACGAGGATGGCGAAGAAACCGGTGATCGAACCGGACGACGTTCGGCCGCAGCGTTCGAGCAGTCCCGGCAGCATGGCAAAGACACTGGGCGTGAAGCCCTTGGTGGCCGGGGGCTCGCCGATGGCCAAACCCACCTGGCGCTGCGCCTGGCAGAAGCGCGTGATCGAATCCATCAGCAGCACGACATCCCGTCCGTGATCGCGGAAATGCTCGGCCACGCACAACGCGTAATGCGCCGCGCGGATACGCATGAGCACCGGTTCATCGCTCGTGGCCACCACCACCACGCTGCGCTTCAGACCTTCGGGGCCGAGCGCGTGGTGCAGGAAGTCGTTGACCTCGCGGCCGCGCTCTCCGACCAACGCGATCACCGACACATCGGCATCGGTGTTGCGCGCCATCTGCCCGAGCAGAGAGCTCTTGCCCACGCCGGGTCCGGAGAAGATGCCCAGGCGCTGGCCGCGCCCGGCGGTGAGAATGCCGTCGATGGCGCGCACGCCGGTGCCCAGCGGATCGTCGATCGGCACGCGCCCCAGCGCTTCGAGCGGCTCGGGATGGAGCGGGCGACCGACGGTCTGGCGGATCGGCGTCCCGCCGTCGATCGGACGGCCCATCGCATCGACCACGCGACCGAGCAGGTCCGGTCCGACGCGCGCCAGGTTGCTGGCGCATCGCCCGGTAACGCGATCGCAGCGCCGGATGCCATCGGTCGCACCGAGCAACATGACGATCGTCTGTTCGTCATCGAAGCCGACGACTTCGCCCGGCCGCACATCGCAACCGATTTCGACATCCACCATCGCGCCCACCGGCAAAGGCAGATCATCGACGCGCACCGTCAGGCCGCGCACCTCGCTGACCGCGCCGGTGATCGCCATCGGCTGCAACCGCTCCACCGTCGCCAGGGCATCGTCGAACATCGTGGTCATGTCGGTTCGTCCTCCGTTTCGTCGGAGGATTCGGTTTCGGTGTCGCCGACCGCGCCGTCATCGAGGGCCGGGTCCACATCGGATTCGATTTCGATATCCGACAGCTCTTCCATGCCGGATCGGCGAATGTTCTCAATGGTTTGGTCAATCGATTCCCCGTCGTTCTGCTCATCGTCCACGCGCACGATGCGTTGCAGGTCTTTGCGGTCCATCGTGCCCGGAAGCAGGGCTTCGACCATGCGCCGCAACTGCCCATCGAGCGTGGCGTCGATGCGCCCCTGCCCGGATTCCACCACGCATCCGCCGCGCGCCAGTCGATCGTCATCGGTCAGTTCGGCGTGATCGACCTGGTGCGCCGCCTCGACCAGCGCGGGCAACGCCTGCTCGATCAGCGGACGGTCCTCGGGGTGGATGCGAACGGTCAGGGCGCTGGGGCGCGTGATGTGTTCGATGGCCGCGGCCAGTTGATCGGTCACCACGGCCGGGTCGATCCGCGGGACGCGCTTGACGATTTTGGCCGCGATTTCCACCGCCAGTTGCATCAGCGACTGACGCGCCTCGATCATCATGTCGTGACGCTGATCGTCCCAGCGGCGCAGCGCCGCGGTCCACGCCCCGGACATCTGCTCCAACGCGGCGGCGGATTGCTCCAATGCTTCGGCGTGACCGGCCTGGCGTCCGGCTTCCACGCCCTCGGCGCGCCCGTCTTCGTAACCGACGCGGCGACCGGCCTCCTCGGCGCCGGCGGT
>JANQHK010000055.1 GCA_028282685.1 Phycisphaeraceae bacterium
ACAAGTTTTTCGACGATTGCGACGGCTGGGAACTGCAGAACGAGTTAACGGTCGGGGCGCTGATCACCCGCGCCGCCGTCTGGCGCAACGAAAGCCGCGGCTGCCACTACCGACTGGGTGCCCCCAGCCCCGACGATGCGCTGCGTGCCCATATCCTCTGGCGCGCCCACAGCGAGGAACCCGCCGCGGAACCGGTAAAATGATTTCGGATTTCGTGATGTGTGATGTTTAGCGGTCGATCGAAGATCGACGCTTCTCAATCGTTAATCCGCAATCACCCATCAGAAATTACAGCCGCTCGCTGTTGTCTTCGGTATTTGTTTCTTCGGAGATCGGGCCGGGGCCTTCGTGTTCGACTTCTTCCATTTCTTCTTCGACGATGGCGTCGGTCTCGGTGACGGCGGTGACTTCGAGCAACCGATTGATGCGCTTGCGCACCAGCGGCAGCAGCGGCACGTGACGGATGCGGCGCAGCTCTTGCTTGCCCGTGGCGCTGTAGACCACCAGCGTTCCGGCGCCGGCGATGATCAGTTCCAGCAGGTCCGGGTAGGTCGAGCGCACGCGCTTGGCGCCGCGCGCCAGCGAATCGTCGGCCCGGCCCCACGCGTAATGCTCGAATTCGTTGTGCGTGATCCGCCACTTGTGATTGATCCGCACCCAGATCAGCATCACGATGAACGGCGGCGTGAGCAGGATACTCAATGCCAAGCCCAGTTCCCGGCTGTAGCGCACGTCGAGCCGGGCGAAGGCGCGGTAGATATCACCGAACAGCGTGAATCCCTGCACGTCATGCAACCACAGGCCAAGAAAGTAGAAGCCGGCGATGAAGACCATCCAGAAGACGGCGTAGTTGCGCTCGAGATCGACGCCGATGGTGATCAACACCAGCGCGGCGACGATCAGGTAAATCCACCCCGCTGTCTCCAGACCCTCCGTATCGGGTTTGCCGAGTGACATCGTCGTGGAATCGGCTGTCCGGGTGTCGGCGTCCGTTGCTTGCTCTGCCGCGTCCTCTGCGTTTTGTTGCTGCTGAAATCCGCTCTTCAGCGCCTGCTCCGCCCGGTGTTCGGCCATTTCATCCACGGAGGGAACCACGAAGTACATCAGGTACCCCAGCGCGATGATCGGCCAGCAGAACAACAGTTTCGGGTAGGAGAAAAACGTCACCTGGTGGCTGGTTTTTTTTGTTTTGCCCATGCATGGATTTTACCGCAAACCGCGATCGACGTCGTTGGAATGATAACGCCCGATTCCACCACACTGTATCGACAGCCCCCGCTCCCCCACGTATCCTGTACTCCATGACGCATGCGAATCTCTGGGCTCCGTGGCGGATGGAGTATATGAATCGTCTGATCCAGGACGAAAAGTCCTCCTGTTTTCTCTGCGATGCGTGGGCCCATCCCGACCGCGACGATGAACAACTGGTGGTTTGGCGAAGCCGCTTGAGCATGATCATCCTCAATCGCTATCCCTACACGAACGGCCACCTGTTGGTTGCCCCTGCGGATCATCTGTCCGACCTGACCGATCTGACCGGCGAGCAGCGAGCCGACCTGATGGAGACCTCCGTTCTTGCCGAGCGGTTGATTCGGCTGACGTTGAACCCGCAGGGCATCAACATGGGCCTGAACCTCGGCCGATGCGCCGGGGCGGGCCTGCCCGGCCATGTGCATATGCACGTGGTGCCGCGCTGGGGCGGCGATACCAACTTCATGCAGGTCGTCGGCCGGGTGCGCGTGATTCCCCAGGCGAACGAAGCGATATTTCGGGAGTTCAAGGCGGCGCTGCCGAAAGTTCTTGAAAAATGAACCACAAAGGCACGAAGACACAAAGAAGCAGAGACAGGATGAACAGGATAAAAGGCCGATGTTCATAATATCCGTATCATCCTGTTAATTCTGTCGAATATTTCTTTTCTCTGTGTCTCTGCGCCTCTGCGGTGAATCTTTATGTCTACAGAAGCAAATCAATCCGGCACGGTGTATCTGATCGGCGCGGGGCCGGGCGATCCGGGCCTGTTGACGGTGCGCGGCGCGGAGTTGCTGCGGCGTGTCGATGCGGTGGTGTACGATGCGCTGGCGAATCCGGCGCTGCTGGATCTGGCGCCGGACGATGCGGAGCGGATCGACGTCGGCAAGCGGGCGAAAGATCACAAACTACCGCAGAAACAGATCAACCGGTGGCTGGCGGAGTTGGCGCTGGCCGGTAAAAACGTGGCGCGGTTGAAAGGGGGCGATCCATACGTCTTCGGGCGCGGCAGCGAAGAAGCGATCTATCTGCACGAACGCGGGATTTCGGTACAGGTGGTGCCGGGGATCACGGCAGGCATCGCCGGGCCGAGTTATGCCGGCGTGCCGGTGACGCATCGGCGGATCGCCACCACCTGCACGTTCATCACCGGCCACGAAGATCCGACCAAGACCGAGAGCCAGACCGACTTCGCCGCACTGGCCGGACTGGTGAAAAGCGGCGGCACGCTCTGTTTCTACATGGGCATGGGGCGGCTGGGCGCGATCGCGGAGCGGTTGACGGCGCAGGGTCTGGACGGTGCGACGCCCGCGGCGGTGGTGCAGTGGGGCACGATGCCGAACCAGCGCTCGATGCGTTCGACCCTGGCTGCGGTTGCTGATGATGCGGCACAGCAGGGGCTGGGCGCGCCGGCGATCGTGGTGGTCGGTCCCGTGGCGGGGCTGGACGCCCAGGCGTTGGGTTGGTTTGAGCGGTTGCCGCTGTTCGGGCAGACCATCGCCATCACGCGCACGCGCCACCAGGCCTCAGACCTGCGGCGGGAACTGGAGACACTGGGCGCAGCGGTGATCGAAGCACCGACCATAGCCATCGATCCGCCCGACGACTGGACGCCGATCCTTGATTGCGTGCGCGAAAGCGAACGCTACGACTGGCTGGTGCTGACCTCGGCCAACGGTGTGGTGGCGCTGGGCGAGGCGATGGACAAGCTGAGCATCGATGCGCGGCATTTCGGCGGCGTGAAACTGGCGGCGATCGGTGAAGCCACTGCCACGGCCCTGCGCGAACAACTCGGCCTGCGCGCCGATCTGGTTCCGACCGATTTTGTCGCCGAATCGTTGGCGGCGGAACTGATTGCACAACACGACATCGCGGGCAAGCGCTTTTTGCTTTTGCGCGCCGATATCGCCCGACCGGTCCTCAATGAAAAGCTCACCGAAGCCGGTGCGGTGGTGACGGACCTGCCGATCTATCGCACGCGCCTGGCCGACGGCTTGCCCGAGGCGTTGATCGAGGCCATGCAAGCGCGGCAAGTGAACTGGATCACTTTCACCAGTTCATCCACCGCGCGCTATTTCATGAAACTGCTCGGGGACAAGCGGGAATGGATGGAACAGGTCAGGATCGCCAGCATCGGTCCGATCACCTCACAGACCGTGCGCGAGTTGGGGTTGACCGTCAGCATCGAAGCCGAGCACCATGACATTGTCGGGTTGGTCGAGGCGCTGGTTCAAGGTGTTTAAGCGTATCTGCGGGTTGGATTTGATTCGCCGCATCGGCCTGTCTAACGTTCTAGCTGAACATTCCATTGAACAAGGAGAATCCCATGGCTCACACGCTACCCGATTTGCCTTACGATTTCGGTTCGCTGGAACCGCACATCGACGCGAAGACGATGGAAATCCACCACGGCAAACACCATGCCGGTTATGTTGCCAAGCTCAACGCGGCCCTGGAAAAAGTCCCCGAGCTGGCCGATAAGTCGCTCTGCGAACTGCTGAGCCACATCGACGAGGTCCCCGAATCGATCCGCCAGGCCGTGATCAACAACGGGGGCGGACACGCCAACCATTCGCTGTTCTGGGACATCATGAGCGGCGCCGGCGGCGGCGCGCCCACCGGCGAACTGGCCGCGGCCATCGACGCCGACTGCGGCGGGTTCGACAACCTCAAGGAAGTCTTCTCCAACAACGCCGCCACGCGCTTCGGCTCGGGCTGGAGCTGGCTGGTCGTCGGCGCCGGCGGCAAACTGTCGGCCTATTCCACCGCCAACCAGGATTCGCCGATCATGCAGGGCGACAAGCCCATCCTCGGGCTTGATGTGTGGGAACACGCCTACTACCTGAATTACCAGAACCGCCGGCCCGATTACATCGCCGCTTGGTGGAACGTGGTCAACTGGGACAAGGTCAGCCAATGGTACCAGAAGGCCAAGAGCTAAGATCGTTGATACGAAGATGGATATCCAGCGCGCAAGCCCCGTCGTTTACGGCGGGGATTTTTCATGGGAACAACACACCATGCCGGCACCGCACGTTGACCGCGCAGCCGCAAAGTGTGTCGTACTGGAAGGGGACAATTGCGATCAAGCACATTTTGTCCTTCGGATCAAAATGTGGCGCCCCGCTCAACCGTACTTGATTAGAAAGACAGATTCACCGTGAAGCCGAAGGTGCGCGGCGCGCCGGGTTCGCCGACGAAGCCGGACGGATTGACCGTCTGGTCGGGCGCGGGAAAGGCGATCGGCACGTATTCGGTGTCGAAGGCGTTGTTCATCCAGAACTCGATCCGCCATTGGCTCTTGCCGAGGGCGCCGGTCCCGCCGACGCGGAAATTGACCAGCGAATAGGCGTCCTGGTCGTAGAGGTTGGAGGCATCGTAGGTGAATTGGCCGAAGGCGTTCAGTTCGCCGCGCGCGAACAGCGCCAGGCCGTTGTCAAACCGGTGCGTGTATTGCGTGGCCAAGTGGGCCTGGTAATTGGGCGCCAGCGGCAGGTTGTTTCCATCGATGTCGGTCGAGGCGAAGAAGGGCGGTCCGGCGAGTGTGGGAACCAGCGTGCTGCCGTCGAGAAATTCGGTTTCGATGAATCCCACGCCGGCCAGAATGTCCCAGCCCGGCGCCGGTCTGACGCCGATCTCCAGTTCCGCGCCGTAGCTGGTGGCGTTGCCGGCGTTGGCGACGAACTGCCGGTTGTTCAGGAACTGCGCCAACTGGATATCATTCCAGTCGACGTAAAACAGCGCCGCATTGATCGATAGTTTCTTGTCCCACCACATGCTCTTGACGCCCAGCTCGTAGGACCAGTTGGTTTCCTCGTCGAACGTTTCGCTGCCCGCGGGGGAGTTGGTATTGAAGCCGCCGGCTTTGTAGCCGCGCGTCACCGAGCCGTAGAGCATCACGTCCTCGTTCACGTGATAGGCGATCACGAAGCGCGGCGAGAGATGGGTGAAATCTTCGGACCGGCCCACGGTCGTTACCGTGGTTCCGAAAAACTCGGTGACCTGCGTGATGTCGGCCTGCTTGTGCTCATAATCGCCGCGCAGACCGGCGGTGAACTCCCAGTGATCGCCGATTTCCACCGTGGCCTGGCCGAACAGGCCGATGCCGTAGGTGTCGAGGTCGGCCTCGGTCGATTGCACGGTGAAAAAGACCGGTAAATCGCTGACGGCGTCCTGGTCGAATTCCGAGGCGAAGAAGAACAGACCGCCCTGCCAGCGCAGTCGCGCCTTTTCGCCAAGCGGAATCGGTGCGTCGGGCGCCGAGCCGATGCGAATTTCCTGCGTGAATTGCCAGAGTTGTTCGTTGTTATCGCGGATCATGTTGGGCGAGGCGGTGTAGTCCAGGTCGGTCACGTCTTCGGTGTCCCACCAGACGAAGCCGGTGATGGAGTTGAAAGTCAGTTTTTCGCCGGTGTGGTTGAATTGCAGGGATTGGCCGATCAGATCGCGGTAGGTGTGGCCGGAGAAATCGCGCGCGGTTCGGTGCGTGTTTCCCCGCGTGGCGAAAAGATCGTTCAGCGCAAAGTCGCCATCGCGATCGCGCTCGCCCCAGATGATGTAGCGGATTTCCGTCTGATCGGTCGGCGTCCAGAGCAGTTGGCCCTTGCCGTAGACGGCCTCGCGGTCGTCCACGTCGTCGCCGTTCACGCGGTTCTCCGTGTATCCATCGCGCTTCATGTAGCCGGCCGAGACGCTCATGAACAGTTCGTCTTCCTTCAGCGGACCGGAGACCGTGACCGGTGTGTTCACGTATCCGAAGTTGCCGACGGAGATCGGTTTGTTGACGGACCAGGTTTCGGTGGGGCGGGCGGAGTAAACGGCGATCGCGCCGCCGATGGTGTTGCGTCCGTAGAGCGTGCCCTGCGGACCGCGCAGCGTTTCCACGCGCTCCACGTCAATCCATTCCAGGTTCGCCGACTGGTTGTTCAATTGGGGGATGCCGTCGATGAACACCGTCACGCCGGGACTGGCCGGGCTGGCGCCCACGCCGCGGATGTACGGCTCGGCGATCTTACGGGCCGAGAAATCGTTGACGATCACGTTGGGCGCGGCGTAGGTCGCGTCGTTCAGGTTCAACGCACCGGCGTTGCGCAGCATGTCCGCCGTAAAGGCGCTCATGCCGATCGGCACGCGCTGCGCATCGGCGATCTGCTTTTCCGCCGTCACCAGGATGGTCGGCAGCGTCACCGGTTGCATGGCGGTTGTCTCGGCCCACGCCGTTGCGCACGACATGGCCAGAAAACAGAAAAACGGCATTGCTCGCAAACGATTCATAACTGGCTCCATCGCCGAGACCTCGGATGTTTTATGCAGGTTCGTCCACGCGTCGCGTGATTTACTCTGTGAAAGACGCGGCTGGCCGTGTTTTGCTGTCAAATCGCCGTGCCCCTGTCGATGTCATGCGCAGCCGGCCCGAGGAGGGCATATCAGGGCGGCCATTATCGATCGCATACCGATCGGCGTAAATGCATGGGAGGCATTTACCAGTAACGCTCGAAGTGGATATTGCCCGCCTGTTTTTTTGTGCTGGTGACAAACCCCCGGGCTTCAAACTGCTCCTGCACCGCGGTGATCATGGCGGGATTTCCGCAGAGGAACAGGTGCGCGTCCTGCGGGTTCATCGTAAAGCCGGTGTGCTGTTTGAAGACCGCTTCGTCCAACACCGCCTGCACGCGGCCGCGCGGTCCGGCCCAGTCGCTGTCCTCCGGCTCACGCGAGCAGACGGGAATGTAGAACACCGATTTGTCTTCCGCGGCGATCTGCTCCAGTTCCTCGCGGTAGCCCAGGTCCCAGGCGTTGCGCACCCCGTGGATCATCACCAGCCGCCGCCAGCGATTCTCCCCGCGGTGCGTGCGCAGCATCGAGAGAAACGGCGCCAGTCCCGTGCCCGTTGAGGCCATCACCAGGTCCTTGCCTTCGGGGATTGCATCGAGCGTGAACTCGCCGCGAATCTTCGGGTCCATGAACAGTTTGCCGTCCACCGGCACCGTCCAGAGATTCGGCGTCAGCTTGCCTTCGGAAACCAGCACGACGAACACTTCCAGGTATTCGCTGACCTTCGGCGAAGAGGCGATCGAATACGCCCGGCGGATCAGCTTCGGGCCTTTGCGCTTGGGATTGGCCGGCTTGTCGGGATTGGGCGGGGCGGGCAGGCCAAGCGTGCAGAACTGGCCCGGCTTGAAGGGGGCGACCGGCCCGTCGTCCGGGCGGATCTTGATGATCGCCAGCTCGTTGTGCAGGTCTTCCCGTGCGATCACGGTCGAATTCAATGGATTTTCAACAACCATGGGGCACGATTGTAGGCCGCGGTGAGCTTAAATCCAAGTGGCGCCGAGGCGCTTGTCTGTCTCGCGCATCGTTGCTACCTTGCCCGCCATGCAAAGTCCGCTCGACACACCGCTGTTAATCGCCACGGCCAATCCCCACAAGCTCGAGGAAATCGGCGCCATCTTCGCCACACGCCGGGTGAGCGTGGAGGGGCTGGACGCGCTGGACCTTTCGATCGATGAGCCCGTGGAGGACCGCTGCGATTTCGAGGGCAACGCCCGATTGAAGGCGGCCTATTATGCCCGGGCGACCGGCCGCATCTGCCTGGCGGATGACAGCGGCCTGGAGGTCGATGCGCTGGGCGGTGAGCCGGGCGTCATCAGTGCCCGATATGCCGGAGCCCGCGGCCCGCGGGCCCGGGTCGACCTGGCCAATAACGCCAAGATGGTCGAGCGGTTGCGGGATGTCCCGGAAGACCAGCGCACCGCGCGATTCGTGTGCGTGATGGTCCTGGCCGACGCCGCGCGGACCTGGGCGCAGGTTCGCGGGACGGTGGAGGGGCGTATCCTCCTCGAGCCCCGTGGGACGAACGGCTTTGGATACGATCCCCATTTCTTCCTGCCCGAGTTGGGCCGGACTACCGCGGAACTGGAGCCGGAACACAAGAACCGCATTTCCCATCGGGCCGACGCATGCCAGCGGATGCTCGATGCCCTGAAACGTCTGGGCATTGGCCGGCCCTGCGAAACCTGAGTCCGTTTATCAGTCCAACCTCTGCTCCTGCCCGATAGCGGTGGCGGTTTGTACCGTTTGTGACGGCTGTCACGATCGTGCGCTGTGGCATGAAGCGGCGTGGGTTTTTTCCGACGCTTCGGTCAAAACACATCAAGTGCAGTTTCAGTCCATCCGATTTTTGGGGTGTCTGATATCCGGCGGGAGAACACGATGACCATGAGCACAACGAAAACCGAAGCGTCGCAGACCTCCGCGGATCGCCAGGAAATCGTGCAGCAGGTCGTGCGGGAAATCTCCCACATCGCCACCCTGCCCGAGATCACCTTGCGGATTATTGAGCTGGTGGAAGATTCCGAAGCCACCGCACACGATCTGCATAAGGTCATTGCCAACGATCCGGCCCTTTCGGCCCGCGTGCTGAAAGTGGTGAACAGCGCTTTCTACGCCCTGCCGGGGCAGATCGGCTCGATTAATCGCGCCATTGTCCTGTTGGGGCTGAACGCCGTGAAGAACATCGCCATCGCCGCATCGCTGGCCAAGCTGTTCCGCGGCGGGCGGATCAGTCCTCATTTCGCAGCGCGCGATCTGTGGCGGCATTCCGTCGCCGTCGGCGCCGGCGTCAAGATCTGCAGCGAGCAATTGCAAGTCGGCCTGCCCGATGAGGCCTTCCTCGCCGGACTCATTCACGACATCGGCATCATGGTCGAAATGCAGGCCCGCCGCGCCAACCTGTTGAAAGTACTCGATCTCGTTCACCAGAAAGACAGGCCTTTCATCGAGGCCGAGAAGGAAGTCTGGGGAGGACTGGACCACCAGGATTTCGGACAGGGACTGTGCCACATGTGGAAGTTCCCGGACAGTCTGGGGCGGGTCTGCGGATACCACCACCGTCCGCTCGAATTGGACCCCGACCACCGCACGCTGACCGGCCTGGTGTACGTGGCCGATCATCTGGCCGTCGAAGCCGGTATCGGCTACAGCCACACCGTCGATCCCGGCAAGCTCGACGAGCGCGTGCTCGACGATTTGAAACTCAGTCAGAACATGCTGGAACGGGTGCGCGAAGCGCTGCCCGATGTGGTGACCGAAGCCGAGGATTTACTCAGCTGACGGTCGGCCCCCGGCATCATTACATTTGGCGTCTCTCTTTCTCCCTCCGGGCGACCAGAAGTTCTCCATCTGGTCGCCTTTATTCTTGAGGGGTTTGATAGATGTCTGTGTCCGGATGCATCGCCGCCCAGGTAAACCAGAATGTATGCACCGCCTGAACATCTTCCGCAAGTGCTTCGATGGCGACAGTCCGGTCGTTCGCGCCCAGAGTCACCGATTGACCGCCCAGCGAAACCGTCAATCCCTCCGACGCCTGATGAATCGCATCGACCGGCACGGCCAGGGTCTGCTCTCCGCGACGCAAACCGATGACGGCCTGCTTGGTCGCCAACCTTGAATCTTCGCGCGTGACGGGAAAGACCAAGCGGTCGTGCTGGAAATATTTTTGATACGGATTGCGGTTGTACTGGCGTGTGTGTCCGGTGCGTGTGTCCGCGACCGGTGAGGCCCGGTGCTCGTCTCGCCAGGTCTTGAATTGAATCAACTCGAACGGCAGGTGGCGCAGCGATTGACCGACATGCGGGCCGCTCAATGCGGTCAACTTCACCTGCGACCAGAGCGCCTGGTCGGTGCGGTCGTACATCACCACGTTGGAGTTATGCAGCAGTCCGCTGACGCCGAACTCCAACGTCGATTCACCGATGCGCCGGTCCACGACCGATGCCGAATCGCACAACGGGCAGTAAATCACCGCAATGGGAACGCCGCCGACCGTATCGTTGATGATTTCGTGCCAGTTCAGAATCTTCAGGGGGTAGGCCTTGTGCTTATCATTGACCGCCACAGCGACGACACGGTCTTCATCTTGCAGGTAATCAATTTCTGAAGCGGCCGTACTTCTGGGATCGGTCAGCGCGGGAATGCCGTCCTTGGGAGGCCCGCCCGGCAGCAGATGTTTGGCCGGGATCGACAGGCCGGTGGTGTCGAACTGCTTCAGCAGCTTGTTTCGACGCGTCGAAACAGGGTCGGCCTCATCGACCGCACATGCTCCGTCGGCTGCACATGCTCCATTGGCCGCGCATGCGCCTGCGCTGTCACAACCCGGGCATGTTTCGGTTCCGGAGGCACAACTGGAGCAGGTGGCATCCTGGCATCCGCCGCACGAGCCCCGTGCGCAGCCGAGCAGGCAGCCGTTCCCCCACACCAACTGATAAACCTGCAGGGCGATCACCCCAATGGCAGCGATCACCAGGAGTTTTGCCAGGAGGGGCGTGGGCTTCGACTTGCTCTCGGGGGTGTTCGTTTCTTTCGCCGGTTGATCGTTCATTGGGATATCCTTTCCGTGTGTTTATGGGGCGTGCGCTGAAAATGCAGTGATCCGGCAGAGAGCGAATATTCCTGATATTCATACTGCGGGGAATAAATTCGCTCGTACCGGCCACTACCCGATGACGGCGACGGTTCGCCCGCGATTGGAAGCCGACCTATGGTAACCCAGGTGAAAACCCGGCACGACCAACATCGCGATCAATACCGGCAATGGGTCGGTGATTACGCCAGGGATCTCTACCGCTTCGCCTATCGGCTCAGCGGCCGGGCCGATCTGGCCGAGGACCTCGTCCAGGAGACGTTTTATCACGCCTGGCGCGGCCGGTCCTCCCTGAAGGATCAGGCCAAGGCCCGCGCCTGGCTGTATCAGATTCTGCGTTACCGCTACGCGCATTGGGCGCGATCGACAGCGCGGCGTCCGCGAACCGGCCCGATCGATGAGCGCATCGCCGATACGCCCGAAACCCAGAGCCGCTCGCCGCTGGAGCGCCTGGCGGAATCCGAAGCGTTGCAGCAGGCCCTGGATGCACTGGACGAGCGCTTTCGCACGGTCTTTCTGATGGTGTTTTCGCAGGGCCTCAGTTGCCAGGAGACGGCCGATGCGCTCGGGCTTCCGTTGGGCACGGTGCTGAGCCGAATCCATCGCGCCCGTAAGGTGTTGCGCAGCTCGCTTGGCGCGTACGATCCCGATCGCCGATCCGATGAAGAGGACGACGGGCAATCCCCGCGTTTGAAGCTGGGAGGTTGACCATGACGGATCATCATCAAGACCAACCGTTGACCGAGCGCATGGAGCACGCGGCCGCATTGCCGCCGGAGCATCCGGTGCGCTACGCGCTGACGGTGGAACTGGCCCGGGCCGACGCGGAAACCCAGCGGCAGTGGCTGGACCTGTTGCGCGATGACGAACGCCTGCGCCTGAACATGCACCGCGTGGACGCGCCGGCTTCGCTGTCGAATGCCTTGGAGGAAATTCCCGACCAGGCCCCGACGGCCGGGCGGATCGGTTGGTCCATTTTACGGCGTGCGTCGCTGGCGCTGGCTGCGGCGGTGCTGTTGGCGGTGGGGCTGACGATTACCGTGAACGTTCCGGACTGGACGTTCGACCACACGACCCGGCGTATTGCTGCGGCGGCGATGACGACACACACCGTTCGGCCGCAGTTGACCGTCCAAACCGCGAGTTCCGAGCAACTGGTCGAACGCTTCAACGAGCACCTGCACTTCAAACCGCGTCTGCCCGCCATGGAAGGGTTCACGCTGGTCGGCGGGGCGATCAGCCAGATCGAAGGTCGGCCCGTGCTGCTCAGCCGCTGGACGCGTGACGGCCGTTCCTACTCGCTCTACCAGTTCTGCAACAAGGATTTCGACCTGTCCAACGATTTCGATCGGACCATTCTCTGCCCCTTTGCCGGGGAAAAGCCGGGCGATCCCTGTCGCGTGATCCTCTGGACCGAAGGCCATTGCGCCTACGCCCTGGCCGATGAAACCGGCGAGTACGCCGCGCAATTGCAGAGCCGATCCGCGAATGCGGCGATCTGAACGGCCATCCATAAAAAATCCCGCCGTTCGGCGGGATCGTGAATCCACGTTGTTTGCGTGCGGTCTTATTTGTGAATCGCGTCGTGGATCGCGTCGCTGGCCGGGCGCGCCGGGGCAGTCGTTCCCGAGGATGTTCCGGTGCCTGTGCCGGCGCCGGTCGGCGTGAGGAACTGCCGGTTGACCGGGGTGCGCGGGGCGAGGTAGATCTCGACGCGCCGGTTTTCCTTGGCGCCGCCGCGCGTGTTCTGAACGACCGGGCGGTACGGCCCGTA
>JANQHK010000063.1 GCA_028282685.1 Phycisphaeraceae bacterium
GGCCGGGATGAAGGTGGTGGGGGAGTTGTTCGGTTCCGGGCAGATGCAGTTGCCGTTCGTGTTGCAGAGCGCCGAGGTGATGAAGCAGGCCGTGGCTCACCTCGAACCGCACATGGAAAAGGAAGACGCCGGCGGCAAGGGGCGCATCGTCCTGGCCACCGTCAAGGGCGACGTGCACGACATCGGCAAAAACCTGGTCGACATCATCCTGACCAACAACGGCTACGAGGTGATCAACCTGGGGATCAAGCAGCCGCTTCAGGCGATCCTCGCCGCCTACCGGGACCACCGGGCCGATGCGATCGGCATGAGCGGTCTGCTGGTCAAGTCCGTGGCGGTGATGCACGAAAATCTCGATGAGATGGCCAGGCAGGGCGTGAACGTCCCGACGCTCGTCGGCGGGGCGGCGCTCAACCGGCACTACGCCGAGTCGGAGTTGCGCCAGGCCTACCAAGGTCCGCTGTACTACGGCAAGGATGCATTCGAGGCGTTGCACATCGTTCAGGAGCTTTCGGCGGGGCGCTTGTCGGACCTGGATACCGATATCGAAGCGCGGCTGTCCAAGCGCGCCGAGGCCGAGAAAAAGATCGCCGCGGCGAAGACCGACATCGCCGCCCAGGTCGCCGAGGCGCCAGCGCGATCGGACCTGGAAGACGCGGACCTTCCCCGGCCGCCGTTTTGGGGCGATCGCATCGAGGATCGGATCGATCTCGACGCCATCTATCCCTACATCAACACCGTCGCGCTCTACCGCGGCCAGTGGGGTCTGAAGAAGGCGGCGCTCAGCGATGCGGAATACCAGCGCATGCTCGAAGAGCAGGCGCGGCCGGTGTTTGATGATCTGGCGCGGCGATGCAGGGAGGAAGATATTCTTCAGCCGCGCGTGGTCTACGGGTACTGGCCGTGCCGGTCGTACGGCGATGATTTAATCCTGTACCATCCGGACGACGCCGAGCGCGAAGTGGAACGGTTCACCTTCCCCCGTCAGGCCGGGCGCAAGCGCCTGTGCATCAGTGATTTTTTCCGTTCCGTTGAGTCGGGGAAGACCGACGTGGTCGGTCTGGTGTGCGTGACGATGGGGCCGGAGGTGACGCGCCGCGCGCGATCGCTGTTCGAGAGCAACCGCTACCGGGATTATCTTTACCTGCACGGCTTCGGCGTGGAGGCGGCGGAAGCCCTGGCCGAACTCTGGCACAAGCGCATGCGCCAGGAGCTGGGCATCGCCGGCGACGATGCGCCCCAGATCCGCAAGCTGTTCACCCAGAACTACCGCGGCTCTCGCTATTCGTTCGGCTACCCGGCCTGCCCCGATCTGTCCGATCAAGCTAAGCTGTTCCACCTGCTGCGCCCGCAGCGCATCGGCTGCCAGTTAACGGACAACTTCCAGATCGACCCCGAGCAATCGACCAGCGCGATCGTCGTCCACCACCCCCAGGCGAAGTATTTCAACGTGTAACGAAAGGGCCGGGCTATTGGGGGGATTGCGCCAGAAGGGAAAATAAGGCCGTTTTTGACGCAAATCAAGGGAAACAGGTGGTTTACGTATCAGAAATCAAGTGTTCTCATTGTTTTCATGCTTTTATACGATATAATCTAAGTGTACGGATACCCACACTGCGGTAAGTCCCCTGGCGAGCAACAATCTTTTGCGGAGCATTGCCATGACGCAGCGTAGCATGAGACCATATCGTGCCGATGGACATCGGGCCGCTTTCAGTCTAATTGAACTGTTGACGGTGGTCGCGATCATCGGGGTTTTGCTGGCTATCCTGACCGCATCCATTGGTCAATCCAAAAAGCGATCCTATGTCGTCAAGTGCACATCCAATCTACGCCAATTGTCGGTGGCCAACACCAATTACGCCTTGAAATACAAGAAGTATATTGATCCAGACTGGGGCCGTCATGGGCCAATAACAATCCATGATAAAACCTATAAGATGGGTTATTGGGCAATCGACCGAAAGTTCCTGACTTTAGTCGGTCTCACTGATGAAGAAATCAGTAACATGTTCCGCCCCGGAGCAAACAATGCGGGCATGCAGTGGCCCGATCGCTTCTACTGTCCCCAGGCATCTAAGACTGTCGTCGCTTGGAGCCACCGCATTTGTTATGCGGGCAACGCAACGAACTCCGGAAATCTAAAGCCGTCTCGCGTGCAGGCACCGGCTATCAAAGTTGCTTTTACCGAAGCTCGCGATTACTGGTTCGACAAGGACGGTGCGGATTACAGAAAACACTGGGATGTCAAGGGCGAACTCGATCAGTACTGGCACGGAAACCACGGCATCAAGTACCGCCACGATGAGGGTATCTGCTTCGCGAATTACGACGGCAGCGCCAAATGGCGACCAAAGGAGGAGATGTTCTTTTACCAGGGGAACGGTGTCTACGGTGACAACGAGAAAAATGAACGCCTCTACAACCAGCGCAACAGACCCTTAGCGGGAAGCGATGAGTAAGCTCCGGATTGGCGCACACACTTCCTGTGGGACGCACACGGGGTATCGGATACGGGGGAGAAGGGCATTTCACACAACCGATACAAGCCGATAGTCCACCGCGCTCTTTGCGGTGAATCCCGACTATCAGTACAACCGGAACGACTTTGATCGCCGTGTCCCGTTGACCGAGCTCGTGTTTACGCCAGGCCCTTGGCCGTGCCGTCGGCCATGACCTTGATGCGCGCCGCGGCGGGGACCTTCGGCAGACCCGGCATGGTCATGATGTTGCCGCAGATCACCACGACAAATCCCGCGCCGGCGCTGAGGCGTAACTCGTTGACGGTGATGGTGAAGTTGCGCGGGCGGCCGCGCTTCTTGCCGTCGTCGCTGAGTGAGGCGGCGGTCTTGGCCATGCAGATCGGCAGGTTGGAAAAACCGCGCTCGGTCAGCAGTTCCAGGTCGACGCGGGCCTGGCGGTCGAACTCGACGGCGCGCGCCCCGTATAGCTTCTTCGCCACGGTTTCGATTTTCTTTTCCAGCGAATAATTCAACGGGTAGGCAAACTTGAATCGGCGTCGGGCGTTGGCCCGGATGGCGCGCCGGACGGCATCGGCCAGTTCGAGCGCTCCCTTGCCGCCCCTGGCGAAATGCTCGGCCACCTGCGCCTCCACGCCCAGCTTCTCGCAGTGCCGCACGATCCTGCGCAACTCGGCCGGCTTGTCATCGGCGAAGCGATTGATCGCGACAACGGGCTTGAGGCCGAAGTGCTGGATGTTTTCGATGTGCTTGGCCAGGTTGTCGTAACCCCCGCCGGACTTGGCCCCGCCGTGCCATGCGATCGCCTTGGCGGTGGCGACGATCACCACGGCGTTGGGCTTGAGCCCGGCGATGCGGCACTTGATGTCGAAGAACTTCTCCGCGCCCAGGTCGGTGGCGAAACCTGCTTCGGTGACCACCACGTCGGCCAGCTTCAGCGCCGTGCGCGTGGCGATGGCGCTGTTGGTGCCCTGGGCGATGTTGGCGAACGGCCCGCCGTGAACAAAGGCCGGCGTCCCCTCGGCCGTCTGCACCAGGTTCGGATGAATCGCATCGCGCAACAACACCTGCATCGCGCCCTCGGCCCGCACCTCGGCGGCGGTGACCGGCAGGCCGGCATGGGTGAAGCCGACGACCGTGGCGGCCAGGCGTCGACCGAGATCGCGGTAGTCCTCGGCGAGACAGAGCATCGCCATGACTTCCGAGGCGGGGGTGATGTTAAAGCCGTCCTTGCGGGGCACGCCGTGCTTGATGCCGCCGAGTCCGACGAAGATTTCCCGCAGCGCGCGGTCGTTGAGGTCGATCACGCGTCGCCAGACGATCCGCCGTGCATCGATGCCCAGCTCGTTGCCGTGTTGCAGGTGGTTGTCGACCATGGCGGCGAGCAGGTTGTTGGCCTTGGAGACCGAGTACATGTCGCCGACGAAGTGCAGGTTGATATCTTCCGCGGGGACCAGTTGCGCCTTGCCGGCTCCGGTGCCGCCGCCCTTGATGCCGAAGTAAGGCCCGAGCGAGGGCTCGCGCAGACACAGGGCCGTTTTGACATCGCGTTGGCGCAACGCGTCGGCCAGGCCGATGCTCGTGGTGGTTTTGCCTTCGCCCTGGGGAGTCGGAGTCATCGCGGTGACGAGAACCAATTTACCGTTGGGTTTGTTGCGGCGCGCGGCCAGTTCGGTGATCGGCACCTTGGCGATGTGATGGCCGTGTGGAAGAATCGCCTCGGTATCCAGGCCGAGCTCCTCGGCGACGGCGGCGATGCGGTGGGGCGGCTTGAGTTGCGGTTGGCTGACAGTCATCTTGGTCGCACCTGGCATTTGCCGGATTGAGGTCATCGATCGGGGCTCGCAACAAGGTACTCGGCCCCGCGTTGCATTTCCACAACTTTTTTCCCCGCTCTCCCGCTCCCGAGGTGCAACCGGAACCAAAAAAAATACCCCGGCATGAACCGGGGCGTGTCGGCATGTCAACGGAGCGATGACACGCCGGACTTTTCATTGTTGCTTTACTCTACGATGCGAATCAACGCATGTCCAATCGCATATGGTTGTCCACCCGATCCGACCTTAAGGATAAACCAAAGGCGTGCAGCAATGCAAGGGTTTGTTACACTTTTCTCCTCATGGCGTTATTGACCTTGGCCAACGTGATCCGCTCTCACGGCGCTAAACGCGTACTGGATGGCGTGTCGATGCAATTGGACCGCGGCGACAAAGTGGCGCTGGTCGGGCGCAACGGCTGCGGGAAGACCACGCTCATGCGCCTGATCGAAGGTTCGCTTGCCGCCGATGACGGGCAGGTGCAGACGGCGCGCGGCACGCGCATCGGCATGCTGCATCAGGATCCGCAACTGGACGGGCAGCGCACCCTGCGGCGCGAAGCGGAGCAGATCTTCGCGGCACTGGCCGATCTGCACGATCAGCTCGATCGTGTTTCGTCGCAGATGGCCGAGGCCGAGGGCGAAGCCCTGGCGCAACTGATGAAGCGCTACGAACAACTGGAACATCGCATGCAGGCCGAGGGCGGTTACGCCGTCGATCACAAGATCGACGCCACGCTGGCGGGCCTGGGCCTCGAGCCGCATACGTTTGATGTGAAAGTCGCCGATCTGTCCGGCGGTCAGAAAGCACGGCTCGCCCTGACCAAGTTGCTGCTCAGCGAGACGGATATTCTCCTGCTCGACGAGCCGACCAATCACCTGGACATCGCCGGACGGCGTTGGCTGGAGCGGTTCCTTCGGGAGTTCAACGGAGCCGTGCTTCTGGTCTCACACGACCGCTGGCTGCTGGACGAGGTGGTCGATCGCATCGTGGAGCTGGAGCATGGAAAACTGCACGAATATCCGGGCAATTACACCGCTTACCGCGAACAGCGCGCTCTCCGCCGGCTCGAGCAGCAGCGCCGCCACGCCAAGCAGCAGACCTACGTTCGTCAGCAGAAGCAGTTCATTCAGCGCTACAAGACCGGCCAGCGCGCCAAGGAAGCCCGCGGCCGACAGAAAAAGCTCGATCGCTACATCGAAAACGAGATGGTGGATCAAGTACAGCACGAGCGTGTGATGGGTCTGCAACTGCCGCCGGCGCCCCGCAGCGGCGACCGCGTGATCATGGCCGCGGACATCGGCCGGGCCTACGGGCAGAACGTGTTGTTTCGCGGCGTCAGTCTGTCCGTGCAGCGCGGACAGCGCATCGGCATCATCGGACACAACGGCTGCGGCAAGTCCACGCTCGCTCGCACGCTCATTGCCGCCGATCCTCCCGACCACGGCAGCGTGCGCCTCGGAACCAATGTCTGCATCGGATACTACCGCCAGACGCACGAACACCTGGACGATGACGATACGCCGGCGTCTTACCTGCAACGCCAACTGCCCGACACCAGCGAGCAGAACGCGCGCGATATCGCAGGGGCGTTTCTTTTTTCCGGCGACGATCAGGACAAGCCGTTCGGAGTCTTGTCCGGCGGGGAGCGCACGCGCGCCGTCCTGGCGGGGCTGGTCATCGGCGGACACAACCTGCTTGTCCTCGATGAGCCCAGCAACCACCTGGACATCCCCTCCGCCGAGCGTCTGGAAGAGGCCTTGCAGCAGTTCGACGGCACGCTTTTGCTGATCACGCACGACCGCATGCTGTTGCAGGACACCGTCGACGAACTGCTCATTTTCGAGGGCGGCGGTCGCGTCCGCCATTTCCACGGCAGCTACCGCGATTACCTGCAATCGCAATCCGCCCCGCCCCCCACTTCCGGAAACAGCACGCCTGCATCGGAAGAACCAACCCGCCAAGGGAAAAAATCGAGGTCCGAGCCGAAACCGAAGAAGAAAACCAGGAAACCCAAGGGCAAGGGTTCGGGCATCACACTGCTGAAGCAGGAGGACCTGGAAAAACGTATGATGGAGGCGGAGGCGAAGCTGGCTGAACTCGATCAGCAACTGGCCGATCCCAATCTCTACCGCGACAAAGATCGCTTCGGCACCGTCCACGAGCAGCGTCAGAAGACAGCCGAGCTACTCAAGCCGCTGGAAGCAGAATGGCTCCGCCGGGCGGAGGAGGATTGACCCGCCATGTACTTCGAGACCGAAGAATACCTTTGGGGCCTTGTGCTGCCCGCGGTGGGCGGTTTGCTGGTCGCTGCGCTCACGATGGGGCGCCGGTGGGGCATGGCGATTGCGCTCGGCGGGGTGTATGCGCTGTGTGAATGGCGGATGTTTGGTTACTTCGAGTGGATGCCGAGCGTTTCCCATTTCTGGTTTATGCACGCCGCGGCCCTCGCCGCGCTCATCGGTGCGGTGGGCTGGTTGAAGCCGATTCCTGCCGCGGCGCGTTGGATCGCTGCGGCGATGCTCATGATCGGGGCGGTCCTGGTCACGGTCCGCTCGCAACTGTTCCTCGATCAATGGATGACCTGGGAGTCGGTCTGGTGGTGCCTGGGGCTGGCCGCGGCCTGGCTGGTCCTGTTCTGGGCGCATGATCGTACGGCCCGGCGCGTTCCGGCCCCCACGATGACCTGGTTGTGGATGCAAATCTTCATGCTCTGCACAACCGCTGCATTCTTGTCATGGTCGCAGCAACGGATGCAGCAGGGCTACATCATGACGTTCGCCTTGATGGGAGCGGGACTGGCCACCGTTTTCTTTCGCAAGGCCCAACTCTCCGGAGGACCGACGCTGGTGTTGACGATCATGCTGGGCCTGCTCTTGCTCAACCAGAAACTGGGCGTCGACGATACGCCCCTGCCGTGGTGGTCCGTGGCCGCGATGGCGGCTTTGCCGCTGCTGGGCTGGCTTCGCGTGGTCAAGCCGATTCGCAAGTTCAAGGCGGGCATGGCGACGGTCGTGATCCTGGTGGTGGCATTTCTTGTCTACGCCGCGATACTGACGCCGGCCGTGATCCAATATATCCAGGACAATCCGCGGCCATGAAGCCGACGTCCATGCGGTTACAATAACCTGCTTATGTCCCAGCAGCCGATCAGTGTGGCGATTGAAACCTCCGGCCGAATCGGCGGTCTGGCGGTGGGGCGCGCTGACGAACTGCTTGAAGCGGTGGAACTGGCTGCGACTCAGCGCCACGCCAGCGAGTTGATGCCGATGCTCGATCGATTGGCGCAACGGCACGACTTCCAGCCGCGCCACATCGGGGTGGTTTACGTTTCCATCGGACCGGGCAGCTTCACGGGGCTGCGGATCGGCGTGACGGTGGCGAAGATGCTGGCTCGGACGATCGGATGCCGGGTTGTCGCCGTGCCGACGCTCGACGTGGTCGCCCGCAACGCCCCACCGAATGAAAACGAGGTGGCGGTTTGTCTGAACGCCAAGTCCGGGCGCAGCTTCACCGGTTTTTACAAGCGGCTGGACGATGGCTGGGAGCGCATCAGCGAGCCGGCCTTGCTCGCGCCGCCGCAGATCGCCGAGCAGGGTTCAGAGGATTTCGCTATCCTTGGCGACCACCTGCTGCCGCACGACTGGCCTCGGGGCGTGCGGCTGTTGGATAAGGCGCTGTCCGTGCCGCGGGCCGAGGTGGTATGGGAACTGGGCCGGGCGATGGCGCAGCGCGGTGATTTCGCCGATGCGGCAGCGCTGGCGCCGCTCTATGTCCGCCTGCCCGAAGCTGAGGAAGTCTGGAGACGTAAGAACGCCGAAAGTGAGAGGTGAGGAGCCAGAAGTATTCATCCCGGGTTTCGGGTTCGTCACTTCGTGACTCACCCTCAACCTCGGGCTTTGCGATTAACCGATTAACCAGCTAACCAATCAAAGAACCATGCTTCCCCAGATTGTCATTGTCGGTCGGCCCAACGTGGGCAAGTCCAGCATCCTGAACCTGCTGGCCGGACGTCGCGTGGCGATTGTCGATCCCACGCCGGGCGTGACGCGCGATCGCGTGGCCGTGGAAGTGGCCCTTGCTCCCGCCGAGCGCGGCGGGGCGTTTCGCTACTGCACCGTCATCGACACCGGCGGGTACGGCGTCTACAGCGGCGATGAGGAACTGTGCGTTCTCACCGAAGACATCGAAAACCAGATCAACACCGCCATGCTCGAAGCCGACCTCGTGTTGTTCGTGGTCGATGCGCGCTCGGGCATCACGCCGCTTGACCACCAAGTGACCCAACTGCTCCGCCGGCGGATCGGCGACACCAAGCCGATCCTGCTCGTGGCCAACAAGACCGACCACGAGAACTACGAGCCCGATGCGATGGAGGCGGTGGAACTGGGCTTCGGCGCCCCGGCCATGCTCTCCACGACCAGCAACCGCGGCAAGGGCGAGTTGATCGACGCCATCGCCGAACACATCGACTTCGACACCCAGCGTGAGCCCGATGAATCGCAGATGCTCCTGGCGGTGGTGGGCAAGCGCAACGCCGGCAAGAGCACGCTGGTCAATG
>JANQHK010000089.1 GCA_028282685.1 Phycisphaeraceae bacterium
GGGAGAGCGGAAAGTCGGACGCGGATCAACGGCCCGACGACCGCTCCCTCACCGTCGCGGCTCGTTCGGACCGGACACAAACCATGCAAGACGCTCTAATGATTCCAACTCAGCGTAAAAATAACCCCCGCTTGAAAGCGGGGGCTTGGAATTCTTTCATTTCCACAAACGTAAGATCAATCGCTTCCGCGAACCAGCACGCGCTTGCCCAGTAGCTGAGCCCGCAGAAGCAACAGGGCGGATTCCACTTGCGGGTCCAGACCGTGTTCGATCAGGTCGTATGCATCGGTCAGCTTGGGCAGGGGGGGCTCATCGTTGTTTTCCGAATCACCAACCACCGCCTCGATATCGACCTGCTGCTGCCCGTTATCCCGCAGAATATCCAGGATCAGACGGGCCTTGATTTGGCGGCGCGTCTGGCGATCGGTCAGGCGAATGGGTACGTCCGGTTCAATGCCCCAGGTTGTGGATTGCGCCCGACGGTGAATGATCCGGCCGTTTGGTAACTGGTAATATTGCGTCGTCAGTTTCAACTGAGCGCGGGGGCGCATGGTCTGCGGCAGGATGTCGATGTTCTGGATTTCCTGGACCGAGCCCTTGCCGTAGGTGCGTTCACCGAGTATCTGAGCCCGCCCGTGTGCCTGCAGGGCTCCGGCGACAATCTCACTGGCCGAAGCCGAGCCGCGATTGATCAGCACCACCACCGGGAAATCACCGTAGGTATGCCGGCTGTCTGCCGATTTACGCCAGGAACGCGGATCGCCCAGACCGAAGAAGCCGCCGTTCTGATGACCGGGCTTGACGCCCGAGACGATCACGCCGCTGTCAAGAAAACGGTTGGCCACGTCCACGGCCGAGCCCAGCAGCCCGCCGGGATTGAAACGCAGATCCAGAATCAATGCGCTCAAGCCGGCATCGTTGCGCATCTGGCGGACGGCCTTGTCCATTTCCTCGGCGCTGTCCGGGCCGAATTGCAACAGCCGGATGTACCCGATCTTGTTCTCGCGGTCGATGTAGAAATCCCACTTACCGCCGTTGCGTCGATCAAAGCCCCTGACCGACTCGATGCGGATGGTTTTGCGTTCCAACGTGACGGTGCGCGTTTTCTGTGCCCCGGGGCCGCGGACGCCCAGATCGACGGTGGTGCCCTCGGGACCGGTGATATGCTCGACGGCCTGCTCGAGACTGATGCCGATGGTCGGCTTGCCATTGATGGCAACGATGCGGTCGCCGGGTTTGAGCCCGGCGCGCTGCGCGGGTGTACCGGAGAGCGGTGTGACGACAGTCAACTCATCGTTCACCAGCGAGATCTGCACGCCCACGCCGGAAAACCGCTGCTTGGTTGTGCGCTCGAAGCGTTTGATCTGGTTGGGCCAGATCATGGCGGTGAAATCATCAAGCGTGCCCAGGGCGCCTTCGGTCATTTCATAGACGATGACTTCGGTGGGCAGGCGAATGGTGGTGAGGTTGGCCTCCATCACCCGACGGAGCACGGCGGTGGCGTCGGGATAGCTCATCGGGGTGGTCTGCTGGCGGATGTCCAGCTCGATCTGTTTGAGCGTGGCACGGAACTTGTTCACCTTTGCGGTGTCGGAAAGCGGCGTGAAGGTCTGATCAAGGCCGCGCGTCTGGAGCATGGCATCCAGACCTTCCAAACCGCCGATGAGCAATTGTTCGTAAGCGCAGGGCTCGACGTGCGATTTAACGGCATAGGCGACGGCCTGCCGCAGCATCCGGGCGTTGATCTCTTCCAGTTCCTTTTTCCAGGTCAGGTCCGGATCGTCCCAGCGGGTGGGTTCGGGATTACCGTGTGCCTTGGCGTAATCACGCGTCATGGCGAACCAGGTATCCGGAGCGTATTGGCGCAACATGCGCAGGTGGCGGGCGGAATCCTTGATCGGTTTGTCGTAGCGGTTCTGGTCGTCGAACAGCAAATCGAGCCGACGGTACAGGGCCAGCGCTTCCAGCCACTCGTGCTTTTGCAGATGCTCATTGGCGCGCGCTTCGGACTGGCGGACCAGATCGACGATCGCTTGGCGCTGGAGGAAGGTTTTCAAGTCTTTGGCCAGACCCGAGGCCTCCACCGTGAAACTGAGCGCTTCGGTCAGGTCGTCCTTGGCGACCTGATTTCGCATGTCCTGCAGGGCCCTGTCCATGGCCTTGGCGCTGAGCAGGCGACTGGCGCTTTGGTGGTCCTTATAACGACGGATGTCCTGGTGCAGAGCGGCCAGGCCGGCCGTATCCGCGCCCGGCTCAGCGCTCAACACCCGATCGACCATCTGCTTGAACTGGCCTTGGCTGGCCATCCGGCCGATCTGAAGGGCCAATTCATCGTTTTGAGCGGTGGCGGGGCGGTTCAGGGCGACGGTGCCCGCCACGAACACGAACCATGTGATCCACAGACGATTGAGCAACAACGAACGGCCATCCATGAGCATTTCCCGTTTACTACAGACAGAGCGATAATCCTTGCGGGCATGAGCCCGCCTGTCCGTATTGTCGGTTAAATCGGCCCGGATCATCAACATACCGCGATTCCTCCACATCCTGATATAATCAAATTATGCATTCTTTGCTCTTGAACGTCGGTGAAATTGATTCCGGACGGTCGTATCCGTACCAACTGCTTCTCTGGGGTATCGTCATTCTGGTCGCCGCCTGGTTGCTGGGCCTCTTGGCCGTGCGGCTGATACGGCTGATCTGGACCCGACGTTACCAAGACGATGCGAATAAGGAAATTAGCTCACGATCGGCGGGATCGGCCTCGGTCCCCGATGCCTGGCAGGAAGCGGGCCGCAGGATGGAGCCGAAACCTCCCCAGCCGCCCGACGAGCCGGGCTTTCCGCACTCATCGGGAGAGCGTTAGTTTCGGGTTAGCGTCCACTATCGGGCGATTCGGTCGGGGCAAAAGTCGCCTCATCACGCACATCCAACGCGATGCGTGAACCCCCGGGATAATCCGCAGACTTGTATTGTGACGGCAGGTTCGCAAGCATCACGCAACCCCCCAGAGAAACTACCAGTTGATTCGACGAATCGAGGGATTGCACCACGCGCCCCTGCACGCGACGAGGTCTGCCGAACACCGGATCGATGAACCAACCCCCGGCCGAAACACGATCGACCTTCCAGACCGGCAGCGCGATCACGCCGTGGATGCGCCGGCCCGGTTCGGTGTTGATCATTCCAACGGGGGACAGGTGGATGCGGTAGTTGGTGCGAACGATTCCGATCACGATGCGATCGTCATTCTTTTCGATCAGTCGCACCTGGCAGATCGCTGCGTCGTGAACGGTTTGAGTTGAGGTTTGTGTCATTTCCGTTTCACCAAGTTGGGATTGGCATGATAGCCGTCGTGGGAGTGGGGGGCCAGATGAACGCGGTCAACCGCCGTTGCCCGATAGCATCAATCCGAAATCCCCCAATGCCCCGTACCCGCATCAATCTTCTTCCCCGCCGTGATCGCGATAGATATCGAAGAAGAATTCGATCTGTTCCTTGCCGGGGACCGAGCGGTCGCGGTGGTGCTGGAAGCCGTTGTCCTCGAACAGTTGCATGGCTTCGCCGCGGTGGTAGCGGGTATCGAGGACGACCTTGAGGTAACCGTGGTGGCGGCAGAAGGCGACGGCGGTCTTGAGCAGGGCGGTGCGAATGCCCTTGCCCCAGCAATCGGCATAGACACGCAGCCGGCGGATTTCGGCGACATGGTCGGTATCGGGCGCCACGCCGATCATCCCCACCACCTTGCCATCGGCCTCTGCGACCCAGAAATTGGCCCGCTCGTCGTGGAGGTAGCCCTCGGCGATGTGATCGATGTCCGCACCGGTATCGTTGGGCGATATGGCGCCCTCCAGCAGGCCGTTGACGTAGAGATCATCCACGGTGGGCTGGTCTTCCGGCTGGTACGTACGGATATCGATCTGCAACGCGTTGTCCTGTTCGGTCTCAGCCATTCCCTGATACTTTGAAAGGTTGGACTCTCATTGTGTTTATCATACCGCAAGGCCCCCGGGCATGGTCAAGCGATGTGGGAAGGCGACGGGGGAGACGACATTATTTGAGTTCTGACAGAGCGTTACGCACCGCTTGTAACTCGGCATCCACTTCGGCCAGTTGGTCACGCGTCTGCTGAACCAGATGCGCCGGAGCTTTGTCGACGTAACCGGGATTGTTCAAACGCCCGGCCAATGCGCCGCGGCTGTTTTCCAGATCGGCCAGACGCTTGCTCAGCCGTTCTTGCTCGGTGCCGGAATCGACCACGCCGCACAGGTACAACTCGATCGGCCCCAGCACCGTGGCGGCGGCATCGTCGGGCTTGGCAACCGATGTACCGAGTTCGCCGATTTCCACCGAAGCCAGCGTTTCAATCAACGAACGGCTGGCGTCCAGAACGGCTTGCTCGTCGCCGGGCGCTTTGATTCGCAGGGCCGGTGTGTCGCGGGGGGGGATCTTGTAGGTCGAGCGCATGTCACGCACTGCGGTGACCACCTGTTGCAGCAGGTCAAACTGCTGTTCGTCAGTCTCGTCGATCAGCGTATCGTCCACGACAGGCCAACTGGCGGTGATGCACAGGTCGCTGGGCGGAAGTTGCAGGCCATCAAAGCCACGCTGCGGGACCAGGCGGTTCAACTCGGTGAACAGCCGTTCGGTGATGAACGGGGCGATGGGGTGGAGCAGGCGGACGCAGGCGTCGAGACAGGCCGCCAGTGTGGCGCGGGCTGCGGCTCCTGCCGGGGTGTCGGTGCGCACGACGGGTTTGATCGCTTCGAG
>JANQHK010000044.1 GCA_028282685.1 Phycisphaeraceae bacterium
GCACAACGCCCGAACCCGGCGGGGCAGGTGCGGTCATTTACCTGCGGGAGAGCGGAAAGTCGGACGCGGATCAACGGCCCGACGACCGCTCCCTCACCGTCGCGGCTCGTTTTTTCACTTCTCACACACACTCTAAGGGACGAAGGGAGAGAAGAAACCCGAAGTCCGAATGAACCAGTTAACCAATCAACCGGTTAACCGTTCTCGTCACGCTGACGCGTCGCCTCGGCGAACGCCAGTTGGTCGCAGCGTTCGTTTTCCGCATGCCCCGTGTGGCCGCGCACCCACTGCACCTCGATCCGGTGGCGCTGGGCCAGTGTGTCCAGTTCTTTCCACAGTTCGACATTGAGCACGGGTTTCTTGTTCGACTTGCGCCAGCCGCGGCGCTTCCAGCCGTCCATCCATTCGGTCAGGCCCTTGAGCACGTACTCGCTGTCGGTCCAGAGCATGACGTGGGCCGAACCGTCGATGTGGCGGAGCCCTTCGATCACGGCCGTCAACTCCATGCGGTTGTTGGTAGTCTGCGCGGCGCCGGCCGAGACTTCGACTTCCTGTCCGTCGGACTGCCGGAGGATGAAAGCCCAGCCGCCGGGTCCGGGGTTGCCCAGGCAGGCGCCGTCGGTGAACAACTCGTAGCGTTCGTTTGTCGGTTCGGACATGGCCGCATGATAACCGCGATGGAGCGCGGCGACATCCGCCGCTTGGCGAGGGCGCGCCCGCCGGGGTACGATGTGGGGATGAACGATCTCCATCACGCCATGGCACAATCGATCGAGCGCAGCGCCGCGCTGATCGGCGCGCTGAATGAACACGTACCGACGCTGGCGCGCCTGGCGGAGACCATGGTCGGTTGCCTGGAGCGCGGCGGGAAAGTGATGACGTGCGGGTACGGTGGGTCGGCGGCCGATGCGCTGCACCTGGCCGAAGAACTGACCGGTCGATTCGATGCCGACCGTCCCTCGCTTCCGGCCGTGGCGCTGGTGGCCGATCCCACCCTGATGACCTGCATCGCCAACGACTACGGCTTCGACCGCGTTTTCAGCCGGCAGATCGAAGGGCTGGGGCGCGACGGGGATGTGCTGGTAATCTTTTCGACCAGCGGCCGTTCGCCCGGCCTGACGTTGGCCCTGGAAGCGGCGCAGACGAAAGGCATCACCGTTCTGGCGCTGCTGGGCAAGGGCGGCGGGGCGTTGGCCGGCCGGGCCGATGTCGAACTGATTGTCGATTCCAATGAAACCGCGCGCATTCAGGAAGTCCACACGCTCATCCTGCACCTGCTGCTCGAAGCGGTGGAGCGGAAGTTCACTGCGTAATCTACATGGAATACTGAAATGCAAAACGCAATTGCCCGAATCTTGTGTGTCGGTCTGATCGGTGGATATATGTTCGGTTGTGTGGGAGCGATCGAAGCGGAACCGCCCAATACCGATCGACCGAACATCATTCTCTTCCTGGCCGACGACATGGGATGGGGCGATCCGCAATGCTACCAACCGACCTCGAAGATACCCACCCCCCACATCGACCGACTCGCCGCGCAGGGCATGCGGTTCACCGATGCGCACAGCCCGGCGGCGATCTGCACCCCCTCGCGCTACAGCATTCTCACCGGGCGCTACCACTGGCGATCGCGTCTGAAGGGCGGGATCGTCTGGTTCTGGGATCAACCGCTGATCCTGCCGCAGCGCCTGACCATGGGCAGGATGCTTCAGCAGCGGGGGTACGCCACGGCCTGCATCGGCAAGTGGCACCTCGGTGAGGATTGGCCGCTCACCGATGGCACTTACATCAGCGATCATACCGATCGGGTGCTGCTGAGCGGGGATAAACGCAAGGAATACGGCAGAAAAATCGACTACACCCGGCCAATCAAAGACGGTCCCAACGAACGCGGTTTCGACTACTACTTCGGCACGTCCGTACCCAACTTCCCGCCGTATTGTTTCATTGAAAACAATCGCACCGTCGGTATCCCCACACTGGAAAAACCCAGGGAAATGTTCGGCCGTGGGTGGGGGCCGATGATCGAGGGCTGGAAGCTGGAAAAGATTCTGCCCACGCTGACGGAAAAGGCCGTCCGCTGGATCGATCAGCATGTCAAACAGAACAAGGACAAACCGTTCTTTCTGTATTTCGCATCGACCGCCCCGCACACGCCGATTGTTCCGGACAAGCCGTTCCAGGGCAAGAGCGGAGCCGGACCCTACGGCGACCTGGCCCACCAGGTCGATCACACACTGGGAGAAATTCTCAAAGCGGTGGAAAAGCACGGTCTGTCGGAAAACACGATCGTCATCTTCACCAGCGATAACGGCTCTCCGCAACGGGCCGGCGATCCTCATCTGCACGGCAAGCAAGCGTTCAAGCCTGGGGCGGTCGTGGAGATGTATGGCCACAACCCCAGCGCCCACTGGCGCGGTATGAAGTGGAAGATTTACGAGGGGGGCCATCGCGTGCCGTTCATCGTGCGCTGGCCCGGCAAAGTGAAAGCGGGCAGCGTCTGTGACCAAACCGTCAGCGGGATCGACCTGATGCGCACGTTTGCTGCGATCACCAGCTATGAGCTACCCGCCGATTCTGCCGAGGACAGCTACGACCTGAGCCCGTTGTTATTCGGCAAAACGCTGGACCGGCCGCTGCGCCAGGCGACGGTGCTCTCCAAGGGCGGGCCGGGCTCGGCGATCCGACAGGGCAAATGGAAATACATCGCCGCACACGATAAGGATAACAAGGATAAGAATCGTCCCCCGGGCCAGTTGTACGACCTCGAGGCCGATCCCTCCGAACAAAACAACCTTTGGGCGGAAAGGCCGGAGGTCGTTCGGCGGCTTCAGGCCTTGCTGAAAAGTTATAAAAGCTCGGATCGTACGGCGCCGTTTTAATGAACCGCGTCCAATGAAAACCCCCCGCGTCAGCGGGGGGCGTGAAGGGTGGCTGAGGGGATTTGAACCCCCGACCCCCTGGACCACAACCAGGTGCTCTGACCAACTGAGCTACAGCCACCATCGTGCGGGAACACTACAATGTATGAGTCGGCCGATGGGGTGTCAATCCTTTGGTCGAATGTTAAAGTAGGCATCGCAGCCGCGGCAACGTCCGCCGCGTAGCGATCCCAGGCAGGTTTTCCATGTTGCTTCTCAACGTCATCCAGGGGCCGGACAAGGGCAAACGCTTCGAGCTGCCCGACCACGAACCCCAGCAGATCGGTCGCTCCAGCGAGTCGCTGACGCTCAGCGACATGACCATCTCGCGCCGCCATGCCGAACTGACTCCCGACAACGGCCAGTGGTACCTGAACGATCTGGAATCGGCCAACGGCACGTATGTCAACGGAGAGCGCATCAAGAGCCCGACGCTGCTGAAGCCCGGCGATCAGATCCGCACCGGCGCCACGATCTTCGAGTTCGGCCGCGCCCCGCGCCGCCGCACCGTCAAGCATCCGGTGCGCGTGGTCGATTCCCACCTGCTGGAATCGGTCGTCGATCGAACGATGCCCAGCAACGACGATTCGGTGATCATGGCGGTGCCGGAGCCCAGCGCCGAGGCCATGGAACAGCTGAAGGTGATCTACCAGATGATGACGCTGGTGGGTTCGGAGTTCGATCGGACCACGCTCCTGGAGCGTGTGATGGACCTGGTGCTGGAGCATCTCGAAGCCGACCGTGGTTTCATCCTGATTCAGGACTCGCCGGACGCCAAGCCGGCGCCCGCGGTGGTGCGATACCGTCGCAAGCCCAAGCCCAACGAAGACCGCCGCATTCCCATCTCCCGGACGATCGTCCAGCACGTGATGCGTCGCAAGGAGGGCGTGCTCAGCTCCAACGCCATGACCGACCAGCGCTTCAGCGCCGGCGACAGCATCCGCGCCTACGGAATCCGCTCGGCCATCTGCGTGCCCGTCCAGTTCCGCGATCGCGTGTTCGGTGTCATCCACATCGACAGCATGGTCGCCAACTACACCTACACCGATGACCAACTGCGCCTGATGACCGCCATCGGCGCGCAGACCGGCATGGCCCTGGCCAACGCCGAACTGTACCACCAGGGCTTGGCCAACGCGCGCCTCGCCGCCACCGGCGAAACCGTCGCCTCGCTTTCCCACTCGATCCGCAACATGCTCCAGGGAATGCGCGGCGGGGCGGAAGTCGTCGAAATGGGCTTGCGGAAAAAAGACTGGGACGTCCTCGGCAACGGCTGGTCCGTGCTGGCGCGCAATCTCGATCGCATCTACGGTCTGACGATGAACATGCTGGCCTACTCCAAGCAGCGCAAGCCCGAGTTCGAGATGGCGCGCGTCCAGGAACTGCTCGATGAGGTCATTCAGCTCAACCAGCCGCAGTGCGATCGACGCGAAATCGCCCTGATTACCGAGATCGACGAGGACATGCCGCCCGTGCCGGTCGATCCGAACGGTCTGATCCATGCGCTGAACAATCTGCTGGCCAATGCGCGTGATGCCGTCCAGAGCGGAACCGGCGCGATCACCCTGCGCTGCGAGTACGATGCGATCACACACACCGTCCGTTTGGCCGTGGCCGACAACGGCGCCGGTATCGAACCCGAAGCCATGAAGCAACTGTTCGATCCGTTCTATTCCACCAAGGGCCAGCAGGGCACGGGCCTGGGCCTGGCGGTGACCAAGAAGATCATCGACGAGCACCACGGTCGCATCGAATGCCATTCCAAGCCCGACGAGGGGGCCGAGTTCGTGATCGAATTGGCCACGCAATCCATCTCCGATCCCTCCGCGACGAACGTGTGATGGGGTGATGTCTTACCCGGGTCCGCACTATCCTCGGCAAGCTCAGGGTCGCTACTCACTCGGCTTACCGAATTAACCGGTTAACCAATTAACCAGTTAACCAATTAACCGTGCACCGGTTCACTTGAACAGTTTCCCCTGCCCGGGGCCTTGCAGTTTGCTGGTGGCGATGACCTGGCGCACCTCGTCGAGGAAGTCCTCGGCGTCGCGGAAGTCCTTGTACACGCTGGCGAACCGCACGTACGCCACCTGGTCCAGTCGCTGCAGGTGGGCCGAGACGATCCGCCCGATTTCGGCCGATTCCGCTTCGCGATCGAAGGCGCGGTAGATGTCGTCTTCGATCTGCTCGACGGCCTGCGTGAGCTGGTCGGCGGTGACCGGCCGCTTGTAGCAGGCCTGCTGGATGCCGCGCAGCAGCTTCGAGCGATCGTACGGTACGCGCGAACCGTCCTTCTTGATCACCATCAACCGCACCGTTTCCTCGATGCGTTCGTACGTGGTGAACCGCCGCGAGCATTTGAGACACTCGCGTCGGCGACGGATCACCCGCCCGCCGTCGCTGGCGCGTGAGTCGATGACCTTGTCCTGGTCGGCATCACAAAACGGGCAACGCATAATCCACTCCGGGTTCCGCTGCGCTCGTCTCCCGCGGCGATCCTCCTTGTCGGCGGGCACCCTAGGGTAACACGCCCAAGCCCGTTTTGAAACCGAATTCCACCCCCCACGCACACACCGCCCGGCGAATCTGGTATAAAACCCTCTCGGAACACGGAGTCGGCCATGCAAATTACCCTTCCCGATGGAACGAAAAAGCAGTTCGACGCACCCGTCACCGCGCGCCGGGTCGCCGAATCGATTGGCGCCGGCCTGGCCAAGGCCGCGGTCGGCGCTCGCATCAACGGGGAACTGGCGGACCTGGATCGGCCCATCGCCGCCGATGCCGAGCTGGCCATCGTGACCCGGCCCCGCAAGGGCACGCCCCCCAACGAGCAGGATCCCGACGCCCTTTACCTGCTCCGCCATTCCTGCGCCCACGTGATGGCCGAAGTGATCTGCCGTCTCTGGCCGGACACCCTGCTGGCCTACGGCCCGCCGCTCGAGACCGGCTTCTATTACGACCTGAAGCTCGATGAACCGATCAGTTCCGACGACTTCGAGAAAATCGAAGCCGAGATGGCGAAGATCATCAAGGAGGATCGCCCGTTTACGCGGTATGAATTGCCCGTCGACCAGGGCATGACCAAGCTTCAGGAAGAGAACAACAAGTACAAGATCGACAACGCCCGGCGAGCCGTCGAGGGCGGAGCCGACAAGTTGAGCTGGTACGTCACCGGCGAATACGAACTGACGCCCGGCGCCATCGTACCCGTCCCCGAGCAGTGGGAAGACCTGTGCATGGGCCCGCACGTCCCGCGCACCGGGACCATCGGCGCGTTCAAGGTGATGAGCGTCGCTTCCTCGCACTGGCACGGCGACATCACGCAGGATCGCTTCCAGCGCATCTACGGCACGGCCTTCTACGACAAGAAAGACCTCGATGCCTACCTTGCTTTGCTCGACCAGGCGCGGCAGCGCGATCACCGCGTGATCGGGCAGAAGCTCGGCCTGTTCACCATCGATGAAAAAGTGGGCCAGGGCCTGGTGCTCTGGAAGCCCAGAGGCGCGATGGTGCGCAACCTTCTCGAGGACTACCTCAAGCAGAAGCTGCTCGATGAGGGCTACGAGATCGTTTACACGCCGCACATCGGCAAAGTCGATCTCTACAAGACCAGCGGCCACTACCCGTATTACTCGGACAGCCAGTTTCCGCCCATCCAGATGCGCGGCAGCGAAGAGCAATACCTGCTCAAACCGATGAACTGCCCGCACCACTGCCGCATCTTCTCCAGCGATCCGCACAGTTATCGCGATCTGCCGGTGCGCATGGCCGAATTCGGCACGGTCTACCGTTTTGAGCAGTCGGGTGAGTTGACCGGTCTGACGCGCGTGCGTGGATTCACGCAGGACGATGCCCACATTTTCTGCACGCCCGACCAGGTGAAAGACGAGTTCCGCGCCTGCATCGGCCTGGTGCATTTCGTCTTTGAATCGCTTGGTTTCAAGGACGTGAGCGTCTATCTCTCCCTGCGCGATCCGGGCGGCGACAAATACGTCGGCGACCCGGCCAACTGGGACCGCGCGGAAAAGGAACTGCGCGAAGTGCTCGATGAAATGGACCTGAATTACGTGACCGAGATCGGCGAAGCCGCCTTCTACGGCCCGAAGGTCGATTTCAAGGTCAAAGACGTCATCGGCCGCCAGTGGCAGCTCGGTACAGTTCAGCTCGATTACAACCTGCCCGAGCGTTTCGATCTGACGTACATTGGGCCGGATAATCAACCGCACCGTCCGGTGATGATCCACCGCGCCCCGTTTGGCTCGTTGGAGCGGTTCATGGGGATTCTGATCGAGCACTTTGCTGGTGCGTTTCCGCTGTGGTTGTCGCCGGTGCAGGTGCAGGTGCTGCCGATCAGCGAAAAGTTCACCGATTATGCCGAGCAGGTGGCGGGGAAACTCAAAGCCGCGGGTCTCCGCGTGGAGATCGATGCTTCGGACGAGCGTGTGAACAACAAGATTCGCCTCGCCCAGAAACAGAAGATGCCCTACATGCTGGTGGTGGGGGGGCGTGACGCCGAGGCGGGCGCCGTTTCCGTCCGGGCGCGCGAGGCCGACCGCGGCGATATCGGCGCGATGCCCGTTGAGCAGTTCATCGAACAGGCCCTGCGTGAGATCGAAACCCGCGGGAGGGAACAGGTAGGCACGTAGGCAACAGACACGAAGGCACGGAGGAGGAAAACGTTTAGCGGCCGATCGTAGATCGACGCATCCGGCCTGGTCGCTTCAGTGGCCATGAAATGCCATGATTTCCCGTTCGTTCATCGTCATTCTATGCGCATCACTTCTACCGGCTTGCCACGGTGGCGGCTCCCGCAACCAATCAGATACATTTCAAGTTCACCCCGAAGGTACGGATTACGCCTTACTCCGCTTCGATTGTCCGACGCCGATCTATACCATCGTGCAGATCAGCGATGGCAGCCGCACCTGGACACAGGAATTCGATGAAAAAGAAGATCCCGCCGCGGGTCTGCGCATCGAGGACCTGTTACCGGGCTATACTTACGTGATTCGCGTAATCACGCGCGATGCCGACGGATCGGAGCAACGTCTTGGTCGAATCACTTGGACTTTCATGACGGAGCGCGAATGATGGATCACGAAGCACTCATCAAGAAGGGCCGACTCGATTCCGGAATGACCTTCTCGCAGCGCGTGCTGGCGCTGACGGCGCGCATTCCCCGAGGCCGGGTGACCACCTACGGCACGATCGCCAAGGCGCTGGGCAATCCCAGGGCCTCCCGCGCCGTGGGGCAGGCCCTGCATTTCAATCCGTTTGCCCCGGCCGTGCCGTGCCACCGCGTGGTCGGTTCCGATGGCAAACTCACCGGCTTCGCCTCGGGCATCCGACGTAAAGCGCAACTTCTGAAAAAGGAAGGCGTGGAGGTCTGGGACGATCGCATCGCGGACCGGTCCCAGGTGCTCAGTGCACAGGCCCTGCGAAAATCATGAGCATCTGTAGAAAGCCCCTCTCACCGGTCGGCCTTGCGCATGTTCGGTCTATGCGATATAATCATTGCTCGTCTTTCGGGATCAGATAAACCAACCGGAAAAGGGTTTTCCATGTTTCAGCGTATCTGTGTGATGGTGATGGCGGTTGTGGTTTGCGGTGTCGGGATGCAGGCCTCGGCGCAGCCGTTGGCCGACAAAGTCCCCGCCGATGCGATGCTGTACATCGGTTGGCAGGGAATCGATCAACTCGGTGCTGAATACGAGCAATCGCGATTCAAAGCGATCCTTGATGAATCGGGCTACAAGGAGCTGGTCGGGCCGTTCTTTGAGAGTCTGATGGCCCGTATCTCCGAGGAAAAACCGGGCGAGGCGATGATGGCGGCGATGGTGTTGGATCTACTCAAGCCGCTGCGCGATTACCCGTCGGCCTTGTACGCGGCAAACATCAAAATGAAGACGCAGGCCCCGCCCTCCGGCGAACTGGCACTGATCGTTCACGCCGGCGACGAAGCCGCCGCATTGCGCGATAAGTTGATGAAACTGCCCCCGTTTCAAGATGAGCACATGCCGTTGAAGGTTCACGTCCGCAACGGATACCTGCTGCTGCTTTACGGCGGGATCGAACAATATGGCGATCTGACCACATTGCTGGATGGCGGCGTGGGCCAGTCGCTGAAAACCGCACCGAAATTCATCAAAGCGGCGGCCGCCAATCAGCCCAAGCCGCTCGGCATGCTGTATCTCGATCTGCAGAAGTCGGTACGGCTGATCGATGAAGGCGTCGTCCACGAGACGGAGTTCCGCAAGACCGACGAAATGGGTCCGTCCGAGTTTGCCCGGGCCTGGCCCAAACTCAAACAGTCTCTTGCGTTGGACGGCCTGCACGCGCTGAGCATGTCGATGGGCTTTATCGAGCGGGATTTCGGCTACAGTCTCTTCATCCACGCGCCGACTCCGCGCAAGGGCTTGGCCGCGGTGTTCGGCAGCGCACAACCGGTTCAGGAAGAAACACTCAGGTTGATCCCCGCCACCAGCATGATGGCCGGTGCGGCGACGTTCGATTTGAAAGAAATCGTCGATTTCGTCTTCGACTTCATCGGGCAAATCGAGCCGCAAGAGCGTCAGAAGATCGACCGGGCGCTGGCTGAAGTTGCCGAGCAGCATGGCGTCCACCCCGTCAACGATCTGGTGGCCAGCATGGGTTCGCAGTGGGCCTATTACGCCGATCAGAATGTGGGCGGATCGGGTTTACTCGGCACGGTGTTCGTCAATCGATTGCGCGATCCGGAAAAGTTCAGCAAGAGCGTCCAGGTGTTCGCGGCGATGGCCAACGACGCCCTCTCCGAGTTAGGCGATAGCGAAGTCAACATGAACATCCGCCAATCCGACATTGGCGGAAAGACGATCTATCATCTGTCCATCCCTTATCTGAATCCTTCGATCCTGGTGGATGGAAACCGCATGTATGTGGGTTTGTATCCGCAGGTGGTGGTCTCGGCGGCAAACTGGACCGGCAAAGACATCACCACCAATCCTCAATTCGTGGCTACTCATCGATGGATGGACGGCAAGAAGTTTGCCAGCGTGGATTTCATCGATTCCGACCAGGCGATGGTGAACAGCTATGCCAACGTGGTGGCCATGAGTCAACTTGGCCTGGGTTTTGCCGACATGTCCGGGGTGGAAACTCCGACGATGCTGATCCCGCCGCTGGACCGCATCCGCCCGCATCTCAGCCCGTCCGCTGCGTTCAGTTGGACCGATGACCAGGGGATGTATTTCCAGGGCCGCGGTCCGCTCCCCGGCATGGGGATCGTCGCAGTCAATCCGCAATACTCCATGGCCAGTACCGCCATGATGGCCGGGGTTCTTCTTCCGGCAGTGGGCCGGGCTCGGGAAATCGCCAATCGCACTGTCAGCGCATCGAACATGGCTGGAATCTACGTGTCGTGCTACACCTATTCGGTAACCAATGATGACAAGTTCCCGCCGAACCTCGGCGTGCTGATTGAGGACGGCAGCATCCATGTCAAATCGGTAATCAATCCCGATGGTAACACGCATTGTCCGCCGGGGCTCACGGTCAAGCAACAAGCGCAATGGGTGAATCAGAACTCAGATTACCTCTATTTCCCCGGCGAAGGCGCGAACATGCGGTCGAATGCGATTTGCCTGATGCATGATCCCGATAAGGTGGATATCAGCGAGGGGATGAACATCTGTTTCGGAGACGGCCGTGTGGAATGGCTGGAGCCGCATGAAGTGTCCGAAACCATCCGTCGCCATAACGGGATGGCGAAAGACCGCCCGAACATGCCGACCATTCCCGATCCGTACGCGAATCCTTTTGAGCGTTAATGGATTTCCAGCGTCGGCGCATCGTCTGCACCGGACCGGGTCCGCCGTTCGATGACCTCGTGCAGGTTGTCGGCCATGGCGGCCAGTTCCGAGGCGAGTTTTCCGTCGCCGTCGAAGTTTTTCAGCGGTTTGCCCTGATCGCTGTTGCGCCGCAGGGCCATGTTAATGGGAATGGTGCCGAGCATCGGCAGGGCCATTTCGTTGGCCATCTGTTCGGCGCCGCCCCGGCCGAAGATGTCGTATTCTTTGCCGTCGTCGCCGATGAAGTAGCTCATGTTCTCGACCACGCCCAGCACGACGACATCGAGCTGCTCGAACATGCGCACCGCACGTCGGGCATCGTCCTGGGCGACGCGCTGCGGCGTGCAGACGATCACCGCGCCGCTCAGCGGCAGCATCTGCGCCAGTGACAACGGCACATCGCCCGTCCCCGGCGGCAGATCGACCACCAGGTAATCCAACTCGCCCCAGTCGGTCTTCTGTGCCAGTTGGCTGAACGCCCCGTGGGCCATCGGCCCGCGCCAGATCAGCGGCTTCTCCGGATCGACCAGCTTGCCGATGGTGATGACCTTGATCCCCGCCACTTCGATGGGTTTGAGCTGCTCGCTGGTGCCGGTTTGTTCGTACTGCTCCAGTCCGAGCAGAGTGGGTGTGCTGGGGCCGTAGATGTCTCCGTCCAGCAGGCCGACGCCCAGACCCTGACGCGCCAGGGCGATGGCGAGGTTGACCGCCACGGTGCTCTTGCCCACGCCCCCCTTGCCGGCTCCCACGGCGATTACACGTTTCACTCCGGGCAGGGGGTTGTTCTTCCGGGCGGAGTCCTGAAAACTGGGTTGGTCGGATGCCGGTTTCTGCTCGTTGCTGTTGGACATAAAGAACGCCCTTCATGGGATATCACGGGGTCGAAAACGTTCTATCCTAGGAATCCCCAGTCTGACCGACAAGCACCGCCGCCAACGCTTTCATGTTCTTTTTAAGAATCCGCTGCAATAACTCGCTACGACAGGCGTTTTACTATGTTGATATCAGAACCCTTTCCCCGCAGGAGCAAGGCAATGCATAAAACAGCGATGGTCATACTGGCGGCCGGTTTGGCTGTGCCCGCGATGGCGCAGGATCGCGGTCGGGGCAGCACCCGGGGCGATATGATGAGACGGATGCAGCCGCCGCAGGGATTGGCCGCCGTCCAGGATGCTCTCGACCAGGTCAACCTCACCAAGTCGCAGAAGGCCAAAATCGAGCAGCTGACCGAAACGTTGATTTCGCAGATCAAGGCCGATCTGAACGAAGCCCAGAAGAAGCGTCTGGACGCAATGCTCAAGAAAGCACGTTTCAGTGCGATGGTCGGCGATTACGCTCTCGAACGTGTCCTGTTGGGATTGGAACTGACCGATGAGCAGATCGAAAAGATGAAGCCGGTCTTCGCCGCTCACAAAAAGGCCCGCGATGTCTACATGGCGGAAACGGCTGAAAAACGCGAGGAACTGATGAACGAGTTCCGCCAGATTCGCCAGGATGGTGGCGGCAGGGAGGAAATGCGTGAGGTTGCCGATAAGTTCCGCCGGATTCGTGAAGGCGCGCCCAGGCGGGATTCGCTGGTGGAGAAGCTGATGCCCGCGTTGAACGAACAGCAGGCAGCCAAACTCAAACGATCCATGGAGCAGATGAATGACTGGAGCAACCGCCGCCGCGGAGGCGGTGAAAGCCGGGAACGCACGGAGCAGCGCCAGCGCGAACGAGAGCGATCCAATTCTCGGCAGACGCCGGCGCCCCAAGGCGATCTCTAAAGCGATCTTCACCCCAGGCACATTTCAAACCGCTTTTTATCGGCGGTTTTTTTATGCAATAGCGTGGCCGCTCGGACGTTGATCAGGTGTGACCGAAAACGACTGACCCCTTACCAGGAGCATAACAATGAAAACCCTATTGACGCTGTTGATCATCGGTCTGATGGGCGTGCCGGCGCTGGCTCGGCCCCAGGGCGGTGCAAGCGACACGCGCGAAAGCGGCTTGCGCCAGAAAGACGGCGAGCGAGGCGAACGCGGTGAGCGCGGGCGACGCGATCGCGACCGTCCCTTCTTCAACGCACTGGGCCAGCTTGGCCTGAGCGATGCCCAGAAAGAGCAGATCAAACAGATTATGCAGGCCCACCGGGAACAGGCCAAGGCCTGGCGCGAAGCGAACAAGGAAAAAATGCAGGCGCTTCATGAGCAGCTTCGTGAAGCGCGCAAGGCCGGCGATAAAACCAAGGCCGAGCAAATCCGCGAGCAGATCAAGGCCCTGGCCCAACAGGAAGGCGGACCGGGCGACCTGCGGGAGGACATCAAGGCCATTCTGACCGACGAACAAAAGGAAAAGCTCGATGAGATGCGTCCGGATCGTCGTCCCGGTGATCGGGGTGAAGGCCGCGGCGGCCGCGGCGGGCGCCTCAAGGGCATCTTCGCCCAACTGAATCTCACGGATGCTCAGAAGGAGCAGGTCCACGCCATCGTCAAGGCGCACCACCAGGAGGTGCAGGCGTTCCGTGAAGCCAACAAGGAGAAGCTGGAGCAACTGCGCGAGCAAATCCGCCAGGCCCGTCAGGCCAAAGACCGCGAGAAAATGAAGCAGTTGATGGAGCAGATGCGTGCATTGCGCGAGGGCGGCCCGAGTCGCCAGGCCATGTTCCAGAAGATCATGGGTGTGCTCAATGCCGAGCAGCAGGCCAAGCTCAAGGAGATTCTGGAAAATCGTCCTCCCCGTGGTGAAGACGGCCGCCAGCGTCCCCCCCGAGGTCCGCGCGATCGCGGACCCCGCGGCGGCGGTGAAGGCGGAGAGGGCGGGCCGCGCGCTCTGTGACGATTCGGCCCTGATTCGATTCAATCCCTTATCCCGGCCCGGTACGCTTGAGTGCCGGGCTTTTTCAATTTATGCTGCATACTGGGTCGTTATCTCCGGAGTCGTCTATGGCCGAGCGTTCCGCATTGAAGGATCGATATCGCAACGTGATGGAGCGCGTCGGACGTGCTGCTGAGCGTTCGGGCCGTCGGGCCGAAGATGTGCACGTCATCGCGGTCACCAAAACCGCGACCCCCGAGCAGATGCGTCAGTTGATTGAATTGGGCCAGGCCGATTTCGGTGAAAACCGCGTCCAGTTGCTTTCTCAGCGCGTGGGAATGACGCGGGAGTTTCTGGATCGCCATCGCACGATGACCAGCTCCCGCTGCGCCGAGGTGCCGCAGGAGGTCCGCTGGCACATGATCGGCCACCTGCAACGCAACAAGGTGAAGGCGGTGCTGCCGCTGGTGCGGCTGATCCACAGCGTCGATTCGCTCCGCCTGGCCGAGGAAATCCAGAACCAGGCCGCCAAGCTGGATCTGAAGACCGACGTGTTGATTCAGGTCAACGCCGTCGGCGAAAAGAGTAAATTCGGAGTGGCGTTGCCCGCGTCGGCCCACCTGGCCGAGCAGATGATGGGCATGAACCACTTGCGCGTGCGCGGGCTGATGACCATGGCCCCGTTCCACGACGATCCGGACCAGGTTCGGCCCGCCTTCGAGCGCACCGCCGACACCTTCAACGACATGGTCAAGCGGGGCGTCTGCGGTCCGGCGTTCAATATCCTTTCCATGGGCATGACCAACGATTTTGAAGTCGCCATCGAGGCCGGGGCGAACGTCGTGCGCATCGGTCGCGCCATCTTTGGCGAAATGGAACACGCCGCCTCAGCGTGAATTCTTGAACACAGAAAGTCACTGAAAACCACAGAGGAATTTCTGATTTGTGATTTCGAATTTCTGATTTCAAGCCGGACCTGAGAGAAACGAAGGTCCGGATGAGTTGGTGGCAAGCGATCACGGATCACTGAGGCAGCGTGGCCTGCAACCTCTCAATCGCGGGGGGAATGATCTCCAGCGCCTGATCGATCTCCTGCTCCGTGGTGAAACGCGACAGGGACAGCCGAATCGAGCCGTGAGCGACCGGTTCGGGTACACCCATCGCCAACAGGACCGGCGAGGGCTCCAACGATCCGCTGGAGCAGGCGGCCCCGGCCGAGGCGCAAACCTGTTTCTCGCTGAGCAAAATGAGAATGGCCTCGGATTCGAGGTGCGGGAAACCGATGTTGGTCGTGTTGCTCGTGCGGGGGGCTTCGACGCCGTTGACAACAGCGCCGTCGATGCGTTGCAGCAGTGTATTTTCCAGCCGATCACGCAGGGAAGCGACGCGAGCCGGCTCATCGGAGGCCAAATATTCGCCGGCGAGTTGGGCCGCGACACCGAGCCCGATGATACCGGGGCTGTTTTCCGTGCCGCCGCGGCGCTCGCGCTCCTGCGGTCCGCCGCGTTGCTGGGGTACAAGCCGCGCACCGCTGCGCACCACCAACGCCCCGACGCCCCGCGGGCCGTGAAACTTGTGACCGGCCAGCGACAATGCCGAGATGGCCGTGCTCGCCAGGTCGATCGGGATTTTTCCCGCGGACTGCGTGGCGTCGGTATGGAACGGAACGCCTTTCTCTTTGCACATGACCGCCAATTGCTCGACGGGTTGAATCACGCCGGTTTCGTTGTTTGCCCAGTGAACGGAGACCAGACCCAGATCATCGGCGTGCTCGTTCAGCAGTTGCGCAAAGGCATCGGTATCGACGAGCCCGCCGGTGAGCAGGGGGACGTGAACGAACCGGTAACCTTGTTCGGCTAAATGCTCGCAGGGTTCTCGTATGGCCGAATGCTCGATCGCGGTGGTGAGGATGATGCGGCGGTCGGGGCGCGCGGCGGTCATGCCCCGCAAGGCCAGGTTGTTCGATTCGGTGGCGCCGCTGGTGAAGATGATCTCCCGGCTCTTGCAGCCCAGCAGATCGGCCAACTCTTCGCGCGCCATCTCCACCTGGCCGCGCACCTGCTGGCCGAACCGGTGCACCGAAGAGGGATTGGCCCACCATTGACGCTGGGCCTGCAGCATGGCGTCGACCACCTGCTCGGCCGGCTGTGTCGTTGCGTTGTTGTCGAGGTAGATCATCCACCAAGTGTAACACGCGCGGATTATGTATGGTAGTCGGCGTTGATGGTGATGTACTGGCGGGTCAGATCGCAACCGAGAAACTCGCAGCTTCCCTTGCCCGAGCCCAGGTCGATATCGATCGGTACTTCAAATCGCTTCAACGTTTTCCGGACGGCCGAGGCGTTGAACGGCCTCGGCGCTCCGCGGCGAAAAACCGTGGTGCGACCGATGCGGAGGGTCAATCGGTCCGGCTTGACCGGGGCGCCGCTCTTGCCGATCGCCATGGCCAGCCGACCCCAGTTGGGATCGAGCCCGTGCACAGCCGTCTTGACCAGCGGCGAATCGGCGACGCTGCGCGCCACGCGCAACGCATCGGGTTGCGAACGCGCACCGCTGACGCGGACACGGATCACGTGTTCGATGCCCTCGCCGTCGGCGATGATCTGGTACGCCAGGTCCCGGCAAAGTTCGGTCAGCGCTTCGGTGAACTTGCGCGGATCGGCGCCGCTCGATCGGATCGGCCGGTGGCCCGCCATGCCGTTGGCCAGCACGGCCACGGTGTCGGAGGTGGAGGTGTCGCTGTCGACGGAAAGACGGTTGAAAGAAGCGTCGGCGTTGACCGCGGCTTTCAGGGCCTGCCGCAGCAGGGGGGCCGCGATGTCGGCATCGGTGGTCACGAACGCCAGCATGGTCGCCATGTTCGGGGCGATCATGCCCGAGCCCTTGGCGATGCCGCCGAGCGTGATGCGCGTCGATCCGATGTTGACGGAGCGGCGTGCGGCTTTGGGGCGCGTATCGGTGGTCAGAATCGCCTGCGCCCCGTCGGCATCGGCACGTTTATTTCGCCCCAGCGCTTCGGTCAGACGATCGATTCCCGCAGTGATTTTTTCGATCGGCAGGCGCTGGCCGATCACGCCTGTCGAGCAGGGCAGCACCTCGGTGGGTTTGCATTCGATGTTTTTCGCTACGGTTCCGCACATGGCCAGAGCGTCGTTGATGCCGCGTTGTCCGGTAGCGACGTTGGCGATGCCGCTGTTGCAGATGATCGCGCGCATCGGGCCCCGCGCCGTGTGTTTGCGGCCGACGATCACCGGCGCCCCGACGACGGCGTTTTGCGTGAACACCGCGGCGCATCGCGCCGGGACATCGCTGACGATCAGCGCCAAGTCCGGTGCGCCGCTGGGCTTGATGCCGCAGGTTCCCGCGGCGGCGCGGAACCCCGCCGGGGCGGTGACGTGTCGTATGGGAAGTTTCATGGCGCCGAGAGCATCGAACCGCGCAGGAAGGGGTTGTGCGAGCGCCGCGCCGGGCCGCCCAGACCCTCCGGAGCCAGCGCGATGCCGACCGAGTGCTGATCGGTCACCGGGTCGATATCCAGGCCGACCATCACCAGCATGCGCGGCATGCGGCGGGTGATGACCACCGAAAAGGCGCGGCTTTCTTCGCGGTTGAAATCGTAACCGTGCGTCATCGAGACGTGATACTTCGGCGACAGCAAATACTCCACGCCGTAACGCACGTACAACGTGCGCAGTGGGTCGATGTGCCTTGCCTCGATGAAGCTGGACAGACGCGGGTTGTGATCCATCTTGATCCCCACGCCCCATTGTTCGGTTTCATCCGATTCGAAGGAGTAGGTGTAGTCGCCGGACGCCGCCAGCGTGTCGGTCACCTGCCAGACCGCCTCGGACCAGAAGTGGTCGCCGGTCAGCGAGAACTCGGGCCGGTAGTCGAACATGCGCGGCACGGGCGATTCGAGCACGGCTTCGCCGGAGTGAATCACCAGGTCGGTGTCAAGTCGGAACCAGTCGACGCTGTACCAGCGACCTTCTCCGCCGCGCTGGGTTTGCAGCGTGTTGCGCAGGCCGATCCGCGTCACCGTTCCCTTCAGCAGCGATTCGACATCCGGATCATACACCGGCAGGTCCTGCTGTTCGATGTTGGTTGCTGCGTGGAAGACCGTGGCGCTGGGTTCGATGATATGGCGCAGGCGGTGCAGATCGAACGTGCGATTTTCGACGTTGTTGTAGGTCTTGCTGAACGCCGCGTGCAGTCGCACCCCCGCCGCGCCCCAGTAACGCACGTTGTCTTCCTCCCCGGAAAACTCCGCGAAATCGTCATCGTAGCCCGTCACCCGGCCGACGACATACGGAACCACGTCCAGGAAGCCGATCTTCAATGGCATTTGCAGTTCCTGCCGGGTATCGAAGCGGTAGAGCGTGTCGTTGGAAAACCCCATCGCTTCAAAAGCCGTATCGAAGTGTGTCCCGGCGGCGATGCCGAACAGCGCCACCGATTCCGCCGTGGTGAATCCGTACTCGCTTGGCGATTTTTCCGGCAGGTTCAGCCGCATGATCGAGCCGCGGTTTTCGCTGTACCAGGTCACCCGGTCGTTGAACAGCGACCGGCCGATGATAAACAGTCCGGCTTCGGGGAATCGCTCCACCGTGTAGCCCGGCGTCTGGAGCACGTTGATGTTCGAGGGATAGTCGATCAGGTCGTAACTGATCAGGAAAGTGAATGCCGTGTCCTGTTCCTGCTTTTTGAAGTAGACCAGCGTTTCGTACGGCTTCTCGGCGTAGGCCTCCTCGGAAAAGAATTCCTCGAGGAACGTCGGGTCGGAGACGTAGCCCAGTTCGACGGTGGCCTGCCAGTTGTCGGGCAGGAAATGTCGGTGCTTCCAGTTGATCCGGCCGCGCACCTCGTTGGACGGTTCGATCTCTTCGCGGCCGCCCGGTTCGTCTTCGCCGAAGTCGATCATCAGGTAGCCGTCGAGTTCGCCGTAGGCCTTGGGCACATCGTAATCGAGTTCCACACCCACCGCGCCGCCGCGTTGCGTGTATGCATCGGCCAGCAGCGTGGCATCCACGCCTTCCGGTTTGTCCTTGCCCATCAGGCCGAACAGATCCCACTCGGTGCGGACGATCGCGCCATCGCGCGAGTCGATGTCGAGCCCGACGCCGCGCAGCAGGTTTTCCGTGGCGCGTCCGGCGGCGGTGGGCCAGTAGAAGATCGGCACCTCGCCCAGACGCAACGTGACGTCATCGGCCCGGACGTGGTGCGCCGCCTGTCCGCCTGCCCGTTCTTCCCGGCGGACCGTCAGGTCCTTCGCCCGTAACGAAAGATGAGGCACGGCGAATTCGTTGGCGCTGAGCATCGCACCGCGTGCGTGCCATTGCCGGGTCGATTCCTGCCGCACCGTCTGCGCTCGCACGTAGATCGGCACCTGATGGCGGATGTCCCACGTGTAGAACACGCCGTCGAGCACCACGGCCTTGTTGCGCTTCAGATCGTAAAAGATGCGCGGCCCGCGCAGGGTGTACTGTCCGTCCGTCGCGATGACGTTGTCTTCCAGGTAGACCCCGTTGATGTGCCGGGCCAGCTTGCGATTCTCGCCTTCGCCGACGTCGGGAGCGGTGAAGACGACGGCTTTGTCGGCGGTCAGCGAGACCGAACGGTCGGCTGCGGGATCGTGATACATCACGCGGATGTTACCGATCAGCAGCACCGTGCCTTCTTCGCCGTCCTCGCCGCCCTGATAGACGATGCGGTCGGCGGTGAAGTCGATCTGACCGGCCAGCTCCGTCGGCGCCGGTGGCCGCTCGCCCGGCGTCACCGCATCCGGCTGGACCGGAACCACCGGTTGCTCGCCCGGCTCGAGGGGATGACCGTCCGGCTGCACGGCCGCAACCGGCGCCGCCACATCGCCGCGGATCGCCGTTTGCCGCGCGTTGCGCTGAGCGAAAACATCGGACGGATAGAGTGGATCGCCCGGCGGCAGGCCGATCGTGTTGTTCGCCAGCGCCTGGTAATGCCGTGCCGTGCGATTGAGCGCCGCAACCACCAGCGGATCGCTCGTTGCGGCCTTGCGGTTGAGCTTGTCGGTCTTCAGTTGCACGCGCCCTTCTAGCAGGGCGGTGATCAGCAGTTGGGGCGCTTCGGCGGAGATGGGACCGTACCCGCCGATCTCCTGAACCTTGTCCAGGTACAGCGCCATGCGCCGGACCTTGCGGCCCTTGACCTCCATCGGGGTCAGCAGCACCACCGCACGGTTGGCACGGAAACCGTACGAGCCGATCTCGATGCGGGTGTTGCCGTCCAGTAACAGGTGTTGCGTTCCCTCGGCCTGCCAGGCGTACGCGGTAACGGCATGCATGTTCAGGTTGGCCGGCAGCGGTTCGTCGGGCAGGATCACACCGTTGGCCGCATGGTCGACCATGGCGTCGATGCTGCGCGCCTCGGTGGTGACGGATTCGGTGACCTGGGGCTGAAGGGTGGTGTTCTCATCGCCCGCCGGTGCAACCGGCTCGGCCCCAAGGAACAACAAGCCGCACAGCCACGCCAGGCAGATCGCCAAGGCGGGGCGTAGCGAACGGTTGAAAAGCAATCGTTGGCTCAACGCAGCAGACCTCACTCGACTCGATGGATTCGTCGGCGATTATAGACCACCAGCCCCGAACGCGAAAGAAAGCCGCCGGGTAGGGCCGACGCAGCCGCGGTGAGCGGTCGATCGAAGATCAACATGCCGATTTCATGACATCCCCGCGTCACGCCGCTACACTCTTACCCCGCCGGCCCTACAGGAGAATGCCATGGCCCTGCCCGAACGCGAAACCGGAACCGCCCTCGACCTCAAGTTCACCGACGAAGGGCTCATCCCCGCCATCGTCCAGGACATCGACACCGGCGAGGTGCTCATGATGGCCTGGATGAACCGCGATGCCCTCGAGCTGACCCTGCGCGGGAAAAAGGCGGCGTTCTACTCCCGCTCCCGCAAGAAATTCTGGATCAAGGGCGAAAGCTCCGGGCACGTGCAGGAAGTGGTCGAAGCACGCGTCGATTGCGATCAGGATGTCATTCTGCTCCGCTGCCGCAGCCACGGTCCGGCGTGCCACGTCGGTTTCCAGTCCTGCTTCTACCGCGCGATCGAAGCAGACGGCCAAACCCTGAAGTTCGCCGCCGAGCGCGTTTTCGATCCGGATGAAGTCTATAAGAAGTAGCGATGGGTTTGCGCGTCGATCGTTCTCAAAAAAAGCCCCGCCCTTTATGGCGGGGTTATTTCAATGCCCAGGAGAGGACTCGAACCTCCACGGGATTTTACTCCCACAGCGACCTCAACGCTGCGCGTCTGCCAGTTCCGCCACCTGGGCGTTGGGGCGTCTAAGACAAATCAGTATAAACCATCGTACGGCGGTGTCGAGCGGCGCATTGCACGATCGGTCTCGCCCCGGTATCAATGGGGCCATGTTTCCCGGATTTCGACAACGAGTATTGATTACGGCCGCGGTGATCTGCTGCGGTTTGCTGTTCCTCTGGGCCGCACGGGCGGCGGTACTGCCGGACGGCCGGGGTGGCCCCACGCTTCTGTTTGCCCCCGATAGCGGTCGTGCGGCCGTTGCAATGGCGGCGGCATGCGTGGCGGCGCTGGGGCTGGGCTGGCTGGCCTCGGCGACGGGCAATCGCCTTGCCGGGTGGTTCGTATTCAGCGGAGCGTTCAGTTTTGCCGCCTTGGCCGGCGGAGCGGTCGATCCCTGGTTGCAGCAAGCTCGGTTGCCTGGGGATTTTGG
>JANQHK010000051.1 GCA_028282685.1 Phycisphaeraceae bacterium
GGCAAGCGATCGACACAACGATGCTGGGGTTGGTCCGATACTTAGAGCATCTTGCGTCATAATGCCGGGCTTGTACGAGCCGCGCCCGTGAGGAAGCGGACCGCACGGCGCCCGAACCCGGCGGGGCAGGTGCGGTCATTGACCTGCGGGAGAGCGGAAAGTCGGACGCGGATCAACGGCCCGACGGCGTTGAGGTCGGCCCGGCGGGCGCGATCGATCATGCCATCGACATCCGCAGCCAGCCCGGCCAGGCAGAACATCGAACTCGATCCCCCCGTCGGCGAGTTGACGCACCGCCCGGTCCCGAGGCCTCGGCCACGTCGGCAGCGCCGGGACAGGACTCACTTGCCCTTGACCGTGTTTTGCAATGCCAGCAGGGCGTAGGCGGTCACCAGATTCCTGTCGCCCTCCATCCAGCGATCGGCTTTGTTGACGAACGAGCCGTCGCCGTTCTGTAACTCGGTCAGCTTGACGATCAGGTCGGCCGCCCAGTCGCGTTGGGCACCGTCGGGCAGAGTGAGGGTCGGTTCGCCCCAGGCCTGGTGCGCGCGGGAGAAGACGTAGAGGTAGTAGTAGTAACCGCTGAGCTTGAGCGGATCGGGCATACCGGGATTCTGATCGAGATTGTAGTTGTTGATGATCCATCGGCGTGCCGCCTTGACGCGGGGGTCGTCGCGATCGAGCTGGGCGTAGACGTAGCTCTTGAATCCGGCATAGGTCATCGAGCCGTACGTGCGCAAGCGCGACACGCCGCCGACTTCCTCCGCACCCGCCGGGGAGGTGGGCTCGCCGATGTCTTCGCCTTCTTTGCCGCTGAGCGAGTAGATGAAGCCGCCGTCGTTGACGATCTTGTCACCGTATTTCTCATTTTCAGCGGTGCCCTGGCATCGGCTGATGAACTCGACGGCGCGCTTGAAAGCCGGATCGTTGCAATCGAGTCCGGAGTCGAAAAGGCCGTCGAGCATGATGGTGGTGTTGGACATGTCGGGTCGGCCGTACTTGGCGTAGCCCGCGCCGCCGTAGTGGGGGTGGTCTTTGTCGACGGGGCTGCCCTTCTGATCCTTCTTGCCCGGCTGGAACTGGATGCCGATGACGAACTGCTGCGCATCGTGAATCATCTTGTCGATCTTTTCGTCGCCGGCCAATCGGCCCAGCGCCAACAGGCAGATCGAGGTGTTGTAGTTGGGAAGGATATGATCGTAGAAACCGCCGTTTTCCCGCCGCTTGGAGAAGATGTATTGGAGGGCTTTTTTCACCACGGGATCGTGGCGATCGATTTCGGGGTGATCGAGCATGCCGGCGACAACCATGGCCGTGATCGCCGGGCCGACTTTCGGCGTCCACGAGCCGTCTTCGTTTTGTGTGGATCGCAGGTATTGAATGGCCCGATCGATTCCAGCGCGCGCTGTATCGACGTCCTTATCGCTCAAGGCCCAAGCGGGTCGTGCTGTGACCAGCGTGACCAATACCAGCAGGATCAGCGTGAATGTATTGCGGGTCGTCATGTCGGTTGCTCCGTGGCGTGTTGCAAAAGGATGGCGGCGGCGGCGATCGCGGCGGTTTCGATGCGCATGACGTGCGGGCCGAACCGCCAGGTAACGTAGCCCGTCCGTTCGCATTGCGCTCGCTCGGCATCGGTCCAGCCGCCCTCCGGGCCGATCAAGACGAGCCGGCGCGATTCTTCCTTTATTGTAGGCGGAGAAAAAGGCGGTTCATTCGCTTCGTGCAGGTTTTGCACCGGGGAGGGCGCCAGATCGGCGATTGCCTTGTGTTCGTGGTCGGCTTGGGCAATCAGTTTGTCCAACGCCATCGGCGGTTCGATCCACATCCGGTGTGCGCGGCCGCATTGCTTGGCGGCGGCCAGGGCGATGCGCTCGAAGCGCTCGAGCTTGCCAGGACGCGGATCGACCACGCTGCGCTCGGTCATCAGCGGTCGCCAGCACGCCACGCCGAGTTCCGCCAGCTTTTCGACCAGCGTGTCGGCTCGATTGCCCTTGGGCACCGCCGAGGCGATCTCCACCACCGGTTGCAGCGGCCGTGTCGATAGCCACTCGATCACCTGCACCACCATCTCCGGCCCGGTTGACACCACCGTGCCCCGCGCCAATCCGCCGCACCCATCGAACAGTTCCACGACATCGCCCGCTCCAAGGCGCAGCGATTTGCGTGCGTGGTCCGCCTCATCGCGGGCAAGACGGACCTGCTCGCCGTCCAGTGTTTCAGCATAGAGTCGATGCATGGCCATATCTCCATCTTATCGGAACCGCGTGGCCGTCAAGTGCATCCCATTGAGCGCCGATGATAAATACATCGTGCGCCACGCCCATGGCCCCCTCGGCCCCGTTCACAGGCGACAGAACCTATGAATGAATCTTCCAGTCAATTCGAAGAGCAATCGCAGCGCGAGACCGAGCAGGCCACCGCAACGGTGCAAACGGCCCCCGAGGAGGAAACGGCATCATCCGTGGAGCCGACCGCCGAATCCAGCCCGGTCGAAACTCCTGTTACCAAGCTGAAACTGGCCGAATCCGGCGCGACTGCGGACCAGCCGGCCGCCGATGGCGAAAAGGATGCCGATGGAGACGAATCCCTGCTGGTCCAGATCGACCAGGTCCTCTCCGAGCAGGCCGACATGGTTGTCGAAGGCGACTTCCAGACCATCGACGAACTTCTCAAAAACGAGTCGGAAGAAACCCAACTGGATCCCGAAGCAGTCGAATCCGCGGCCGCAGCCGAAGCGCAAACCGAAGTGGATGGCGAGTTCGCGTCTGTCGACCAAGTGATCAGCCAGGCGACTGAAACGCCGGCCGAACCGGCGCAGTCAGGAGAGCAGGCCGAGGAGCCCGCCGAGGACGCTGCTCCTGAAGACGAAGTTGATCACCACATTCAAACCATAGAGGAAGTGCTGAACCTTTCGCAGGCCGAGGAAAGCGCATCCGAATCCGAAGACGAATCGAATTCGCCGGACGGCGACGCGGTCTCCGTGGAAGAACTGGAGCACGAGGAGCCAACCAGCGACCCGACGAATGTCGAGGCCGAACCGGAACCGACGAAATCCAAGCTGCCGACCCTAGCCATTCCCGCTCGCGTCACCGACCTGCTCGAGGCCGCCAACAAGCCGTTCGACATGTTGCCGATGAGCGAGCCGGCGCGCCATGCCGTCGGCTACATCGCGCTGGGCAACTGCCTGATGGGCTGCCTGCTGCTCATCTATGCATTGCTGTAATCCGCGAGCGGTGCACGACTGCGAGCCCGCGTTACAATGCGGCCATGTCCCTGGCACGCGGAAAATCCCTCGACATCGGCACGATCGGTAAAACGCGCGATGATCTGCCCGCCTTCGGTGATACGCCCGAACAATCCCGCTTCGATTTTCGTCAATGGTGGACCGCCGACCGCTGCGCTCTGCCCTTCGAGCTGGAGATCGGCTCCGGCAAAGGCACGTTCCTCGTGCAACAGGCACAGCAGCTTGGCGACGTGAACTACCTGGGCATCGAATACATCCACGAAATCTGGCGCTACGCCGCGGATCGCATCCGCCGAAATGCCCTGTCGCACGTGCGCCTGCTTTGCTACGACGCCACGGTATTCCTCGGCTGGTTCTGCCCCGACGCCGTCTTCCGCCAGGCCCACATCTACTTTCCCGACCCCTGGCCGAAGAAGCGCCACCACAAGCGCCGGCTCATCCAGGTCGAGTTTCTCCAACAACTGCACCGCACGCTCACACCAACCGGCCTGGTGCGCCTGGTCACCGACCACGATGACTACTTCGCATGGATCGAGGAACAACTGGCCCAGACGCAGGAGCTATTCAGCGTCGAACCGTTCGAGACCCCGGCCTCAGCCGAGCCGGGCGAGATCGTCGGCACCAACTTCGAGCGCAAATACCGCCGCGAAGGCAGACCCTTCCATGCGTTGACGCTACAGAAGCTATGACCCTTCGTTCAACACAGTGAACACAGAGAGCCACGGGGGTAAGGAAGGTAAGGTGGACTTTGTACATCTTCCCCTTAAATACGAAACCCGTCACCGGTTAACCAGTTAACCAGCCACGTCGCGAAATCATCCTTACTCATCGGGCCCGGTGAGATCGGTTCGGTATTCGGCGTATAGAGCGTGGCGTCGATGTCGGCGGCGCCCATGGTCTGCAGCGGATTGGCGACGATGGCGTCGAGTTGTTTTCGCGTTAGTTTTTCTTTGGCGCGTTCGGTGAGGCGGGCCGGCTCTTCCAGGGCGAAGCCGATGATCCGCTGGTCCGGTCGCTTGCGGGCGGCGCACGCGGCGACGAGGTCCGGCGTCGATTCCAGGTGCAACGCCATGCCTTCCCTGCCGCGCGGCAGCTTGGTGGAACCTTCACCGGCGGTTTGAGAAGCGAGGCGGTAATCGGCCACGGCTGCGGCCATAATCAACACGTCACATTCCTGAAAATGTGCGTCCAGAAGCGTCTGCAAATCGGCGGTGGTGCGGAATCGGTGCGTCCGCACCCCTCCGGGCGGATCGGCGAAGACCGGGCCCAGCAGCAGCGTCACGGCATGTCCCGCCCGATGGGCCGCCTCCGCCAGGGCCAGCCCCATCGCGCCGCTGGAGCGGTTGGCCAGGTAACGCACCGCATCGATCGGCTCGTGGGTTGGACCGGCTGTCAGAAGAATTCGCATGATTATCCATTCCCGTGTAACGCAAACCGATATACCAGTATATAACTACTGTACACGAGCCCGCCCCCAGGGGCTGAATCCATCCCGCCAAGGAGAACACACATGACCGACCGACAAACCCGCCGATTTCCACTGGCGACGGTGCTGACCACGGTGGCCCTGATTCTCGCAGGCCTTGCCAACCCCGCCCGAGCCCAGGACAAAGCCCCCGGCATTCTCGACCAGATCCCGCAGGGCGCGGCGATGTTCGCCTTCGTCGGCAACTGCGACCAGGCCGACGCCGAGCTGAACCGGTTCGTCAAGGCGATTGAGCCGAACCAAACGAACGACCAGGGCCTGCTCGACATGATGTTGGAGGAGGTGGGCGCCAAGAACGGGTTCAACCGCAAGGGCGGGATGGCGGTGGTGATGCCGCAGTTCAACCCGATGCTGTTCAATCCGATGGCCGCGCAGCCGCCGCAGATTCTCGTCATCGTGCCGGTCACGGACTATGCGGCCTTCGAAGGCAACTTCAAGGAGCTGACGGACGAGTCGGCGCCCGCCGGCGTCAAGGCGGTGAACATGAAGGGCGACACGGTGTTCATGAAGCCGCAGGGTGATTATGCCGTGTTGAGCAACAGCGGCGCGCTGCTCGCAAATTACCAACCGGGCAACAACGCGACGGGACTGCTCAAGCAGGCCGGGGCGCTGGGGACGCATGCCGTTCAGACCGGGGACCTAGCGGTCTACATCGACTGGACGCAGGTGGGCCCGATCGTTCAACCGCTCTTTGCCGCTCTCATGATGCAGGCGCAGCAGCAAATCGCGCAGCAGCCGATGAACCAGACGATGCCCGGCGGAGCGGAAGCGCAAAAGGCCATGATGAGAATCTACGCCCAGGCCTTCACCGCCTACATTCGCGATACCCAGGCCTTGCTGCTGGTGGGGCACATGTCCGGGCAGGGTGCGGGGCTGTCGATCGTCTCGCAGTTCAAGCCCGGCTCGCCCAGCGCCAAAACCATGTCGCTCAAACCCAGCGGTCCGCTGACCTTCAACCGCCTGCCCGATCAGCCCTACATCATGGCCATGGCGCTCGACAACCAGGCCTTCCCCTGGGACGCGATGAAAAAGATGTTCAATGAACTCGCGTCGGCCTTGCCTGCCGATTCGCCCATGAGCGATGTTCTCAAAACATACAACAAGGGCATTGATGCGGCGGCACTGTCGAAGCAAATCCAGTTCGCCTGGTACAACACGCCCTCGGATTCGCAAGGGCCGGTCCCCATGGACTTCGCTTACGTCTACACCTCCGGTCAGCCGGGCAAGGTGCGACAACTCATGCAGCAGTACTTCGTGGAACTGAACGACGCCGTCAGCGCCATAACGAAAGAAACGGATCAACCGAATCCGATGGGCATAAGTTACCTATTGGAGTCCGCGACCATCGCCGGACAAAAGGTCGACAAGATGTCGCTCAAAATGGATTTTCCCGAGCAAACCAGGCAGCAGGCGATGAACGATCCCGGCGCCGCCATGGTCATGGGCATGATGGGCGAGGGCTTTCAGGGATACGTCGGCCAGTCGAATGACGCCCTGCTGATGACCATGTGCAATCGGGACAACACATCGCTCATGAAAGAACTGATCGGCGTTCCGAGCGCTTCGAGCAACCTCGAAAAGCAAGCGGGGATCACCAGGTACCGCGCTGCGCTTCCGCCGCACCGCATCCTGGAAGGTTACATGCGGATCGGCGAATTAATCGAAACCTTCGCCGGCCAGATGGCCCCGTCCGATCAACCGAAAATGCCCGACGGCACGCCGCCGGTGGCCTTCAGCGCTTCCAGCCACGAGTCCGGCCTGAACTTCCACATCCTCATGCCGACCGACACAATCAATGCGATCGGCAAAATGTCGCAAACAACCGAAGGTGCGGCATTCGAGGAGTCCCAGGCCCGTCCCATCCGCGTGCGACCGGAATAAGCGGCAATCGCAACCAGAAAACACCCCAACCCACGTCGTCCGGCGTGGGTTTTTTGTGTTATTTCACCGCCGAGGCGCAGAGGTACAGAGAAAAACTTATCTGACAGAATTGATAGAAGGGTTCGGGTTTTTTGAGAATAACTGTTTTTCGATCCCGTCTATTCCATTCATCCCGTCTCGTATTTCTTCGTGCTTTTGTGTCTTTGTGGTTTATTTCGTGATTGCCTTTTATGATTGACTCCATGCAATTGACCTTTGGCGATGGCGGCGTACTGGACCTGGTCCGTCCGCGGATCATGGGCATTTTGAACGCGACGCCGGACAGCTTCTCCGACGGCGGGGCGTATCGAAGCCCCGGCCAAGCCGCGCAAGCCGCGATGCAAATGATCGACGAGGGCGCGGATCTGATCGACGTCGGCGGTGAATCCACCCGACCCGGAGCGCAGCGCATCGATCCCGATGAACAGATCCGGCGCGTCATCCCCGTCATCGAAGCAATCATGCGCCTCAAACCTCAAGCCCCAGGACTTAAGCCCCTGCTAAGCATTGACACCACGCGCGCCGATGTCGCCGAAGCGGCGCTCGATGCCGGGGCGAAGATCATCAACGACGTCTCCGCGGGGCGCGACGATCCGGCGATGTTCGATCTTGCAGCGAAGCGCAACGTGCCGATGATCCTGATGCACATGCGGGGCGAGCCGACCACGATGCAGGACAATTCGCAATACGATGACGTGGTTGACGAAGTGCGCTCGTTTTTGCTGAAACGTGCTGAGGCATTGCAAAATGCGGGCCTGCCGGCCGATCGCATCGTGATCGATCCGGGCATCGGTTTCGGCAAAACCACCGCGCACAACCTGGCGTTGCTGGCGAACCTCGATGCGTTCGTTCAGACCGGTTATCCGGTGTTGCTCGGAACCAGCCGCAAGCGGTTTATCGGTGAGGTTTGCGATCAGCCCGATCCCATCAAGCGCGTTGCGGGAACGTGCGCAACGACGGCACTGGGTGTTACGGCGGGGGTTCGACTCTTCCGCGTGCACGATGTCGCAGCCAACCGCCAGGCAGCGGATATCGCGATGGGGGTTGTTGAATCGCGCGATGGGTCGAAATAGAATGCAGCCACAACCCCCTTGAAGGAGCATGCCCATGGCCAGCGAAGCCGTTCTCGAAATCACCGATGCCAACTTTGATGAACAGGTGGCCCAATCGGATCAGCCCGTGGTGGTCGATTTCTGGGCTGAATGGTGCATGCCCTGCCGCATGATCGCACCGATCATCGAAGAATTGGCCGAGGAATACCAGGGCAAGGCGAAGGTGGGCAAGGTCGATACCGACGCCAACCGCGAAACGGCGCTCAAGTTCCAGATCAACGCCATCCCGACGGTGATGCTCTTCAAGGGCGGCGAGGTCGTCAAGAAGTTCGTCGGCATGACCAACAAGCAGGACATCGCCGAAGCGATCGACGAATCGCTGTAAAGCGATTACCTGATGCACAATTATGATTAAATTGGAAAACGCCCACGTAAAAAATGCGTGGGTTTTTCAACCTACAATCCGCCAGAGATTTTTCTCATCGCCGCTGTTATGGGCATAGGTGGGCCAATTTGGTTTGTAGTTTTCCGCCTCATTCCCCCACGTGAGCCAGCCGTCGCGCGTACCCCGTGCGAACAACTCCAGATAGGGTCCAGGGCTGCACGCCTCAATGATTTCGTATTGTTCATCTGGCTTACGCGAATGCTCACGCTTGCGTGTCTTGATGATGTTCACTTGCTTGCGGCCCGGTGTCAACGTGCGCAATTTGCCGCGTATACCGAACAAAAGAAGTTCCGTGGTGTTACGGAAATAGAATCCCACGCCCCGTCCATCCGGACCACCGTCCTTGCGTATCTTGTGCCAGACGATGTTCGTCTTGTACTCAAAACCCCACGCCTTCATCACTTCCAGTCCCTCAGCCAACAACGCATTGGGCACCCAGAGATAAAGGTGGCTCTGCTCCGCTGCGGCAATTGAAACGGGTATCTCCTTGATTTGGCCGAGGGAGAGAGTTGCATATCGACTCAAGCGCCGATGTTCTGGAGCTACCTTGCCCGTCTTATTGGAAAAACGCCACGGCGGGTCGGCCAAAATCGTACCGCAGGATAAGTTCTGGCACTGCTGCACAAAGTCGTTGGCTGGCGAGTTCTTTTCCATAGTCAACAGCTTTCATCATACAGCGAAGATTTAATCCCAAACACAAGCACCGGGCAACCGGCGCCTCCTCCGCCCTCTATCCGAGGCAGTAGCTTCGACATATGCGTCGTTGATGCTCCATACGATGCGCCCCGACCCAAGGACTTAAAAATCTCCTGGAGCGAATCGCACCTGGTTATTATGATACCCACACTAACCGCCCGCAGATCAAACAACAGGCGAAAATTATTCAAATCGCGATCAAAAAACGGGTCCTTGTTATTCCATTCTATTTCCAAGGCCACCTTATTTTTAAAACAATCCACCTGATGTGTAGGTGACTCCACCACGCTGTCATCGACGTGTACCGCCGTTCTGAATTGCTTTTCTGTCCAACCCCGTTCATACAGGAATGTATCGATGAAATGCGATACTTTGGATTTCCTTCCTCCAGGATTTACTATCCAACTTTTACACAGACGGAAATTCGTCAGTAAATCAACCAAATCTTTCCATTCGTCCGGAAAATCATTCCTCAGAATCGCGCAAGCGTGCTTCCACTCGCGAACTTCATAATTTTCGCGGATGTATTTCGGAAGAAGGTCCGTCCCCATGGTATGGCCTCACAGGATACACAAATGACTGATCTGTAAGACCTGACGATAACGCTTAAACCGTCGCGGATCCACCGACACTCACATTCACTTGCACCAGTGAGCTTTTGCAGCGGGATTCGAATTCGGGGCGGAATTTTTCAATTGCCGTTTTCACCGCCCAGTTGGTGCCGTCGGCCAAGCCACAGATGGTGGTGCCGGGCATCGCGCCCATGGACCGGGCGACTTCATCGAGGATATCAAGATCGTTGAACGTGCCCTCGCCCTGCTCAATGCGGCAGAGCATCTGGTAGGCCCAGCCGCTGCCTTCGCGGCAGGGTGTGCACTGGCCGCAGCTTTCGCGCGCGAAGAAGCGGACGATGTTGCGCGTCATGGCGACGATATCGGTGTCCTCATCCATGACGATCACACCCGCCGTGCCCAGGCCGAGCACATTGTGCTTGCGGCCGATGTCAAAATCGAGATCCGCCTGGTACTCATCGGGCCCGAGGAATCCCATGGCAACGCCGCCGGGGATCGCGGATTTGAACTTCTTACCATTGCGCATGCCGCCGGCGTACTTGTCGATCAGTTCGCCCATCGCAATGCCCAGCTCTTCTTCGTACACGCCGGGGCGATTGACGTGGCCGGACACGCCGAACAATTTAGGGCCGAACGAACCGGGCACATTTTCACCGAGCGTGGACGCCCGGCCGATCGAGCGGAACCACGCATCGCCGCGCTCGACGATGAACGGCAGCATGGCCAGCGTTTCGACGTTGTTGATCACGGTGGGCCGACCAAACAGGCCGGATACCGCGGGGAACGGCGGCTTGATACGCGGCCAACCGCGCTTGCCTTCGAGCGATTCGAGCAGGCCCGTTTCCTCACCGCAGATGTACGCGCCTGCTCCGCGATGCACGTAGCAGTTGAGCACCCGACCGTTCACCTGCCCGAGGATCGACTTCTGGCCAAAGATGTTGTTCGCGTACGCCTCGGCGATGGCCTGTTCGAGCACCTTGGCCTGGCGGTGATATTCGCCGCGGATGTAAATGTAAGCCGTGTCGAGATTGCACGCGTGGCAGCAGATGGCGATTCCTTCGAGCATCATGTGCGGATCGAAATCAACGATGAGACGATCCTTGAACGTGCCGGGCTCAGACTCATCGGCGTTGACGGCCAGGTACCGCGGCTCACCATCCGGCGGCGGCAGGAACGACCACTTCAGCCCCGCGCTGAAACCCGCCCCGCCGCGCCCGCGCAATTGCGACTTCTTGATCTGCTCCACCAAGTCGGCCTGGGTGATGTCTTTTGCCTTTTTCAGGGCTTCGTAACCGCCCGTGCAGACGTACTCGTCGAACGTGACGGTCTTGCGATCATTGATATCTCCCCACGGCGGCGTGGGAATACGCTTGCAGAGGATGGGCTGTTCAAGGGCCATGTTACGTATCCTGTTTGGTCGATTCTTCCATCAATTCCAAGCTTCGTGTTGCTGCCTTTCGTTCAAGCTTGTCCTGCTTTTTTCTTCTGTACCTTTCTCCGAACACCGTGCTGCGGAATGCCGCGTAGGCCAGGTAACCGGCGATCAACAGCATTGGCGTTCCAAGGATAATCCAGAGCATCTTGGGCCCGCCGGGAAAATCTTCGTTCGCTCGATGAACCGGATTAACATTTTCGGCCAGCATGTATCCGCTTCCTGCGCCCCTTCGGGGCTGGCGCTAAACGTTGTTCTTTTCTTCCGCTTTGAACTCGACCTCCTCGATCGTCGTGCGACGGAGCGTCACGTTGCCGCGCTGCTCTTCCTCGGTTTTCTTGCTCACCACGCGGTGGCGCCGATCGCCGGGGTGGCGGATGTTGTGAACCATCAGGCCCACATCGCGGCATAGTTTGCCAAGCCAGCTCATGGTGTTCTCCTCCCTTCAAGGGAGGGGCCGGGGGAGAGGGGGTTATTCACTCCAGCGAATCCAGGTACGTTTCGAGCTTCTCCCACGTGACGTTTTCCCGGAGGTTTTCCTGGACCATCACCGCCGGGGCCGTCCCGCAGGAACCGAGGCACTCGATCGTCTCCAGCGTGAACTTGCCGTCGGCCGTGGTCTCGCCCGGCTCGATTCCCAGCTTGTCAATCAATTTCTCGAGGATCGATTCGTGACCGCACAGCTCGCAACTGATCGACTGGCAGATCTGAATAAGGTGCCGACCCTTGGGATGCAGGTGGAACTCTTCGTAGAACGAAGCGGTATCAACCACCTCCGCAGCGGTGAGACCGAGAAACTCGGCCGCCTCCTCCATCGCCTGGTACGGGATCCAGTTGTGCTCGTGTTGAATGGCGTGCAACGTCGGCAGCAGCGCCGCGCGCCGCGTGGCGTAACGCGGTATATACGTCTTCTCGATCTCCGTTTTCAGCGCATCGGTCAGGTACGGCTGGTCACGCCGTTCCATCTGCTGCTGGGCTGAAGGTTTGACAATCCAAGCCATATCTCGCTTCGCTCCTGTCGCCTGTTTACTGTTTCCAGTTAACCGTTGAATGCAAACCGTGAACTGACAACGGTTAACTATCTACCGATCCAGTTCCGCGGCGATGATGTTCAGCGATCCCATCACCACAGGCACGTCCGAGAGCATGTGACCTTCGATCAACTTGCGGTAAGCCCCGAAGTTCACAAACGAAGGCGGACGGCACCGACTGCGCCACGGCCGGGGTCCTCCATCGCCAACAACATAAAACCCCAACTCGCCGTTCGGCGCTTCCGTAGCCGCGTAGCACTCGTTCACCGGAGCTTCCCAACCGCGATTGGTCATCACCAACTCGAAATGCTGAATCAGTCCTTCGATCGAGCCGTAGACTTCTCCCTTGTTCGGCAGTTGCACCTTTTCGTCGACGAATACATTCACCGAACCCTCGGGAATGTTATCGATGAGTTGACGGACAATCTCGATTGACTGCTTCATTTCCTCGATGCGCACACGGAAGCGCCCGTATACATCGCCCGATTCCATGATCGGCACTTTGAACTGCACGGCCGAGGCGCCCTGGCCATCCCAGTTGTTCTCGAAGCAAAGGTACGGATCGTCCTTGCGCTGATCCCGCCGGACACCAGACGCCCGAGCCAATGGCCCGGTCAATCCCCACGCAACGGCCTCTTCCTTGCTTATCGCGGAAACACCATGCGTGCGGTCGATGAAAATCCGGTTGTTATTCAGAAGCTTTTCAAGGTCATCAATCGCCGGAGGAAGCAGATCGTCGACCAGTTTGTGAACCATCCGTTTGTAAACCTGCTCATCGGGAAGGTCCTGATTGAGACCGCCGACGCGCGTCCAGCTCGTTGTAAAACGATGGCCGCAAATGTATTCACAGATATCGTTAATCAGCTCGCGCTCATTGTAGCCGTAAATGAACGCCGTGATGGCCCCCACCTCCAAGGCATTAGCCGCTACCGCGAGAAGGTGATCCTGAATCCTTGCCAACTCCGCCTGAATGGTCCGCAGCGCTTTGCAACGCGGTGTAATTTCTATTCCGAATAACCTTTCCACCGCTTGATGCCAAGCAACATTGTTCGCCATCGGACTGACGTAGTTCATCCGATCGGTAACAACGACGTACTGGTCGTAATTGTGATGTTCACCGAGTTTCTCGAACCCCGAATGCAGATATCCGATGTGCGGCACTGCGCGAACCACGCGCTCTCCATCCAACTCAAGAACCACCCGTAACGTTGTATGCGTAGCTGGATGCTGCGGTCCAAAATTTAACGTCCACAAATCACCGCTTGAATGATCATCCAGATACGGAGTTGTCTCAATATCCACATCGTGTGGCTTAATCTCGTATGGCATATGCCAATCTCCACCAAAACACTGTCCCAGTGACCAAAAAGACCACTTGGAGAGACAACGGGTTGCAAAGTATAGACTTTACGTGTGAAACCGTCGAGTGAAGGACAATTCTCGGGAAGTGATCGGACGGGGGTATATATACGGTTTAGTAAGTAAATTTAAATCGGTAGTAAGATTCCCTGGTGGTTTGGGGATAGTAATCTGAAAGATAATGCAAATACATGTATTCATTGTGGTTGTGGTCTCAACGATTACTGAGGAACTTGTCATAAAGAATTATGCTGGCTTATCGTGTAGTGTCATAAAGTGGCGCTTGTGGCCCTTGGCAGTTTTCAGGGTATCCAAAGTCGAATGAAGCGGACAGAATAATCGAGAGCTTTTACGCAGAAGATCCACAAGGTAACCGTTAGGGGTGGTGTTTAGTCGGATATGGGATGATTATTGGCTTGGAGTAGCGATTTTTGCGTCGATCTGGTTGATTTGACTGGCAAATTGATTATCCGTGTCAATACGCTCGTTGACAGTCTTGACTGCGTGCATAACGGTGGTGTGATCCCGACCGCCAAAATAGCCGCCAATCTCCTCCAATGAATAACTCGTCCTTTTGCGCGCCAGATACATGCAGACTTGGCGGGGGGTTGTGATGGAGCGATGACGGCGCTTGGATTGCAGGTCGGAGAGCTTTACATCGAAAAAGTCAGTCACGGCGTCGATGATGGTCTGAATGGACGGCTGCGAGCCGTTGCCGGCCGTTCCGTTACCGAGGGCGCGCTGGGCCAGGTCCAGCGTGATGGGAATCTGGTTGAGCATGGCGATGGACTGGAGCTTCGTGATGGCTCCTTCGAGTTCGCGGGTGTTCGAATCGACGACGGTCGCGATGTAACAGACCGCGTCATCCGGCATGTCGATTCCACGGATGTGGGCTTTCTTGTGAACGATGGCAACGCGCGTTTCATAGCACGGTTTGTCGATTCGCGCCACCAGACCCCAGTTGAATCGGGATACCAGACGCTCCTCGAGTTGCGGGATTTCGTTCGGAGCCGCATCGGAGGAGAGGATGATTTGCTTGCGCGCCTGGTGGAGGGTGTTGAAGGTGTGGAAGAATTCTTCCTGCGTTCGGTCCCGGCCGGTCAGAAAGTGAATGTCATCGATCACGAGTATGTCCAGATGACGATAGCGATGTCGGAACTGGTGCATGTCGCCGTGGGAAACGGATTCGAGGAAATGATTGACGAACGTATCGCAACTCAGATACCCGATGCGGGCATTGGGCTGGCGCTCGAGCATGCGCTCGCAAATGGCCTGGAGAAGGTGGGTCTTGCCCAGGCCGACTCCGCCGTGGATGAAAAGCGGGTTGTACGCCCGACCGGGCTGGTCGGCCACCGCCGTGCATGCCGCGTGGGCCAGGCGGTTGCCGGGGCCGATGACGAAGTTGCCGAACGTGTAGTCCGGACTGAGGATCAGCGGTTCTTCTGTGTGGAGCGAACCGTTGCGGGAAGCGGGAATACGGGGAACGTCTTGATCCGATTCGACCGATCGATTCGGGCGTACTGTAGCGGCGTTTCGGCCGGCGCGGTCGTCGACGCCGTTTTCAAGGAAGCGCACCACGACGAGCGCGCCGGTGATGTGTTGCGCTGCTTCGTTGAACGGTTCTTGACCGTGCTTGATGAGGAAGTTTTTTTGCAGGGAGTTCTGCGCACGGACCTGCAACAGGCCGCGCTCCAGGCGAAGCGGTTCGAGTTCCTCGAACCATTGCCGGCAGATCTCACTGTGCTGCCGGCGGACGTACGTTAATATCTCCCGCCACATGGACGGGTCAAGCGTCGACATCGTGGATGTCCGATCGTTAGCGCACGGTCATAAAAAGAGTTCAGCGAATACCGGATGCCACCATGAGTTCTTTTCCCGTGGCCTTCGCTGTGATCCGTCACGGCCAAGGACAATAAGGTTACAATTACAACCTTGCCGTGACCGTGTCAATGGCAAAATGGGAAACCCTGACATGCATGCTTTGCAGTGGTCGGGACACGGACGTCTTCAGGGTGTAAGCTGTCGCATCCGCGAGTGTGAGTGGAATCTCCGACGCGTAGGTCCACCTTGCAAAGTATCCTGAACATACCGTTTGAGCATCGCCTGCGATTTGTCACGGGAGTTTTTGAACCCGGTTGCGGTGCGTTGCGTGAATTTCTCAGCGAATCGCGCGACGAGAGCCCGGCCCGGGCCATCCTTTTCTTCGACGATGGGCTGATCGGCGCCAATCCGCACCTGCCGCAAAGCGCACGGCGGTATTTCGATCTGCTGGATCGTGATGTGGAGTTGGTGGATACGGCCCTGGTGGCCGGCGGGGAGCGCTGCAAGAACGATCCGGCGGTGCTGCGGGATATTCTTCAGCGTATTCACGATGCTGGAATTGATCGAAAAAGCTACGTGATTGCGGCCGGAGGCGGCGCGGTGCTGGATGCGGTGGGCTACGCCGCGGCGATCGCTCATCGCGGTGTGCGACTGATTCGCCTGCCTTCCACGACGCTGGCCCAGGACGATTCGGGCGTGGGTGTGAAAAACGGAGTCAACGCTTTCGGAAAGAAAAACTTTCTGGGTGCCTTCGCCGTCCCCTGGGCGGTCATCAACGACCTGCACCTGTTACGCACTCTCAGCGACCGCGATTGGGTCAGCGGTTTCTCCGAGGCGGTGAAGGTGGCGCTGATTCGTGATGCGACTTTCTTTTCCCGGTTATGCCGGGATGCCCCGGCGATCCGCAGACGCGAAGAGCGCGTGGCGTTCGATGCGATCCAACGCTCCGCTGAACTGCATTACCGACACATCGTCCACGGCGGCGATCCCTTCGAGACCGACCAGGCCCGTCCGCTTGATTTCGGTCATTGGGCGGCCCATAAACTCGAGTCGCTCAGCGACTACCGGCTGTGCCATGGAGAGGCGGTGGCCATCGGCGTGGCCATCGACACCGTATATGCCCAGCTTGTCGATATGGTTGATGCCGATCTGTGCCGGGCGGTTCTGGATTGCCTGAGCGTGCTTGGCTTTGAACTGTCGCACCCGCTGTTGGACGAAGCGGTAACGCTGATGGAGGGCCTGGAGGAGTTCCGCGAACATCTGGGCGGACAATTGACGATCACCCTTCCGCGGGGTGTGGGTCGTAGCGTGGATGTCCATCGGATCGACGATGCGCTGATGCGACAGGCCATCGGTTACGTTGGTCAGGTGGAGATGTCCGGTCGGGGTGTTCCAGAGGATGGGGTCATCGGCAAGGGCTGATTATTCTTCGCTGGTCTTTCGACCGTTTCCATCACTTTTCTTCTTGCCGTTCCGGCCGTTGTTTTCGTTGGAGGGGCCGGTTTTCGTCAGATTGGAGCTGGGCTCATCGTATCGTCGCAGGCGTTCGTTGAGTTTCCGCAGGGCTTGGCCTTCGATCTGGCGCACGCGCTCGCGGGTCAGGCCGATGCGCAGGCCGACTTCCTTGAGCGTCATCGGCTCGTTGCCGTCCAACCCGAAACGCATGCGCAGGATTTTCGATTCGCGCTCGTTGATGGCGTCGAGCAGGCGGTGGAGCAGTGCGGCTTCGTCCTTGGCGAACAGCGGCTCGTGCGGCTGGGGCGTGGTGTTATCGTGCAGCATGTCGGCCAGAGGCAGGATGTCTCCCTCGGGGCCGGAGGCATTCTGGGCGGGTCTCTGGAAGGCGCGGACGGCGTGGCGGATCATGCGGATCTTCTCGATCGGCATGTTCATCGCCTCGGCCAGTTCCTCGATGGAAGGTTGGCGACCGAACTCGTACTCGTATTCCCGGCTGATGCGCTTGAACTCGGCGACAAGTTCGACCATGTAGGCCGGGACGTGAATTGGTTGCACGGCGTTGATGAGCGCTCGCTTGATGGCTTGCTTGATCCACCAGCAGGCGTAGGTGCTGAATCGGGCGCCCTGTTCGGGATCGAAGCTTTCAACGGCCTTGAGCAGGCCGAGGTTGCCTTCCTCGATGAGGTCCTGCAGCGCCAGACCGCGCCCCCCGTATTTTTTGGCGATGGAGACGACCAGTCGCAGGTTGGATCGGATCATGCGATCGCGGGCGGCGGGGTCGTTGTGATGGATGATCTGCCGGGCGAGTTGTTTTTCCTGCTCGGCGGTGAGCAGGGGTATCTCGCCGATCTGCTTGAGGTAATAACTCAAGCCGGTGGGATGTGTGGCACTGCCAGCCATGAACTTTCCTGCCCCTCGCCGCGTCGTAAAGACCGCGATACATTCAATCTCCGCAAGCATTCTACGCTTGCGGCGCACGGAACTTCCAAACCGGACACGGAAATTCCCATCCGTCAACAGTTATTTCGGACCAATGAACCGCTCGCTTAACGAAACCCGGGTATGGTGAGTCCACGGCGGAGCCCTATAATCTTGGGAAATCCCATGGTCTCGGACCTGTGAGGTGATACGATGCTTTGGCAGCCGTCCCTGCCGCCCCGTTACGCGGCAATGACCGATGAGCAACTGGACCGGGCCATCCGCGCCCGTAAGGCCGAACTGGCCGACGTGCTGGTGATACTGGGCCACCATTATCAGCAGGACGATGTCGTGCGCTATGCCGACTTCCAGGGCGATTCGTTCAAGCTCAGCCAGTTGGCTGCGGAGAAGGTGCGCGAAGCCGGGGCGAAATATGTCGTCTTTTGCGGCGTGCATTTTATGGCCGAATCGGCCGACGTTCTCACGCCCGATGACGTGGCGGTGATCCTTCCTGATCTGAGCGCCGGTTGCTCCATGGCCGATATGGCTGCATACGACGATGTGGTCGATGCCTGGGAGCAGGTCCAGGGCGTGCTGGCCGACGGCGGCTTTACCGGACGTGTGGCGCCCATCACCTACATGAACAGTTCCGCAGCGATCAAGGCGTTCGTCGGCGAGCACGGCGGGGCGGTCTGCACCAGTTCCAATGCGCGGGCGGTGCTGGAGTGGGCCTTCGCCGGTGGTGAAAAACCGCGCGAAGATCATGAAACGATCAAGGTGATGTTCTTTCCGGACCAGCACCTGGGACGCAACACCGCCGCGGAAATGGGGTTCGACATTCACCGGCACATGTGTCTGTGGGATCCCAAGGACCCGGAGGGCATGGGCGGGCTGGATGACAACGATGTGTTGCGGTCCGACGTGATTCTCTGGAAGGGCCACTGCTCGGTGCATAAGCTGTTTCGTCCCGAGCATGTGGACCGGGCGCGGGCGCAGGAGCCGGGCATGAAAGTCATCGTGCATCCGGAATGCGAGTACGACGTCGTGCAGAAAGCCGACCTGAGCGGTTCAACGGAGAAGATCGTCCGAACGGTGGAGGAAGCGCAGCCCGGCGAGCAGTGGGCGGTCGGAACGGAGGTCAACCTGGTCAATCGATTGGCGCAACGGGCGAAGGAACGAGACGTCCGCGTGCGCATTCTCTCTGATTGTCAGTGCCTGTGTACGACGATGTACCGTATCGATCCGCAGCACCTGCTCTGGACGTTGGACGAACTGGCGGCGGGCCGGGTGGTGAATCGCATCCGGGTGCATCCCGATGCGCGAAAATGGGCCTTGGTGGCGCTGGATCGTATGTTGAACATCACCGGACAGCCGGCCCCGGCCGGAGCGTAACGCAATCACGCCATGCATCTCGATGAAACATCGCCGCAATCGGGCGGCTGAAAGGGGCCGAATCATGTCGAATCGAACGCAAACCGAACCCTCGGCGGATCAAGCGAAGCGCAAGCGGCCGTTGCGACGTCTGATGACCGTTCTGATCGTGCTGGTGGTGATCGTGGCGGGCCTGGCGCTGGCGGCGCCGATGATCGCCTCCAGCGGATTCGGCACCGACAAGATCACCGGAGCGGTCAACCGGCGCATCGCCGGGACGATCGAGATCGGCTCGGCGGGATTCGGTTGGTTCCGCGGCCAATCCTTGAACGATGTGAAACTGCTCGATCCGCAGGGCAACCAGATCATCACTTTCGAGAAACTGAATATCAGCGCCACGCTCTGGTCGATCGTCACCGGCAGTCGCGATTTCGGGCGCATCGAATTGACCGGCCTGCGCGGGGATATCGCGGCCGATGAGTCCGGCTCGAACAACCTGCTCGATGCGATTGCTATGGCAGACGCGGCGGAGAAAGAAGACGAAGACGTAAGCGATAAAGATGAACCGGGCAAACCGTTCCGACTGCCGGGCCTGTTTGAGCTGGTGGTCGGCGATGCGCAGGTGCGCGTCACCCAGCCGGGCAATGAGCCGGTTGAGCTGACCGATCTGGAATTGAACGTCGCGGCCGTGGAAGTGGGCCGGCCCATCACCTCCCGGCTGACCGGAAAAACACGCCAGGGCGCACTGAGCGGCAATATCGACTGGTCCGCTTCGCTGGGTGGTTTCAACGAGCGGGGCGAACTGGGAAAACCCATCGTCCAGTCCACCTCGAAAATCACCGGCCTTCCCATCGCGGGCATCGACGGGATGATCGGCAAACAGGGCACACTCATCGCCGTGCTCGGGCCGAAGCTCGATCTGAACATCACCAGCTCCACCGAGGGCGGCGAAGCGGTGACCACGCGCATCGTGGCGCGCTCGAGCAATCTGGATACCGACCTGACCATCGACGTGAACAACGTGATGGCGCTTGCGGCCAAACCGTTGACGCTGCAGGAACTGCTTGCGGGGTTGAATCTCTCGGGCCAGGTGAAGCTGAGCGCGGTGCCGGCGGGACAGTTGGATCAACTGCTGAGCATGCAGGGCAAGCTCGCCGAGGCCGTGGGCGATCGCCTGGATTTCACGCTCACCCCGCGCACCGATCCCCAGCGCGGCCAGGTGCTGGCAATCACCATGACCAGCCGCAACCACAACAGCCAGCTCACCGTCTCGGTTAACGAGGGGTTGATCAACATCGTGGGGCAAATTCGCCAACTCGCCTCGCCGGCGCTGGTCAGCAAGTGGACGGCCGCCACCGATGAGAACGGCCGGACCAAATCCGCGGCGTTTGCGCTGGTCCAACCGGTGCCGATCGACATCACGTTGCAGCGACTTTCCATGCCGTTGGGCGGATTCGATCCGGCGAAGCTGGCGGCACGAAGCACCGTGAGCATCGGGGACGGCGCAGTCCGCGGCGATGAAACAATCGGTACGATCGGCTGGAGCGGAGTCAGCGCCAACATCACCACCGACAATCTTGCCGAAGCGGTGGCGGTGACGCTCAACGGCGCCACCCGCCATGCTGATCAGCAGGGACAGGTCGCCGTCAACGCCAACCTCAACAATCTGTTCTCCGCCGCTGGCGAACCGCAGTTCGACAAACTCACCGCCGATGGCAACATCAAGCTGACCGGCCTGCCCACGCCGCCGATCGATCAGATCGCAGGATTGGACGGGATGTTGGTCGACGCGCTGGGTCAACGGATCACCTTGGCCGCCGACGTGGTGAGCAACGGCCCCAATGACATCACCGCCAACATCACCGCCGAGTCCGCCACACTCAACGCACAACTGGCGCTTCATGCCGATGCCAAGCAGGTCACGCTGAAAAAGAATACCGAAGGCACGGTCCGTTTATTGCCCGCGGAACTGTGTAAGCGGCTGTCCCGTGATCTGGACTTGGCGATTGGAACGGGTCCTCACAACTTGCCAATGCAGGCGGAGCTTAAACTCAGCGAATTGGTGATTCCGCGCCCCGCTGCCGGCGAAGACTTTGACTTAAATGGCGTTCGCGCCAAAGTCCGGGTCGGGTTGCAGAATGTAGCGGTTTCGGGAATCGAAGCGGCGGGCCCTCTGCACATGCACGGTGCGACTTTGTCTTTCGAGGGTAAACCGAACGATCTGCAATGGGCTCTTACGGCATCAATCATTCCCCAGGCCGATTCCATTGCCGCTGCGGTTCCCTTAGGTGAAATCAAGGGCGACGGCCAATTCACGCTCGATCCGGACCAAGGCATGGCTCTGCCAAGGTGGGCGATCGTCCTTGCTGGACCGCGAGACGGGTCGGATCGGCAGGCGCGCCTGGTCGGCTCACTGGATACCGGGATGAACCTGAAGTTGACCGAACAGTCGCGGATCACAGCGACACTCACGCCGCAACAACTGACCAAACTCGGCATGACCGGCGAAGGCCAACCGCAACTGACCGCCCCGGTGAAGGTCACGCTGACTCTCGATTCCCTCAATGCCGCGTTGAAGGAGTTCTCACTGGCCAAGCTGAGGACCGCCGGCTCATTGATCGTCGATCGCATCGCACTGGCCCAACCCGATCAAGCCGGCCGCATCACGCTCTCCGGCCTCAACGGAATCTTCAACGTGCAGGGCCCGACCAATCGCCTGGTCTTCAAGGCCGACGGCAAGACGACTATCCAACAGGAAAAAAGCGTCAATGGCACGATCAGCGCCGATGTCGACCTGTCCGGTTGGCTTGCTGCGGGCCGGCCCGATTTCACCACCGCCAAAGGCAAGGCGAAATTCGGCGTGACCGGCCTGCCCGTCGCGCTGGTCGAAACGTTCACCGGCATGGCGGGCAAACTTCAGCCCATCGTCGGTCCGACACTCGCCGCCGCCATCGATGCCGATCTGGCCGGGCAGAAAAATCGCCTGGGCAGCGCGGCCATGGCCGTCAAATCCCGGAACATCAACGGCACGCTGAATCTCGCCCTGGCCGACACCGTGCAACTGACGCGCGCTTCCACGCTGACCGTTGCGCTGAACGATACATCGCTCCAGGCCCTGCGCGCGCTGGGCGGCGCCGATGCCGGCCGGGCGGCGCCGGTTCAATTACTCGAACCGACCACGCTCACCCTGCAACTTGAAAAACTGATCGTGCCGATGCCGACCGCCAGCCCCGCGCCGGCCGCCACGGCGCTCGTCTCAGCCGATGCACTGGCCGCCGCGGCTGCAACCGGGAAATCTTCCTTTGACATGTCCAAAGTAGCGCTGCGTGCCTCGCTCAGTTCGCCGGGTATGAAACTGCGCCTGACCGAGCAGAAGCTCAACACCGAGTTGCGCCATCTCAAGGCCGGGATCGCTACCGACAATCCCCTTGCCGGCATGACGCTGGACTTGAACGCCCAACTTACTGGTGACCGCGTCGCTGCCGGTTCGTCCAACGCCATCTCCGCGAAACTCGACTTGGCCGATCTCACCGAGCCCGACACCGGCAAGATCAATTACCAATCCATGACCGCACGTGGCCATGCCACCGTGGAAAATCTTCCCACCGCACTGCTCGACGCTTTCAACACCGGCGATGTTCCCCTGTCCGGTGTGTTCGGTCCGACGGTGACCATGCAACTGAAACCGCAGGTCGTCAACGGCGCCGGGCCCGTTACGCTGGTGTTGCGCTCGTCCAATGCCGTGGCCGATGCGCCGCTCCGTCTGAACAAGGGATTGCTGACGCTCGACAGCAACGTCACGGCGAAGATGATTGTCACCGAGGAACTGACCCGCCATTTCATCGATCACCCGTTGCTCAAACAGACGGTGCGCTCGCTCGAGCCGATCCAGGTGACGATTTACAACCGGGCGGTGCCGGTGAATGACCCGGGGCATACCCGGCCGATTGCATTTGCCGTCCCCCTGGATAATCCCGGAAAGACGAACGTGCGGATTCCGAAGATCACGATCGAGCCGGGCAAGTTGGTGGTGCGCAAAGCGGGCCTGATCAAACAACTGCTCGAACTGCCGGAAACCGTCGGCAAGCTGGCGCGACTGGAACTGGGCGAGGCGGCCCGGGGCCTGCGTGACGACGAACTGCTCGCCTGGTTCACCCCGGTGGACTTTGCGCTGGTCGATGGTGTGGCCCGCTATACGCGCATGGACATGCTGCTGGGCGACAATTACCAGGTCGCCACCTGGGGCACGTTGAACTTCAGCGATCGGCCCATCCGGGTCGGCAAGCATCGCATCGCCCCCGGCGCAGGCCGCATGATCCTCGGCATCTCCGAGCGCGCTTTGCGCCGCGTGTACGGCATCGCCGCTTTCGAGGATCAACCCGACTACGCGGATCAGTTCGTCATGCAGGGCCCGGTCAACAACCTTTCCCCGAACGTGAACGAGATGACCGCGCGCCTGGCCGCCTTGACCGCCACGGGCATCGCCGGTCAGTTCGGCGGCGGGGATGCCGGAATCAAGATCTTGCAGCAGATCGGCAAGGCGCGTGACATTCTCGACACCGCCACCGGCAAGGGGGATGAAGTTCAAAAGCGCCAGTTCGATCCGCCGCCCCCGGCGCGCAAACCCTTCCCCTGGCCCGAGGAAGTCAAGCCCGAAAAACCCAGGGAACAGGAACAACGGCAGCCCGCCGAAAAACCGGCCGAAAAAAAGGAGAAAAAGGAAAAGCCGGAAGAGAAGATCATCAAGGATGTGCTCAAGGACATCTTCAACCGGTAGCGCTTTGTGGTATGATTCGGCTCCCCCGCAAGCGAGGATCACCGCATGAACGATTCGGATCAACAGGCCCATCCCGAGCCGATCATTCTGGTCGGCGTGGCCAGCGAGTTCCAGGCCAAACTGATCGTCGACGCCTTGGTCAACGAAGGCATCGAGGCGATGAGCGCCGGCGGCGAGACCGCGGGGCTCCGCAATGCCGTGCCCGGCGACGTGCGCATCCTCGTCCGCGAAACCGATCTCACCCACGCCCGCCAGGTCCTCGAGGCCTTCCTCAACGACTCGGCCACCGATGTCGACTGGGAACACACCGACCTGGGCACGCCGGAAGAATAACTCGGTGCCAAAACGGCAGTCTGGGCGGCCGGTATCACCTTCTGCGGCAGAATCATCACATCCGATAATCGCATTAGTCTCTGTCAATAAATGATTTGTGCACCAAGCCGGTGGCACGGGGCTTGCCCGTTGCCCATGGGGTATGTAGCGACTGCACCCCGGTGGTTCACGCACAAACTCAACGCGAAAGCGAGGTCAGGATATGGCTAAGTCCATCGGAATCGATCTGGGAACGACCAACTCCGTCGTCGCGGTGGTCGAGGGCGATCAGCCCAAGGTGCTGGTCAACAGCTCCGGCAATCGGCTCACGCCCTCCGTCGTCGCTTACACCGATAAGGGGGAAATTCTCGTCGGCCAGGCGGCGCGCCATCAGCAGGTGACCAATCCCCAGCGCACCGTTTACTCCATCAAGCGCTTCATGGGCCGGCGCCACAGTGAAGTGGAAGCCGAGGAGAAGATTGTCCCCTACGCGGTGGTCGGCGGTCCGCAGGACCTGGTGAAGGTCGAGGTGGACGGCAAGCAGCACACGCCGCAGGAAATCTCCGCCAAGGTTTTGCAGGACCTGAAAAAAACCGCGGAAGACTATCTCGGCGAAACGGTGACCAGCGCCGTGATCACCGTCCCGGCTTATTTCAACGACTCGCAACGCCAAGCCACCAAGGAAGCCGGGGAAATCGCCGGGCTGAAGGTCGAACGCATCGTCAACGAACCCACCGCTGCGGCCCTGGCCTACGGGCTGGAGAAACAGAAAGAGCAGACCGTGGCCGTGTTCGACTTCGGCGGCGGCACGTTCGATATCTCCATCCTCGAGATCGATCCCGAAGTCGGCACGTTCCAGGTGAAATCGACCAACGGCGATACGCACCTCGGCGGCGACGATGTGGACGAGAAACTCATCGGCTACGTCGCCGATCAGTTCAAGCGCGAGCAGGGCATCGACCTGCGCAGCGACCCGATGGCGCTGCAGCGCCTCAAGGAGGCCTGCGAGAAGGCCAAGTGCGAGCTGTCGAATACACTCGAAACCACGATCAACCTGCCGTTCATCACCGCCGACCAGTCCGGTCCCAAGCACCTGCAGATGTCGATCACGCGGGCGCAGCTGGAATCGCTGATCGCCGATCTGTTGGCGCGTTTGCGCGAGCCGTGCAAGAAAGCGATCGCCGATGCCGGCATTCAGCCGTCGGAAATTCACGAGGTGGTGCTGGTCGGTGGATCGACGCGGATCCCCGCGGTGCAGGAGCTGGTTAAGGAAGTCTTCGTCCGCGAACCGAACAAGTCGATCAACCCGGACGAGGTGGTGGCCGTGGGTGCGGCGGTGTTGGCCAGCGAACTGGGCAAGGGCGGCGAGAGCGATATTCTCCTGCTCGACGTCACGCCGCTGACACTCGGCATCGAAACGCTGGGCAGCGTGATGACCAAGCTCATCCCGCGCAACACCACGATTCCCTCGAGCAAGAAGGAAACCTTCTCCACGGCCGCGGACAACCAGACTGAAGTGACGATCCACGTGCTCCAGGGCGAGCGCGAGATGGCCGGCGCCAACCGCACGCTGGGCCAGTTCAACCTGACGGGCATCGCCCCGGCGCCGCGCGGCGTGCCGCAAATCGAGGTCGAGTTCAACATCGACGCCAACGGCATCCTCAACGTCACCGCCACCGATAAAGCCACCGGCAAATCCCAGAAGATCGAAATCAAGGGCAGCTCGGGCCTGTCGGATGATGAGATCGAGCAGATGAAGAAGGACGCCGAGGCCCACGCCGAGGAAGACCAGAAACGGCGCGAGTTCATCGAGACGCGCAACAAGGCCGACCAGATGGTCTACCAGACCCGCCAGGCGTTGACCGAACACGGCGACAAGGTGTCGCAGGAAGTGCGGACCGAGATCGAGCGCGCCGCATCGGCCGTCGAGGAAGCGATCCAGGGCGAGGACAAGGCCCAACTCGAAGCGCGGCTGGAGGAACTGGAAAAGGCCTCGATGGAACTGGGCAAGGCGATGTACGAGCAGGCCGCGCAACAGCAGCAGGCCCAGGCCTCCGCAGCCGGCGGCGAAGACGGTGCTGACGGCAGCGCCGAGCCCCGAAAGAAGAAAAACGATGACGATGTGATCGACGCCGATTATGAGGTGAAGGAATAAAACCTGAGACCTGAGGCGTGAATGTTTAGCGGTCGATCACAGATCGACGCGTCATCAACTTCCCAAACAATCCTCAACCCGCGGTTGATCCCACGGGTTTTTTGGTTGAACCACCACCCATTTTTTGCGTCTATACCGTTGGGTGTCTGGGATAAATTTGCGGTGCCGGGTTTTTGTGGTGTATTATTGCTTTCCCTGCCCAGCCGCCCCGCCATTCCGATTTCCCGCACTGAATTACGAGGTTCCGATGGCACGCAGACGAACGCCGACCAAGCAACGCGATCCCAATATCGTGGTGGAAGGCCCGGGCCGAGCCGCCAACGGCCGACGCCCGGCCAAGAAAAAAGGTCCGCCTTTCATCATCATCGGAGCCATTGTCTTGGCCGTGATCCTGATGACCGTCCCGTTCATCGCCATGATGGGCGGCGAGGAGAAGAAGCCGGGCCCACCGCCTCCGCCTGTTGAAGACAAGCGATACAATCCTCTTGCTCCGGAATACGTGGCCAAACAGCCCAAACAGTGGGGACCGGTCAAGGCCGGCATGACCCAACAGCAGGTGGAAGCGCTGAACCTGAATAATGTATTCAGCGGCAAACGACCCAGTGTCGAAGCCCTCAAGTTGTACACCGGAAAAACCTACGAGAAGTGGACCTATGTTGTCGACAGTGGTCGCGGCGGGATCTTCCACGGCCAGCAGGGCAGACAACTCATGGTGATCTTCCAGAAACCGCCGGGTATCGTGATGTACGTGCGGCCTCCCACCCAGGCGGAGATGGAAAACGGCAAAGTGACAAATCGAGTCATGACCTACGAGGAACTGGTTCAGAGGGCCAGGGAAGCCGGGGAATTGTGAGCAGTTCTGAGCGAGCGTAGCGAGTCGAAGGGATCAGGTCCGGTTAGGATGCAATCCGGGCAGTTAGCCAATTAACCGGTTAACCAATTAACAAACTCACGCGGCGTGGGGTTCGATCACCTTTCCGTTGACGGTGAGGGTGATGTCGTGGAGTTGATCTTTCGGCTGCGCTGCGGGGACGGTTTTCACCGGGCCGAACTGGGCGAGAAATTCGATCACGCGCTGCGCTTCGGGGCTTTGGGCGGCTTCGGGCCAGACCTCGTGAGCGACGAAGCGGGTTTGACCGGTGTCGTCATCGCTTTTGCCGACGAGGATGAGGCCGAGTTGATCGGGGCGGTGGTGATCGGCGAACAGGCCGTGATGATCCCGCAGCCACATGCAGACGAAGCCCTTGCAGACGTCCCAGCGGTGCTGATAAACGCTGCAGCCGGAGGGGGTAAGGAACTTGCAGGCCACCCCGGCGGGCTTGTTCAGATCGCGGACGTAAAGCGTACGACAACAGACGTTGCATTCGCCGCATTCACGCCCGGGTTGTGGTGAAGATGGTCCCCTTGGCGCCGCATGGGGCGCGCTGGTGTTGCTCATCTTTCCTTCCTCCGCCCCGTTGGGGGGCTACGTCGCTCCAGAGGTGAGCATCGACCCGATGCACCGACAGATTAAGGACCGCGGCGAGTTATTCGTTTCCGTTTTCCCGCGTGTTTGGCACGATTTGAGTCCGCCCGTATGCTATCGGTCTTAACGCATGCTGGAGAAACTTTCCCAACTCGAACAGGAAGCCCAAGCGGCGCTGGCCGGGGTCGTTGATGCCGACCAACTCGAGCGTTTTCGCATCGATTATCTGGGCTCCAAGGGCAAGCTCAAGGCGGCGATGGCCTGGCTGAAAGATGCGTCCGGGCAGGAGAAGCCGGCGCTGGGCCAGGGCCTGAATATCCTGAAAAACCGCCTGCAAGATGGATACGAGCGGAAGAAGGGCGAGTTGGGCAGCGCCAAGCCGAAGGCCGCTGGACCGATGATCGACATCACCGAACCCGGCCTGCCCCCGCGACTGGGGCGGACGCACGTGCTGACCCAGGTGATGAATGAATTGATCGAGGTGTTCGCCCGGATGGGATTCGACGTGGCCGAAGGCCCGGAACTGGAGAACGAACGCCACAACTTCGTCGCGCTGAACATCCCCCCGGAGCATCCGGCCCGCGATCCGCTGGACAATTTCTACATCGACGACGACCACCTGCTTCGCACGCAGACGTCCACGGTGCAGATTCGTGTGATGGAGTCGACCCCCCCGCCGGTGCGCATCGTGTCGCTGGGGCGGGTGTATCGACCGGACACCCACGATGCGACACACTCCTCCATGTTCCATCAGATCGAAGGCCTGTACGTCGATCGCCAGGTGACCATGGTGGACCTGAAGACCACGCTGATCCAGTTCGCCCATGCGATGTTCGGTCCGGAGGCGGAGGTGCGGCTGCGTCCCAGCTATTTCCCCTTCACCGAACCCAGCGCCGAGTTGGACATCAAGATGCAGGTGAAGGATCACTACGACTGGATCGAAATCGGCGGCTGCGGCATGGTCGATCCGGCGGTGTTCGAGCAGGTGGGCTACGATCCCGAGCAGTGGACCGGCTTCGCCTTCGGGCTGGGTATCGAGCGAGTGGCCATGCGCCGATTCGGCATCAGCGATATCCGTTGGTTCTACGAGAACGATGTGCGCTTCCTGAAGCAGTTTTGAATCGGAATGGACCCGACGCGCTCCGCTCCGTGCGTTGGTTATCCTGCGTGAGAGAAACGATTTATCCGAACCCATGCATATTCCCGAGCGTATCAGGGCTGGGCGCAACAAGGCCCGCTTGCGGCCTGAAGCTGTGGCGTGGAGTCGATAATCAGCGTTAAATTCTTGTGAGGATATCGGTTATGGCGCACGATCATGTCCACGACATGGTGTCCGACGGCACCGGGCGGGCCAGCGCCCAGATCATGATCACTCTGGTTGGCGGGTTGTTGCTGATCGTGGCCTTCTTAGCGCGATTCTTCTTTGAAAGCGGTCCGGACGACACCGCTGCCTACCAGGCCAACCTGTTGGCGATGGTCGCGGCGCTGCTGTTGGGCACTCCGCTGGTCTACCATGCCCTGCGCGATCTGGTGCAGGGCCACAGCCACATGGACGAACTGGTGGCGCTGGCGGTGGTGGCGGCCTTCGCGGCGGGTGAGTATCTCGAAGCCGGGGCCGTGGCGTTTTTGATGATCCTTTCGTCGTTGGTCGAGCATCGCACCGCGCTGGGCGCGCGCAAGAGCATCGAATCGCTGATCCGCATCACGCCGACGCGCGCCACGCGCATTACCGAACGCGGCGAAGAGGAAGTCGAAGCGAAGGACCTGCGCCCCGGCGACCGGGTGCGCGTCCTCCCCGGCGACAACATTCCCGGTGACGGCCGGGTGGTCGCCGGGACCTCGACGGTCGACCAGGCCAACATCACCGGCGAATCGATCCCGGTCGACAAAGCCCAGAGCGATGAAGTCTTCGGCGGGACGATCAACGTCACCGGCGCGATGGACATCGAGATCACCAAGGCCGGGCGCGACACCACGCTGGGCCGGGTGCAGGATTTGATTCTTCAGGCCGAGCGCTCGCGCAGCCCGATCATGCGGATCGCCGATCGTTACGCCAAGTGGTACACGCCGGTGGTGCTGATGATCGCGGCGATTGTACTGGTGATCGAGCGGCAGATGGATCCGGTGGTATCGCTGCTGATCGTCGCTTGTCCGTGTGCGATCATTCTGTCGACGCCGACGGCGATGGTGGCGGCGCTGAGCGCGGCGGCGCGCCTGGGCGTGCTGGTGAAAAACGTGACCGACCTGGAAACGGCGCGCGGCCTGACGGCCATCATGTTCGATAAGACGGGCACGCTGACGACCGGCCAACTGACGGTGACGCGGCTGAATCCCGCACCGGGCGTGGACGGGGCCGACCTGCTGCGCACCGCGGCGGCGGCCGAGCGGAACTCCCGTCACCCCGTGGCCCGCGCCGTGGTGGACGTGGCGCGCAAGGCCCGATTGGATCTGGCGGCCTCGGAACAGTTTGAGGAGGTTTCCGGGCGCGGCATCAAGGCGACCGTGAACGGGCAGGCCGTGGTCGTGGGGCGCCAGACGTTCGTACAGGACATGGGCGTTGACGTTTCGGCCCTGGACACCGCCGGCAGCGAAGGGCTGAGTCTGCTTTACGTGACGCGCGGCGGCCGGCCGCTGGGATGGATCGGACTGGAAGACAAGACGCGCCACGATGCGGCATCGGCCATGGACGAGCTGCGCGAACTGGACGTGAAGCAGTTGACCATGGTGACCGGCGACCGCTGGTCGGTGGCCAAGCGCGTGGCCGGGGAAATGCACTGCACCGATGTGCAGGCGGAAGTGCTGCCGGCGCAGAAACTGACAATCGTCGACGATCTCAAGCAGCGCGGCCACACCGTCGCGGTGGTGGGCGACGGCGTCAACGACGCCCCGGCCCTGGCGGCGGGGCACATCTCCGTGGCCATGGGCGCCGCCGGATCGGATGTGGCGATCCACTCGGCTTCGATCGCCCTGATGAACAACAACCTCAACCGCATTCCGTTCCTGGTGCGCCTCAGCCGGCGCACGTTCAGCGTGGTGCGGCAGAACATGATCTTCGCCGTGCTGTACATCCTGGTGTTCGGCGGCCTGGCGATCGCGGGCGAACTTCCCCCGCTGGCGGCGGCGCTGCTGCACGCGGTCAGCTCGGTGATTGTGATCTTCAACTCGGCGCGCCTGGTGCGCGAGGGCGAGGACGTGGAACACGCCGATGCCGCATCGCGCGCCCCGTCCGCACCGGCCGACGACGCGCCGCCGCCGTCCGTGCAGCCGGTCCCGCAGCCGACGTAAAACCTGCACCACGCAGATCACGGAGCAGAGAAATCAGAGATGGTTTTCAAACGTTAGTGATTCGTATTCGGATTGACATGAACGACACTGCACGTAACCAATACGATTCCCCTCCGTGGCCCTCCGCGGTTTTCTGTGGTGTATCTTTCCGCACAGAATCACGTGGCCTGGCGTCGCTGGAAGAGCGCCGTGGCCAGGCCGAGCATCGCCACGCAATAGCAGGCCAGGTATCCGCTGACCGACAGGAAGTAGGTCCAGCCGATCGGCTTGTTGCGGTGCAGGGCGTCGAGGACGAACGGGGCCTGGAGATTGGGCGTGATGGCATATGCCACCGCGGCCAACACGTTGCTTTCCGCGTGTCGGCCGAACAAGTAATCGCTGAGTACGCCGACGATCGTCACCGCCAGACAAATCACCAGGGTCATCACCTGGCCCAGTCGTGTCGAGCAGGTCACGGCAACCGCGCTCAACACCCAGACCGACTCCAGCACGAGCAGCAGCGCCACGATCAGTTGCGGCAGGGATTTGGCTTCTTCGCCGTAGTTGGTCGCTTTGGCCGCGAGGAACTCGGTGGTGATCGGCTGGAATTGCCAGTCCTTGTCGATCATCAGCACCAGCAGGTAAGCCAGGGCGAGGGTGACGGCCAGCAGCCGGCTGAACGACGAACAGAACACCCAGCCGTACAGGTAATTTCCGACCACCGCGAGCACCAGCGCCGCCAGCAACGCGCCGCCTCCGAACACGATCACCGGCCAGTCGTACGGATCGGCCACGGCACTGAGCACCTTGTGGCGGACGGTCAGCAGGAAAGTCAGCGACCAGATCCAGTAGGCCATGGTGATGGCCAGGCCCACGCCGACAAACTTGCCGATCACGAAAGCCGGACGACCGATCGGTTTGCTGATGACGGTCAGGACGGTTTTGTTATCGATTTCGCGCGCCAGCACGCCGCTGGCCGTGAAGGCCGCCAACGCCATGCCCAACACCAGGCAGGTGCTCAGGCCCACGTCGATCATCAGGCGGTTGTTGTCTTCCAGGGTCAGCTTGGCCATCGACAGGTTGATCACCAGCAGACCGATCACAAGCAACAACAGCACCACGTAGATCGGCTGGCGGATCGACTCGGTGAACGTGTTGCGGGCGATGGTCCAGATCGGCATGAACATGATGACGGTACCCTTGACGCCGGGGCGACCCGGAACACTCTCGTGATTGATACGCGGCAAACGACGGCCGGGATCATCTTAGAGCCCCCGGCCCCTAAACCCAAGGCACGATGCGCATGAACCACGAAGATCCGCAAACCTACAAACGCGGGACGCAGGCCGCCCTGTTCGGCCTGCTGGTGCAGACGTTGTTTCTCGGGCTGATCGGCGGGCTGGGTTTCGCGCTCGGGACGGGCGGTCTGATTGTCTCGGCCTGGTACGCCGGCGGCGGGTTGCTGCTTTGGCTCACCCTCGCGCTACTTTATTCTCAACGCCGCCTGGAACGGCTGGAATCGCTGGAAACCGAACAATTGGCCCGCACCCACGGGGCCGACAGTTCCCTCTTTCAAACCTCCGCGGACGATCTGTCGCTGGCGCGGCGGCGCGTCGAGCGGCTGCATCGCTGGGGATTGCCGATCGTTTCGCTGATGACCGCGGCGTACCTGGTCGGCATGGGCCTGTGGCTGCTGTTGAACAACCTTCAGAAGCTGGCGCTGATCAATCTTCCCAAAACCCAGTTGGTGGCCGGCGACCCGGCGCACGAGATGCTCGTCAAGCTTCTCGGTAAGAACGCCACCTTTGATGATCTCAAGCCCTTGACCGGCGGGAACATTCAGGAGCCGATCCTGTACCTGTCTCTACTGGCGGGATTGGCGCTGATCGGCTTCGTGGCCAGCCGGTACGTCGCGGGGATGGGCTCGGTGCGGCAGTGGCGACTGCTGCGCGGCGGGGCCGGCTACCTGATGGGCAATGCGCTGGTGGCCCTGCTGCTTGCCGCGGCGTTCGGACTGATGAAGGCCTTCGGCTCCAGCTTCCTGATGAAATACCTGATGGTCATCGTGCCCGGCGTGATGATCGTCATCGGAGCCGAGATCGGGCTCAACTTCGTTCTGGAAATCTACCGGCCGCGCAAGCCCGGAGAGATTCCCCGCCCCGCGTTCGATTCCCGTCTGCTCTCCCTGCTGACCACCCCCGAATCCATCGCCAAAACCATCCACGAGGCGATCAACTACCAGTTCGGCTTCGAGATCACGCGCAGCTGGTTTTTCCAGATGCTCGGCAAGGCCTTCGGATACCTGGTGATTTTCGGCGCGCTGGTGCTGCTGGGACTGTCGAGCATCGTGGTGGTCGACCCGCACGAAAAAGCGGTCGTCACCCGTTTCGGCGCATTGGTCGGCAAGCCGCTCGGGGCGGGCCTGCACTTCAAATTGCCCTGGCCGATCGATCGCGTGCAATCGTACGATGTGCAACGCGTCCGCACGGTCAAGGTCGGCAGCGAGATCAAACTCAAGGCGGATGTGCCGGTCCTCTGGACCAACGAACACAGCGAAGGCGCCCCGCAACACCTGATCGTGGCCCCGCCGCCGTTCGAGCGGCGAAGCCCGGGGCGCGGGAAACAGCCGCAGGAGGCGGACGGGAAAACGCCCTCGATCTCGTTGGTCAATGCCGAGATCGATGTGGATTACCACATCGGCGACGTGATGCGTTACGTGCGGTCATCGCATCGCGTGGATCGTCTGATCAAGGACATCGCCGAGCGTGAAGTTTCCCGCTACCTCTACACGCGCGATATCGATGCGTGGATCGGGACCGGACGCACCGAGGCCGGAGCGGAACTGACTCGGCGCATCCAGCGCATCGCCACGGAGGCGAAACTCGGGTTGGCGGTGGACGGCGTTCGGCTCAAGTCGATCCATCCGCCGATGGATCCGGAACACAGGGTTTCTCAGGCGTTTCATCAAACGGTCGGCGCGCAGCAGAAGAAGGTCCAGCGCATCCAGGAAGCGCGGAAGAAGGCCATCGAATCGCTGGCGAAGGTGGCCGGGTCCGCCGAGCGCGCGCGACAACTCTACGGCCTGATCGAGCAGCTGGATCGGCTCAAGGACGAGGATGCGGGCGAGGCGGAGATCGACCGTCACACCGCCGACCTGGAGCGTCGCCTGTTCCAGGCCGGAGGCGGAG
>JANQHK010000104.1 GCA_028282685.1 Phycisphaeraceae bacterium
TCCGCCGCCGTCGTGATGCTGCTGTCCATCACCCCCTCCGCCCACGCGGGCTATCCCGATGGCCTGAACACCTACGCCGGATACCACATCATGCACGGCGGGGTCGATCCGCATGGGAATAGACATAGGATAGTTATTGATAGTGATAAGTCTGCTGATGAAATATATTCTTTTGCAAAAAATGGCATTCGATTAGCTCGTCAGAATGGTATGGTACATATGGCACACGGATTAGATCATTGGCTTCACGGAAACGGTTCTGATGTGTGGCACAACTCAGAGTGGTATCGTAGCGGTCCATTTCTTAATAAACTGAGGAGCGGAAATCGATTTTCAAAACAATGGAATAAGACCGTTAAGAAGCACGAGAAAACACTTACTACAGGTGGCGTTGCCCGCGAATATTGGGACTGGCTGATTGATTATAGAGCCACAGGAGTGATTCCAAAATATGAACAACCATACTTGGCTGGAAACTATACAATACACGGGCAGGGAATATTTCAGTGTGATTTATCCGAGCCAGACGTGATCAAAGGGTATGTCAGATCTATTGTATATGATTTTTATAATTTCCATAAAGATTTACATGTGATCATCCCAGCAAAACATGCGGACATCCAGATTACGGATAACGCAATGAAGAAATTACAGAAAAGTGGTATAGGGACTGATTATGCAATATTTTCATCTTGGATAGAAGAATGGAAATGCAGAAAAAGCGGAGGAAGCTATGCTTGTGAAATGACTTGGGAATCCCTTGAGAATATGAATGCAAGTATAAATACGCCGCTTGGTCCCATCGAAAGGCCAAATGCTGCAGTTTCGTCACAACCTCCTAATTTGCCAGATGTATTTTTAAATGGAAGCAGAGTAAATTGGGGTGGATGGCATATTATATCACATACAGGAAAGAATCTCGGCAAGCACAAATATTTTGTTCCTCGTGGAGATATGCGCTGGAAACTCGAATAAAATACTAGAGAGAACAAATACACGTATCTGCTCATATATTCAACTGTCTTACAAGAACAGACTGACGGTGATTTGCAAAAGGTCATTTCTCATGAGAATGAAGAAAGCGACGGCTATCAAGGCCTTAGCGTGTTGTATTATGGCAATTGCAATATACGCATTTACATATATCAACCTGACGACGCCGCATTGGTATGGCGAAAAACCACCGCAAATGATTCGTTACTCACACGACAATATGCGCTATTACTTGTATTATCCTGCATACATTGTAGAAAAACTAATTACTCGTGGTGATATATATTGGCAAAGGACAGAAAGTGATTGGTATTTACGGGCTAGTGACGGAAAATCAGATCGGCCAGTATCAGACCATGAGTAAATACAGCTTTCATAGAGCGGGCGAAAGACTGTGTGATCTATGTTGCAGATATGATTGGCAATGATCTCAATCTTGGATACATTGCCGGACGAAAAGGCAAGTTATTATAGCAGCCCGCCGAAGCCCACGGTGGCCACCGGCAACATCGGCCCGTTTGCGCCGGTCATACCCGCCGCCAGCACAACACCGCTGCACACCGACTTCGCCGTCGAGCCGCAGACACTCAACGAACTGCTTGACCTGCCCGTCGAAAAGGTCGAGGTGCCAAACGTTGCCCTTGTCTACTGGGCAGGTGAAATGGGCGGTATTGGCAAGCAGTGGGCCGGGTACAACGACGACAGAGGCACACTTAGGCGGCGAGGCTTCAAGGTCGATGAACAGAGCGGCATGACAGGCAACGGCCTGACCACGCACATCGCCACAGGCATGCAGAACAAGAAACTGCACGGCATGTACTACTGGGGACACGGGTTCCAAAGAGGGGGACCCTACGGGGCGATCACCGATCACTATGCCGCCAAAAAGTCAGCGAAGGCGTGGGATAAGTACGACAAAGCGTACGATGATTGGGACAATAACGGGCAACAGGGCGCAGCGCCAATCGCGCCCAAGCTACTGCATCCAAGCGCATATGTTCTCCGATGGAACAGTATCAATCCTCCCTACAAATTTGGTTTTGCGATATTCAACACTTGTTTCTCGGATAATCCTGAGTCACGGTCTCTCATCAGCGGTAACGGGATATTCTATGGCCATCAGGGACTTCTCATCCCAACGCCGTTTTTCATAGGCCGCAAATCAGTAGCGGACGTTATCACACCTGGTGCACAGGGGACACAAAAATGACATCCTTGCCAAGTATTGTTAGGACGCTTGGATTATTGGTTGGCATCGTCACCGTGCTTTCTATTCTCGCTGGCTGCAATCCCGCCAGCTTGGGAATCACTTGGCCGAATCAGAAGGGCTGGCATCACGAAGCATCCACGCTGATTGACCAGATCGAAGCCGAAGGGCACTTGGGCCGTCAGAAAATTGAAGAACGGCTCGGAAAGCCTGACGCGGTTGTGCAGGGACGAGCGTTTATTCGCAACGATGAACAACTCGACAAGTACCGTGCGTACAAGATGCATCTGCCAGGTTGGACCGAGGGCGGCGATGGAAGTAGGCTTCATGATGAGCATTGGAAAAACAGCACAATCATAATCTACGATGAGAAGGCTCATTATCCGTGGCCAATTGTCGGTGACTGGCGTGCCTACCTATTCCAACTCAGGGATGGGAGGATTGTCGCTGGCTGGGACACCTATCCCGGTTGGACTCCGTGGCAAGATGACTACTGGGACGACGTGCGCAAGCGGGCGAAAGAAGGGGGTTGACGGCTTCTCATCACCATCGTGAATCGCGCGACACACTGATTTTCTCTCAGCCTCTCACGAACAGCTGATCTGAGCCACCTTGGCCCTTGGCTACGCATCGCGAAGCCAAGGGCCTTTCCCAGTTTTCAATCAATCACGACCACCTCCCCTCACGCGAACTGGATTGTTGTCAGGAACCCGCTGCACGCGTTGCCGTGCATTTTACCGGAAAACAATCGGCACGCGCATGTGAAATACCGTCCGTTCGCCCGCGTTCGTCCACCACGAACAGCACGATGACCGTTGCCGTTCAGTTTTTGCGGCGCATTTCGTCGGTGATGCGGGGACCGGGCTGGTACAGGGCGCGCGGCTTTTGTTCGATGGCGATACCCGTCGCGTCATCGATCGGGGCCGGAGGAGGCGGAAGGATTGTCGTTTGAATCACGGCTTGCCCGGGAACCGTGCAAACCGGCCGGATCGTCCTTGACAGTGTCCCAGTCAGCATTTACCTTACTTCGCTTCGCCGGATCGGTTAGAATGGCTGTCGCAAGGGATTCGAGCCGGATGCCAGGTCGGCGGTAAGGGAACCAGCCAAGGGACTCGTCATGCACCCAACGCACAAAATCTCCCGGACACGTAAGCGTAAGCGTCGTTCTCACCACGCGTTGCGCGCCGTCGCCACCATCCCCTGTCCCAATTGCGGTTCGGCCAAGCTGCCGCATGCCGCCTGTTCCAATTGTGGGTACGTCCGTCCCGGACTGACGCTTCAATCGAATGAGGAAGAGTGATCGATGCGCATCGCCGTCGATGTCATGGGGGGTGATCATGCGCCCGATGCCATCCTGGACGGCGCCTTGGCCGCTCTGCCCCTGCTGAACGACGGCGATCAACTCATTCTCGTCGGCGACGAAGCGATCTGCCGCGAAGCCATCACCGAGCAAGGCCTGGCCGGGGAGTCGCGCCTGGTCATCCACCCGACCTCCGAGGTGATCGGCATGGGCGAATCGCCCATCGAGGCCATCCGCGATAAACCCAACAGCTCCATTGCCCAACTGGCCTGGTTGGGATCGCGACGGGCGCCTGATCCGGTCGATATCCTGCTCTCCGCCGGCAACACCGGCGCCTGCGTGGGTGCGGCGCAGATGGCCATGCGTCGTCTGCCCGGCGTGCATCGGCCCGGGATCGCCGTGACCATCCCGACGTTCCACGGCCCGATCGTCCTGTGCGATGTCGGGGCCAACATCTCCCCCAAACCGCATCACCTGCACCAGTACGGACACATGGCCGGGATTTACGCCGAATCCATCCACGGCGTGACCAATCCGCGCGTCGCGATGCTCAGCGTCGGCGGCGAAGAGGGCAAGGGCACCGAGCTGGTCCGCGGAACGCACAAGCTGATGAAGCAGGATTCCAAGCTGAATTACTGCGGTTACATCGAGGGGCGGGAACTGTTCAACGGTTTGGCCGATGTGATCGTCACCGAGGGATTCACCGGCAACGTGGTGCTGAAGCTGGCCGAGGGACTGGCCGCGGGATTGTTCAAGACCATCGCCCACGAAATTTTCGAGGAAGATCCCGCCCTGGCGATGCGCTTCGAGCCGGTCGTCAAGAAGATTTACGCCAAGCACGATTATCACGAATACGGCGGAGCGCCGCTGATGGGCGCCCGAGGCATCTGCATCATCATGCACGGTTCGTCGGAGGCGCGCACCGTGACCGCCGCGATCCGCAACGCCATTCATTACGCCGAGCGCGGCGTGAACCAGCGCATCGTCGATGCGCTGGCCGATGCCGAACGTCTGCATGCCGGGGAGGAAGCATGACCCGCCCGGCCTCGCCCCATCCCAGCCCCGGCGTCCGCATCGCCGGCACCGGTTTGGCCGTCCCACGCAAGGTGCTGACCAATTTCGACCTGGAAAAAATGGTCGATACCTCCGACGAATGGATCGTCCAGCGCACCGGCATCCGCGAGCGCCGCATCGTCACCGGCGGCATCACCACGCTCGATCTCTGCGAGGAAGCCGCCCGCCAGGCCCTGGAAAACGCCGGGATGAGCCCGACCGACCTCGACCTGACCATCGTCGCCACCATCACGCCGGAGATGTGCTGCCCGTCCACGGCATGCCGGCTGGTCGATCGACTGGGCGCGGTGCCCTGCGGCGCGATGGATGTTTCCATGGCCTGCACCGGATTCGTCGGCGCGATGAACATCGCCCACAATTTCATCCGTAGCGGCGCGGCGAAAAACGTCTGCGTCCTCGGTGCTGAAACGCTCAGCCGCATCACCAACTGGAAAGACCGCACCACCTGTATTCTCTTCGGCGACGGCGCCGGGGCGGCGGTGCTCTGCGCCGATGACGATCCGCAGCGCGGCGTCCATTACCAGGCCCTGCATTCCGATGCCGGCAAGTGGGGCGAACTCTACTGCCCGCGCACCGAAAGCGATATCCCCGAGCACGGCGCACCGTTTCTCGGCATCTACAACACGCTGATCATGAACGGCCGGGAAATTTACAAATTCGCCGTCGTCCGCCTGCAGAAATGCATCAACGAAGCGTTGGCGGCAACGGGTCTGAGCGTGGATGACCTGAAAGTCGTTGTCCCGCACCAGTCCAACGCACGCATTCTCGAATCGGCGCGCGAAAAACTCGGCCTGACCGCAGAAAAACTCTATATCAACATCGACCGATACGGCAACACCTCCGCGGCCAGCGTCGGCATCTGCCTGCATGAACTGATGGACGCGGGAAAACTGCAACCCGGAGACTGGGTGATGCTCGTCGGACTCGGCGGCGGACTGACGTGGGGAACCTCACTTTGGAAGCTTTGAATGACAACTGACGAATCACACAATCTCGTCCTCCTCTGCCCCGGGCAGGGAGCCCAGCATGTCGGAATGGGAAAGAGCTGGCACACCGCCAGCGCTGCGGCGCGCGACGCGTATGCCATTGCCAATGACCGGATGGGTCTGCCGCTTTCGACCCTTTGTTTTGAAGGCCCGGAGGAGCAACTGAACAAGACCGACGTGGCTCAGGCCGCGATTTACGCCACCTCCGTCGCCTGTTGCAGGGCGCTGGTCGAAGCCGGGCGGTTGGACCTGGCGGGGCTGACCGCGGCGGCGGGGCTGTCGCTGGGCGAATACACCGCTTTGCACCTGGCGGGCGTGTTCAGTTACGAAGACGGCTTGAAGCTCGTGCAACAGCGAGGCCGATTCATGCAGGAAGCGGCCGAGCAGGCCGGGGGATCGATGGTCGCCGTCACCGGGGATGTCAGCGAAGCCAAGGTCAATGAACTGTGCGCCGCGGCGCGCGGCGACGGGTTGCTCGAACCGGCCAACTTCAACTCGCCCATGCAGGTGGTGGTCACCGGTACCGCCGAGGCGTGTGAGCGTGCGGTGGCCGAGGCCGAGCGGATGGGATTGCGTCCGACGCCGCTGGCGGTGGCCGGGGCGTTCCATTCGCCGCTGATGCAGCCCGCGGCGGATCGCATGGCCGAGGCGCTGGATGCGGTGGATTTCGCCGAACCGGCCGTCCCCGTGCTCAGCAACGTCACCGGCGAGCCGCACGAAAGCGATCCGGCAGCCATCAAGCAACGTCTGGTTGAGCAAATCGTCCAGCCGGTGCGCTGGGAGCAGAACGTGCGCTGGTTGGTGGCCAACGTGCCGGGCCGATACATTGAACCGGCGCCCGGTAAAGTTCTGACGGGCCTGATGCGGCGGATTGATAAGAAGACGAAAGTGGAAAATTTCGCCGAATTCGCAACGTGAGTCGCACCCGTGATGTACCGTCGGACGTGCAACCGGTTAACAATCATCAACGATTGGATTGAACATGAATGACTCAACCGACAAACGCATTGCTCTGGTCACCGGCGCCAGCCGCGGCATTGGCGCCGCGATTGCCCAGGCCCTGGCGGCCGACGGTCGGCATGTGGTGCTCGTGGCGCGGAATGAAGAAAAACTCAATGCCGTCAAGAACGCGATTGAGCAAGCCGGCGGCTCGGCCGAGGTCCGTCCGTGCGATCTGTCCGACGGAGCGGCGATTACCGCCCTGGTTGAGGAAGTGGCCGATACCCACGGGCGACTGGACATCCTGGTCAACAACGCCGGAATCACCCGCGATGGCTTGGCCTTGCGCATGACCGACGAGCAGTTCGACGAGGTGATCGCGGTGAATCTGCGGAGCGTGTTCATCGCCTGCCGCGCCGCGGCGCGGCCGATGATGCGCGGCAAGTGGGGGCGTATCATTAACGTCGGCTCGGTCGCCGGCCTGGCGGGCAATGCCGGCCAGATCAACTACGCCGCAGCGAAGGCCGGGGTGGTGGGGCTGACCAAAACGCTGGCCAAGGAGCTGGCGGGCAAGAACATCACGGCTAACGTGGTGGCGCCGGGCTTCATTGAAACGGACATGACCGATGTGCTGCCGGACGCGATCAAGGACGGAGCACGGCAGTTCATCCCGCTCAAGCGGTTCGGGCAGGCCGAGGAGGTGGCGGCAGCGGCGGCGTTCCTGGCCGGAGAATCGACCTGCTACATCACCGGTCAGACCCTGGCGGTCGATGGCGGCATGACAATGCAGTAAACTTGGTTGATCCCGGCTTCGGGTCGGGTGTTGGCCAAGAGCATATAAAACGGATATAGTGCCCGCGTTAGTGTTGGCGTAGGGTTAATCACGGACACAAGGTCCTACAGTCAAGGAGACTGCGATGACCAAAGAAGAAATCGAACAAAAGGTCATTGATATCGTGGCAGAGCAGATGGGTGTGGATAAGGGCGAAATCAATCGCGACACCCATTTCATCAACGATCTCAACGCCGATTCGCTGGATACGGTCGAACTGGTGATGGAATTCGAGGATGAATTCGACACCTCCATTCCCGATGAGGAAGCCGAGAAAATCCAGACGGTCGGCCAGGCCATTGACTACATCCTGGAGCACATCGAAAAGGCGACCGGCGACAAGCCCGAGTAAACGCCCCTTCCTGACAGGTATGGCTGAACGATGAGCAAACGCCGCGCCGTCATTACCGGCTTGGGGTGGGTTACGCCTCTGGGTTGCGCGCTGGAGCCGACCTGGAAACGCTTTCTCACCGGCGATTCGGGCGTCGAGCCGATCACCCGGTTCGAGTTGACCGACAAGTATCCCTCGCGCATCGCCGGGCAGATCGCCGACTGGACCGGTGGTTCGATCGATCTGAATCCGCGCGCGCTCAAACGGATCGATCGCTTCGCCCAGTTCGGTCTCAGCGCCGCGATCGATGCGGTCAGCGACGCCGGCCTGGACCTCGGCAAGGAAGACCCCTTCGCCTGCGGCGTCCTGGTGGGTTCGGGGATCGGCGGGATCGAGGAGTTCGAGCAGGGCCATGCCAAGATGCTGAACAAGGGCCCGGATCGCACCAGTCCGTTCATGATTCCCAAGCTGATGATTAATGCCGCTTCGGGCAACATCAGCATCTACTACAAGATTCGCGGCGTGAACAACGCCACCGTCACCGCTTGCGCTTCGGGCGGCCATGCGATCGGTTGTGCGTACGACCAGATCATCAACGGCAACGCCGAAGTCATACTCGCCGGCGGGGCAGAGGCGGCGGTCACTCCCCTGGGCGTGGCCTGCTTCATGACCATGCGGGCTCTGTCCACGCGAAATGACGAACCGCACCGGGCGTCGCGTCCGTTTGATGTCGATCGCGATGGGTTTGTGATTGCCGAAGGGGCCGGGGTGGTGGTGCTTGAAGAGTACGAACGCGCCAAGGCGCGCGGCGCGCGCATCTATGCTGAGTTGTGCGGGTACGGCATGACCGGCGACGGCGGGCACATCACCGCGCCCGATGAGCAAGGCACCGGCGCCGCCCGCGCGATGGTCAACGCCCTGAAAATGGCCGGCATCAACAAAGAGCAAATCGGCTACATCAACGCCCACGCCACCAGCACCTCGCTGGGCGACCTGGCGGAAAACCGCGCCATCCAATCCGTCTTTCCCGATGCGGCCAAACACCTGGCCATCAGCTCCACCAAGAGCATGATCGGCCACACGCTCGGAGCGTCCGGCGGAATCGAATCGGTCATCTGCGCCCTGGCGCTGAGCAACGGCTGTCTGCCTCCCACGATCAACCTCGAAAACCCCGAGGACGAGTGCAACCTGAACTGCGTCGCGAACCAGGCCCAGGAGCACGACATCGCCTACGCCATGAACAACAATTTCGGCTTCGGCGGCCACAACGTCTCGCTGGTCTTTGGGAAAGTTTGATATTCAGACCTCCGCGGCGTGCATGGCCGCCGTTTCCGATCGCCTGCTTCCAGCCCGCTCGAAAAGGGGCGTCCGACTCTGAAATCGGGCGGTTAAACCCCCTCCCCTTCGCTGCCCGATAAGGTTCATATGTCCCAGCCGCCCGATGTCCAGTCGATGCTCAAGCTCAGCGTTCCGGTGATCGTGCGCCTGGCTCATCGCCGGATGCCGCTCGATGACGTGTTGGCCCTGGGGCCCGGTGCGCTGCTCGAACTGCCCAAGCACGCCGAGGAGCCGCTCGACCTGATGGTCAACAACAAGATCATCGGGCAGGGCGAGGCGGTGAAGGTCGGTGAAAATTTCGGCCTGAAAGTCACCGCTGTTCACGAACCGGTGGATCGCATTCGCGCTCTTGGCCCGGAACAATGATTCGGGTCACGTCGGTGAATCCACGCGGATTTTTCTCAGAGTGTGTGTGAGAAGTGAAAAAACGAGCCGCGACGGTGAGGGAGCGGTCGTCGGG
>JANQHK010000090.1 GCA_028282685.1 Phycisphaeraceae bacterium
AATGACCGCACCTGCCCCGCCGGGTTCGGGCGCCGTGCGGACCGCTTCCTCACGGGCGCGGCTCGTACAAGCCCGGCATGAATGACGCAAGATGCTCTAGCCCCGCAGACCGGCGGCGCAGGACGCCTGCCATTGCTCCAGTGTCTTTTTCATCTTTTCAAGAATCTGCGGGCGTTGCTCGGCGAGGTTCCTGGTTTCCGACGGGTCGGCGATCAGATCACACAACTCCCAGACCGCGGTGAGAACGGGGACGCTGCTACTGACAAGGCACAGTCCCCACACCACAACCATCCAATCGCATGGAACACGATGGAATCTCACGGTGTATCTCCCGGCCGACGACAGCCGACGGTCTGAAGCGCTTCACGCTGACGCTCCGCCAGGTTTTTCGTGAAATTTTTGCCCTTATAGGTAAGCCGATCCGGATCGTAATCCGGCTGCGGCCGGGGCATCCGGGCGCCGCAATCGGCCAAGTGAGCATCAATCATTCCCGAAAGTTCAGCGACCTTGTCCTTCCGCGATGCGGCAAGATTCTTGAGTTCGTGCGGATCGTTTCGCAAATCGTACAACTCATACGCACCGCCATCGGCATCGTTGAAGTAACGGATCAGCTTCCACCCCTTCTCGATGACCGAAGCGTAAGGGCCGACCGCGTGGGTGTAGTGCGGGTAGTACCAGAACAATGGCCGATTCCCCAATGCGCCCGACTGCATGAGTAACGGCGCCAGCGATCGGCCGTCCAGCTTTTGCTCCCTCGGGGGCGCGATCCCCGCCATGGCGCAAAACGTCGGGTACAGATCGATGCCCATCACGCGCTCGTCGCAGGTGCTGCCGGGTTTCACCACGCCCGGCCAGACCACGATCATCGGCACGCGCGCTCCCGCTTCATACGGAAAACCCTTGCCCCCCGACAGCGGCAGGTTTGAAGTGGACTTCGGCATCAGCCCGCCATTGTCCGACGTGAACACGATGATCGTCTTTTCGGATATGCCGTGCTTATGTAATGCCGCTACGATCGCGCCGACGCTCTGGTCCACCGCTTCGACCATCGCGGCGTATTTGTAATTGCGCTGGTCATCGCCGGGCATCGCCTTGTACTTCGCTTCGAGGCCCGGTTTGGCCGCCAGCGGCGTGTGCACCAGGTAATGCGAAAGCGTCAGTATGAACGGCTTACCGTGATGCTTATCGATGAACCGCACCGCGCGATCCGTCAGGTAATCTGAAACGTAATCTTCATCTTTCATATCCGGGCAGTTGAAGACGATGTCCTGCCAGTGTTTGCCCCAGTGCGGACCGGTTCCCCGGTGGAACTTGCGAAAACCCGCTGCTTCCATCCAGCCCTGCTTGTCCGGATGAAAGCTCCGGCTGTATCCGCAATGCCACTTGCCATAAAAACCCGTGATATACCCGGCATCGCGCAGTGCCTCGGCGAACGTGATCTGCTCCAGCGGGATCACGCGCAGATGCTCGGCGTCAAAGTGCTGGGCGTTGACCTTCGCCAGTCGCTCGGCCTTGGTCTTGCCGATGTTGTAGATCGTGGGTTTATCGTGGTTCTCTCCGATGACCACGTTCGTGAACAGATTGCGCGACGGGTACTGCCCGGTGTAGATCGCTGCGCGCGAGGGGCTGCACACCACGCAATTTGAATACGCCTGCGTGAACATCATCCCACGCGATGCCAACCGGTCGAGCCGGGGCGTCCGGTAGTAGCGGCTGCCGGTGCATCCCAGATCGCGCCAGCCCATGTCGTCGATCAGGATGAAGACAATGTTGGGACGCGTTGTCGGCCCCTCCGCTCGAACCACGGCACACGCCGCCGTAACGGCCAGCACCACCGGCAACACCGCAACCGAACAGATTCGATTGGTGAAACGGAACCGATGCATCGGCGTTCTCCGCGCAGAAGATTACCACGATAACGACGCCGCACGCTCGTGCAACATGACATCCGCGGTAAAACGGTTGTCCGCGACAACGCACGAAAAGACGCCCCGCAGGGAGCGTCAGGGTATGGAAATCATCAGGCCAGGCCGCGGGAATGTCATTCCGGTCGGCTTTTCTCACGGTTGCTTTGCACAATCGGAATCTGCACTTCGTGGTAGCGGTCGCGACTGCGGATGAACGGGCTGTTGTATCCCATCACGCGCATCGGTCCCGCCGCTTCGTATCCTTCCTGCTCCGCCGGCCAGTTGCGCAGAATTTGTTCCCTGGCCTGGCGTAGCCGAGGCCGCCCGATTCATCCGCGATTCCAGTCTGGACATCGTGGACCCCGCCCCGCTGGGCCTGCACGACCTCGCCGCCTTTGCTGCGGGGCTGAGGCGGTAAAACAGAACCGGGTTTTCCCGGGGTTTCTGGGGCAGGGTGATTTGGATGTAAAGGTGCCCGCGCCGCCCCTTGCGATGGCGGCCAAGCCGCGGCTTCAACCCCAGATTATATATGCATTTAAGGGACTCTCCCCAGATCTCCATCTCCTGCTCCCGATGCCCGGACGGGGCATGCGTGGAAATATTATGCATAACAGTGAAATTTTCTTGACCTTGCTGTATATTTGAGGCAGAATGTCAATGCACAATCGTGCAATTCGCCTCGTCCTTTGTGGATTTCGAGAGAGCCCTGTGGTTGAGAGAGCGTGTGTCGCCCAATGCAACGCGGCGATACGTGGATTCTTTTTGCTGTGCGGACGAGCATTGCATGTTCAGCTGGCAGGTGGTGGCATTCGGGCAGTCAGTTGTGAAGCTGAGTTGAAAGGTACTGGGAATAACAAGAGTCTGTGAGGATCAACAATTCTATCTCACCCACTTGTATCCCCCTTTGCTGAAATAAGTACATGTCCCAGTATTTTTTCGGGACATCTGAGTAGAACCGGAGAACAGGTACAGGCGTGCCAGAAAGGATGAATGAGATGTTCAAATTCCAACCGCCAGGGCAAAGGCGCGACATGAATGGAATCAAGTTATCACGCACTCTGGTTTCAATGCTGTTGCTGGCCTCGGCCTTTGTATTGGTACAGGCGTCCTTGAGCTATGGGAGTAACTCGGTCATCGCCGACCGCATCGATGCTCGCCCCGCCGGCCATCCCCTGGACAGCGGCGGCATGGACCCGATTATGGACTGGCAGGTGGAAAGGGGCATGTTCCCCACGATGATCCGCGTTCCGGATTGGATCCCCATAGCGGAACGGCCCGACCCCAACGCCCAATATTACCTGTACTACGGCGCCCACTCCGGCAAGCACATCAAGATGGCTTGGTCGGATTCCCTCACGGGCGAATGGACCGTCTGGAATCCCTCGGGCGGCGGGGGTGTTGACCAGGCCTGGGGCGTCAGCGGCAACAACACCGGCGCCCAAACGCCGGGACACGGTGTTCTGGATATGGCCATAGGCGATCCTTTCAACCAGGAAATCTTCGACCTGGGCAACTCCGTGATCGAGGATCACATCTCTTCGCCCGAGGTCATCGTGGATGATGTCAACCAGCGCATCGTCCTGCTTATCCACGGCCACCACGACACCCAGAACTGGCCCTTCGCCGGCTCCGGCGGCCTGGGGCACGACACCTTTGCCGCCACGTCCAATTACGGCCTGAACTTCAACCTGCCCTCCGAAGGCGGCGAAACGGGCCATGGCCTGCGCGATGTGGTTCTCGCCCGTCCTTATGCCAGAATCATCGAAGTGGATGGCGAAGCGAACGGCCAGCAGGTCAACCGCGTCATGAGCTTCGGACTGGGCGGCCAGTTGAACCTGGCGCCGATCTTTCTCGCCGATGGCGTCACGCCGGCCACCTTTGCCAACGCCGATCAGCCCGGCGGGCTCTTCAATCCCAACGGCACGGGTTACAACGTGGCCACGGACAACTTCTACTGGGAGAATGTGTTTGCATCGAAGCCGTACTGGGGCGCCCTGCGGCATCCCGATGTGATCCCGACCGATCCCTACGACCCCGGCAGCCCGACGCGGAACGGCGCCCGGCACCTCGATGTGTGGTACGACGCCGATACCGACCGGAACACGGTTTACTTTTTCTATCATGCAGCCGGCGACATGCCCGAATCGATCCTCATGGTGCGGATGTCGCTGGAAGGACTCACCGAAGAAGAACGACTGGATCCCCTGAACTGGGTACGGATCGACGAACAAGAACAACTGATCCTGACGCCCGAATTAATTTGGGAGGGGGTTGACCTGGAACTCAAGCCCTCCCAGCCGGGATCGCAGAGCCAAGGCCGGGCCTTGCGCGATCCGAACATCTTCATGGACGACGATGGCAAGATTTATATGGTCTACGTCGGCCGAGGTGAGCAGAACATCGGCATCGCCGAACTCACCTTCCTCCCGGTCCCCGAGCCGACCTCCGTGGCCCTGCTGGGCCTGGGCGGATTGCTGGCGTTACGCCGCCGACGGCGAAGCCGCGGCTGAACCGGCAAAAAGCCGCAAAGGCCGGAGCGTCGGACTTGCAGGTCCGGGCCTGCTTGGTTTCAGTCAATATCTGACAGAATGAATGGTGCGCCGGGTCTGCCGGGCGCACCATTTTTTTTCTTCATTCCTTTCAGAAATCCCCGGGCTTGCCCTTGCGTCATTCATGCCGGGCTTGTACGAGCCGCGCCCGTGAGGAAGCGGTCCGCACAACGCCCGAACCCGGCGGGGCAGGTGCGGTCATTCGCCCGCGGGGCGCCCCATC
>JANQHK010000046.1 GCA_028282685.1 Phycisphaeraceae bacterium
TAGATGCCGACGATGGCCAATCCTTCCACGCCAAGCCGGCGGGTCAGGTAACGGTTGATGCGCTGGTCGATGGAGATGCCCAGCGCCGGTCGCAGATACCGGCCGTGCTCGATCAACTGCGGAACGACACGCCGGACGGTTTCCACGGGCACGGCGAAACCGATTCCCGCATAGGCACCGGACGGCGAGGCGATGGCGGTGTTGACGCCGATCAGTTTGCCGGCGCTGTCGAGCAACGGTCCGCCGGAGTTGCCGGGATTGATCGCCGCGTCGGTCTGGATCACTTCCTCGATGGTCGTACCGGAGATGGAGGTGATGCTGCGCTCCAGCGAACTGATGACACCGGTGCTCAGCGAATGGTCGAGGCCGAACGGATTGCCGATGGCGTAGACGTTCTGCCCGACCTGCAAATCCGTGCTGTCGCCGAGGGGCAGGGGCTTGAGCGCGGCGTCACCAACGTCGATCTTCAACACCGCCAGATCGTGATCGGCACTGGCCCCGATGAGTTTGGCGGTATAGGTGGTCTGGTCTTCCAGCACCACCTCGGCGCGCGTGGCGCGCGCGACGACGTGGAAATTGGTCACCACGTGGCCCCGGTTATCCCAGAGGAAGCCGGACCCGGTGCCCTGCGGCACTTCGGTGACACGGCGCGTCCAGAAATTGAACCGCCGGGCCAGCGTGTTGATGTAGACCACCGAGCCGCCGGCGTTTTTGAACAGCTCGATGGTGTGGCGCTCCTGCGGAAGTAAATCGGAAGCCGCGGTTGCGGGCGCTGCGGGTGCGGGTGTTGTGGTCTCGGGCGCTGTGGTTCTCGGCTCGGCCAGTGCGGTCCCGTCCAGCAAATGCGCCGCCACCATCCCCAGACACACGCCCAACAACACGCACCAAACCGCCCAGTGACGACGAACGCGTTGTATCGCCTGCATACGTACCTCCCTTGCGGACCCTATTAAAGACGCTGCTCAAACCCGACTTCTTTGCCCGGATGGATAATACCGACCCAGCACATCGCGCCAATCACCCAGCGATTTTACGGCAATGAACGCCTTGGCCACCTCTTCGGCGCGGTCGTGATGACGGGCAAACTTGATGCCAAACTTGCGCATCATGCGACCGGCCAGCGCCTCGCCGTGCTGACGGACCGACAGTTCAAAATGGGCGGCCAGCACACGGCGCTGCTCGTCGAGCGTGGGCGGGGCGATGGGTTGGCCCCCCATGCGCTGCTGCGCCTGTCGGAAGATCCACGGATTGCCGATGCACCCGCGCGCCACCGACACGCCGTGCACACCGGTCTGCTCGATCATCCGAAAGATCGACTCGACGTTTTCAATATCCCCCGAGCCGAACAGCAGAAAGCCGCGTTGCATCGCATCGCGGTAGCGGCGGGTCATCTCCGCCAGAAACGGCCAGCGCGCCGGCCCGATGTACTTTTGCTGTACCGTGCGCCCGTGAACCGTGGCGGCGGCGTAGCCCAGATCGATCACCGTTTGCAGGATGCGGTGGAAGTCGGCCTCGGCCTGCGGACTATCGTCGTAGCCGCGGCGCAACTTCACCGACAACGGCACGTCGCCGCCCACCGCATCGGCCACCGCATACAGAATGGCGATCGCCTCATCCGGGGCGCTGAGCAGATGTCCGCCGCGACTTTTCTTTTTGATCTTCTTCACCGGGCAGGCCAGATTGATATCCACCACGTCGTACCCCAGCTTCACCAGCACCCGCGCTCCGGCGGCGATTTCATCCGGGTGAGAGCCCATCAGTTGCCCGGCGATGGGGTGGTCGGCGTCATCGAGCTCGGCTTTGCGCAGGCCCTTGCCGCCACCGACCAGAAACCGATCGAGCATCGCTTCGGTGACGCAATAGGGGCAGCCGTGTTGGCGGGCGATCAGCCGCATCGGCGCATCGGAATACCCGGCCAGCCCCGCCTGGTAGAACGGGGCCCGATCCACCCACGCCAGCGGCGCGGGGCGGGCAGGCGTCTTGCTCATCGGCTCGGCGTGCGGCATCATATACTCCGGAACACCAATGAATGTACCATTGTATGGGATGCTGCCAATGGGTTTGAGAATCACGAGGACATGGATGGCTTTTCCCGCCCTGCTTGCGGCGGTGATGCTCTGCGGCTGCAAGGACCAGCGGGCCGGGATCAAACACATGATCGAAAGCATCCTGCCCACCGCCCAGTCGACCCAGCAGGACCTCGAGCCGATGACCTACCCGCGCGATGCGGCCACCGGCGCCGAATGGGACATCGAGTTGCAGCGCATCGACCGCCGACAGGTCCGCATCGACAACCGCACCACCCAACACCTGTCCGGGGTGACCTTCTACCTCAACCAACAGTACGGCGGGGTGATCGCGGAATTGCCCGTGGGCCGGCCCGTCACCATCAACCTGCGGAATTTCATCAACCAGCACGGCGAGCGCTTTCCGGTCGGTTCGTTGCTCGAACCGGAAAAAAGCCATGTCATTGTCCTGGCCGATGCCTACGTCGACGGCGAGCTGCATAAATTGAAAGTGCGGCTCGATGAAGACTGGCAGACCTCCGGCCGCGGCACCGTGAATTAAGACAAGGTGAAACATGACCAAGTCCATGCGCGATCACGTGCAACAGCAATACGGCTCGGTGGCGCAAAGCACCTTGTCGGGCAACGATGACGGCGTGCGCGCCGTCGCCGAGGCCTTCGGTTACTCCCCGCAAGATCTGGCGGCCATCCCCGCCGAGGCCAACATGGGCCTGAGCTGCGGCAATCCCACGGCGTCGGCTTCCCTGAAACCGGGCGAAGTGGTGGTCGATCTGGGCTGCGGCGGCGGGCTCGATGTCTTCCTCGCCGCGCAGAAAGTCAGGCCCTCCGGAAAAGCCATCGGCATCGACATGACCGAAGCCATGATCGAGCGCGCCAGAGCCAACGCACAGGGCGGCCCGGACAAAAAAACATACGAAAACGTCGAGTTTCACCTGGCGACGATTGATAACCTGCCGCTGGAAGATGACAGCGTCGATTGCGTGATCAGCAATTGCGTGATCAACCTGGCCGATGACAAACAGGCGGTGTTCAACGAAATCGCTCGGGTGCTGAAGCCGGGCGGGCGCGTGGCCGTCAGCGATATCGTGCTCAAGCAAGCGCTGCCGTGCGATCTGAAGAACAGCGTGCGGGCGTACACCGGGTGCATTGCCGGGGCGATCCCGATGGACGATTACAAGACGGGTCTGGAGAAAGCCGGCCTGATCCACGTCACCGTGATCGATTCCGGAAAAGACCTGAACACCTACGCGAAGATTGAGAACCAGGTGAACTGCTGCACGCCGCCGAAGGAGGAAGCATCCAACGCCGCGACAAGCGCCTCCTGCTGCTGCGGTACGAAACCCGCCGATCCCAACGCGAGTGAGTTGCTGGAGCTGATGCAGTTGTACAACCTGAACGACTACGCCGCCAGCGCCAAGATCTTCGCCACCAAGCCGTAAGGAACAACCACAGAGTCACAGGGGTGCCCCACCTTCGCCCTTCAGGGCAAGGTGGGAGGACAAAAGTAGATCGCAAAAAGAACAATACCCACCTTGCTGCAAGCAGCGAAGGTGGGGCGCCCACACAAAAAGGCACAGAGCAAAACAAATCAAGTGATCTCCGGGTAACTCTGCGCCTCTGTGGTCAGGATGGAACCATGAAGCACAAAATTCTTTTCTTATGCACGGGCAACAGTTGCCGCAGCCAGATGGCCGAGGGCTGGGCGCGTCACCTGAAAGCCGATGTGCTCGATCCCTACTCGGCGGGGATCGAAACGCACGGACTCAATCCCCATGCGGTCCGGGTGATGGCCGAGGCCGGGGTCGATATTTCGCAACACCGATCGCAAACGCTGGACGACCTGGCGGGCGTGGAGTTCGATGCGGTGGTCACGGTCTGTGCCCACGCGCACGAAACCTGCCCGGTGTTTCCGGGCCGGGCGAAGGTGGTGCATCACGGCTTCGACGATCCGCCGCGCCTCGCCGCCGGCCTGCAAGACGAAGAAGAAAAGCTGGCGATCTATCGGCGCGTGCGCGACCAGATCCGCGACTACGTTATGACACTACCGGGGGGCCTGGGACTGTAACCCGATTCACCTGACGTTCGATGGGGGTATGATGGGTTTATGCCCGGCAGTGACACCTCGCCCAACGCCGAACCGATCTCACTGACGGCCCCGGTGCAGTTCGCACCCGGAGTCGGCCCCCGCCGCGCGGTGCTCATGGAACGGCTGGGCATACGGAACGTGGCCGACCTGCTCAAGCATCTGCCGACGCGCTGGGAGCGGCATGCCGGTCACGTGCCGATCGGTGAATTGGCGGTCGATTCGCTGGCCACCGTGGTCGGGGAAGTGACCACGTGCCGGTTCATCGGCGGGCGCGGGCACTGGCGCTACGGGCCGGACCGCGGCAAATCACGTTTCGTCGCCACCGTCGAGGATGCGACGCATCGGCTGGATGTCGTCTGGTTCCACGGCGGGTACCTGCGCGATCAGCTCCACCCCGGCATGCGTGTCGAATTGTCCGGCAAGGTCGTCCTCTACGACGATCACCGCCAGATGGTCAATCCGCGCTGGCGCATCATCGAACCCGATGAACAAATCACGCAAACCGACGATCACCTGCGACCGATCTACCCGACCACGGATGAATTGAGCAGCACGCACATTGAAAAAGCGATCGGCGCCGTGCTGGAAGACGCCCTATCGCAGATCGAGGATCACTTCGACCCGGCGTATCGGCAGGAGCGCGCGCTGCCGGAGTTGCGCGACGCGTATCGCATGTTGCACGCACCGCGGGATGAGGACGAGGTCAAAACGGCGCGGCGACGGCTGGCCTACGACGAGCTGGCGCTGCTGCAATTGGGACTGGCGGCCCGGCGTCATCACGCCACGCAAGTGCTGCGCGCCCCGGCGCTGCGCCACAGCCAGGCAATCGACGAACACATCCGCCTGCGTTTTCCCTTTGAATTGACCGAGGCGCAAGATCGCGTGGTGCGCCAGATCGCCGCCGATCTTTCCACGTCCTGTCCGATGAACCGCTTGTTGCAGGGCGATGTCGGCAGCGGCAAGACGGTCGTGGCGCTGTACGCCATGCTCATGGCCGCGGCTTCCGGCAAGCAGGCGGCGCTGATGGCGCCCACGGAACTGCTCGCCGAGCAGCACCACCTGTCCATCGCCACGATGCTGGACCAATCCAGCGTGCGCATCGCGCTGTTGACCGGTTCGCTGACTCCCGCCGAACGTCAGCGCACCCATCAGGCCGTCGAGGCCGGCGAGATCGACCTGGTCGTCGGCACGCAGGCGCTGCTCACCGGTTCGGTGCAATTCGCCGACCTGGCCGTGGTGGTCGTCGATGAGCAGCACCGTTTCGGTGTGTTGCAGCGAGCCGAGATCCGTTCCAAATCCGCCGCGGAAAACACCAGCCCGCACTATCTGGTGATGACGGCCACGCCCATCCCCCGGACGCTGGGCCTGACGCTCTTCGGCGATCTGGACATCTCCACCATCGATGCGCTGCCTCCCGGTCGCCGGCCCATCGAAACACGCATGGTCAGCCCGGACCAAGCCAACGCGATCTATCAGTTCCTGGCCAGCCACGTCCAAGACGGCAAACAGGCCTACGTGGTCGTTCCCGCCATCGACGACAACTCGTTGAACCTGACTACGCTGACGGAACGGGTCGAGCAATTGCAAAAGAATGTTCTGCCCGATAACCGCGTCGAAGCGGTGCATGGCCGACTCACCCGCGAGCAGCGCGAAGCCATCATGACACGGTTCCGGGACGGCCACATCGACGTGCTGGTGGCGACGACGGTGATCGAAGTCGGCGTGGACGTGCCGAACGCGGCGGTGATGGTGATCGAACACGCCGAGCGATTCGGCCTGGCGCAGCTTCACCAGTTGCGCGGCCGGGTGGGCCGGGGCTCCAAACCAAGCACCTGCCTCTTGATTACGGACCCAATAACCGAAGACGCCGCGGCGCGTCTCCAGGCCATCACGCAAACCACGGACGGCTTCAAGATCGCCGAGGCCGACCTGCAAATCAGGGGCATGGGCGAACTGATGGGGATGAAACAATCGGGCATGCCGCCGTTGCGCATCGCGCGCATCCCTGAGGATTTTGAACTTCTGCAAATGGCGCGGCGCGATGCACGAGCCATCATCGAAGCCGATCCCACGCTGACCGATCCCGCCCGCCGTCTGTTACGCGGTCGCCTGCTCAAACAATACGGCGGCATGATTTCTCTGGGTGATGTGGCCTGAGGGAAATACGCTGTCTATACTTTCGTGACGCACATCAAAAGTCTCTTTTTTCTGCAGGCAAAACAACGAACTTCAGGTCCACCCCGTTGCCGTCGATAAGGGCAATAACTGCAACTTATCCGGGGGTGTTTCATGGACACAACGCAACCCAGTTTTGCGTGCGAAGCCAAGCTGATCGCTTTGCTCAAAACGATCGCGCCGTACGAACAGTGGGTCAATCCCGCGCTGCCGGAGCCGATGAACCGGTGGGTCGCCCAGGCCGACCGCCAGGAATTGATGAGTCTGGTGGCAGCGGGATTGTGGCGACTGATGTGCACGCCGAATGGCACCATTGCACCGGGCCATCCGTTTGAACCCGCTTAATCAAACGGCTTGGTGCGAATCAGTTCTCCGCAATACAGGCAGAAGACCGAGGCCCGCGCGTTCGGCCGGTTGCATTTGTGGCAGCGCCGCGGGCCGGCCTTTTCCTTCTTGCCGTCCGCCGCGCCGTCGGACAGATCCAGTTCCGCCATGCGCGCCATCAGTTCGTCGTCCTCCAGGCCGTACTTGTCCTTCATGATCAGCCACATGGCCTCGACGATCAGCGCCAGTCGGTGGGTTTCCATGGCATTTCCCCTGAGGTGTTGTCGAATGGTTCGGTGGCATTAGTGTATCGTCGAAGCGGTCCACGGCAAAAGTTTGTGCTAAGCTGTAGATCATGTCTTTCAACGCCCAACTGGCCGACCTGTTCGAGCGGATGGCCAAGCTGCTGGAGGTGACCGGCGCCAATGCATTTCGCGTCAATGCCTACCAGCGCGGGGCGCGGCGGCTGCGCGAGCTTAGCGAAGAACTCGAGCCCATCGCCGACGATCCCAAACAACTGACCGCCACCGAAGGCATTGGCAAGGGCTTGGCGGAAAAGATCGCCGAGTTCCACCGGACCGGTCGCGTGGAAGAGCTCGAAGCATTGCGAGCCGCAGTGCCGGATGGCGTGGCGGCGATGATGGACATCCCGGGCGTGGGCCCAAAAACCGTCGCCACGCTATGGAAACAGGGCGGCATCACCTCCATCGACCAATTGAAGCAGACCATCGCCGACGGATCGCTGGAAGACCTGCCTCGCCTGGGAAAGAAAACACTCGAGAAGATCGGCAAGTCGATCGCGTATGCCGAATCGGCGGGTCAACGTGCGCGGCTGGGCGATGCGCTGCCGCTGGCGGTGCGGATCGTCGAGGAACTGGCGGCACTGAACTGCACCAAACGCGTCGATTACGCCGGTTCGCTGCGGCGCGGCTGCGAGACCATCGGCGATATCGACATCCTCGCCGCCTGCGAAGACCCGCAAGCACTTGCCAAGCATTTCACCGGGATGTCCCTCGTGGATGAAGTGCTTCTTTCGGGAAAGACCAAGACCTCCATCCGCACCGACACGGGCATGCAGGTCGACCTGCGCATCGTGCGCGAAGATCGTTACGGCGCGGCGCTGATGTACTTCACCGGCTCCAAGGAGCACAACGTCGTCATGCGCCAACGCGCCATCGACCGCGATCTGCGCCTCAACGAATACGGCCTGTGGAAGGCCGAGGACGCCGAGCGCATGGACGAAGCCAAGCCCGTTGCCGCCGACACCGAGAAAGTCATCTACAGAAAGCTGGGGCTGTCGCACATCGGGCCGGAGTTGCGCGAAGATCGGGGCGAGGTGGCCGCGGCCGCAGATGACGAACTGCCCGAACCGCTTACCATCGATCACATCCAATGCGAGTTGCATGCGCACACCACCACCTCGGACGGTTCGCTGAGCATCGAGGAACTGGCGGCGGAAGCGAAACGGCGCGGGTTTCATACCGTCGCCGTCACCGATCATTCGGCGGGACAGGTCCAGGCCAACGGACTGGATGCACAACGCCTGAAACGGCATGCGGCGCGCATCCGGCAAATCAACGGCAAGCTGGATGACATCACCGTCCTGGCCGGGACCGAAGTCGATATTCTCGCCGACGGCTCGCTCGACTACGAAGACGACCTGCTGGCGGAGTTGGATGTTGTCGTCGCCAGTCCGCACTCGGCGCTATCGCAGAATTCGGCCAAGGCCACCGAACGCTTGGTCCGGGCGATCGAAAATCCGTACGTGCACATCATCGGCCATCCCACCGGTCGATTGATCGGCCGGCGCGAGGGACTGAGCCCGGATATGGGGGCGGTGATCGCCGCCGCGGCTGAACACGGCGCCGCGCTGGAACTGAACGCCAACCCGTGGCGTCTGGATTTACGGGATCTGCACCTGCGCGCCGCCGTGGAAGCCGGATGCATGATCGCCATCAACACCGATGCGCACGGCCCGGCGGATTTCGACCTGCTGGGCTACGGCCTGCTGACCGCCCGCCGCGGATGGGTCGAGCCGAAACATGTGGTCAATTGCCTTTCAACCAAGGCCCTTGCGAAGTGGTTACAATCCAAGCGTCAAGGTGACCAGTAAATACAGATGATTGAAAAGGGAAACCAGACCCATTGATTCAAACCCTCGGCCACGGCATTGACCTGGTGGAAACGGCGCGCATCGGTGAACTGATCGAGCGCCACGGCGATCGATTTCTCCAGCGCGTGTTCACCGAAACCGAGCGGGCGTATGCCCGGGCCAATCCGGTGCGCGAAACCGAGCATCTGGCCGCGCGCTTCGCCGCCAAGGAGGCGGCGCTGAAGGCGCTGGGAACCGGCTGGAGTCAAGGGATCGCCTGGACGGACGTGCAGGTATTGCGCATGCCCAGCGGGGAACCGAAGTTATCGGTCAGTGGCATGGCGGCGGAACTGGCGCGCCAACGCGGGATCACCGGCTGGATGGTCAGTCTCAGCCATACGAAAGATCACGCCATCGCAAGCGTCATTGCATTGGGCGATGGGGACGCCTGATTGAAATGAAAATTTTTCACTTGACCCCCGTCGCGCCCGGCTTAGCATGAATCGATAGCCCGCACGCAAGGATGCGCCGCCATGACACTGCCGAAAAAATCTTCCGCGTTGTTCGAGCTGATTCGCAAGGACGACCAGGCCCGGGAGAAACTGAAAGTCCCCCACTGGTGGCGAAGTCGACACGAAGGCGAGGAGCCATCCGGTCCTGTTTCCGGGCGATTGGGTCGTTTGATCCGCGTCCTGTTTCGCCCCGTCGGCTGGCGGATGCCGATCGGCCTGTGGGCTCTGGCGGGGGTTCTGATCGTGACCCTCCCTGTCGCAACCTATTACGCGGGAGAGGGTTATTCGCTGGATGACCCGGCCCCGTTGCGGACGGTCCAGAGCCATGCGGTCAACCCGGACCTGACCCGGGACCTGCCGGACACGAGCCGCGAGAATGTTCCGGGCACATCGGCCGACTCAGCCGGATCGAGCCGGCAGCGCCAGCCGGGCATGAATTATTTCTGCCTGGAGACGATGCCCAATCGGTTTCGGTCCGAAGCCGAGCGTGCGGCGGCATTTTTACAGGGCAATTCGGTTGACGCGCTGGTGGTGGATGTGCAAAATGGTCAAATTCAGTTGATCGCGTTGCGGGGCTTTGCAAAGCCCCATTCCGATCCGCAGGCCAAACGTTTCGCCTCCCTGCTCCGTTCGCTGGGACGGACGTGGAAAGCCGAGCACAAGGGCTGGTCGGACTGGAAAGACCTGTACGCGATCAAGTACAACCCCGCCAACCGCTAACCCGGGCGCTGACGCCCGTTACGAGGCACGCCATGAGTATCGACCGCAGCTTGAAAATCGCCAGCGGCCTGACAAGCCACCGCAACGTCCTCAAGCGCGCCGAGCGCATCGCCAAGCTGAAAAAGGCCGAGCGATTCGATCCGGAACAGGATACGCCCACGGGTCTGCCCAAGGTGGCCAACCGCAAGGTCACCACCGGCAAGAAGGTCAAGAAGAAAGGCCCGGAGGAAGCTGTCGAGGGCGCGGCCGAATCCTGACCGGCCACGGCGGCATGACCGATCCGATCGGATACACTGGCGGGCCCCGACGGGCCCGTTTTCATTGCGCCGCGCCCCGACGACGAGGTAACCGATGTTCGACGCCGAACGACTCATCGCCGACCGCGCCCGCGCCATCGACGCCAGCGGCATCCGCAAGGTCTTCGACCTGGCGGCCCAACTGGAAAACCCCATCAACCTGTCGATCGGGCAGACCGATTTCGACGTGCCCGAGCCGATCAAGGAAGCGGCCTGCCGCGCCATTCGCGATGGGCTGAACAAATACACCGTCACCCAGGGCATGGCCGAACTGATCGAACGGGTGCGCGGTTCATTCAGCGCGGCGCACGGCATCGACGGACGATGGGACGACTACGGCACGCTGATCACCTCGGGGGTCAGCGGCGGACTGATGCTGGCGATCATGGCGACCGTGGAGCGGGGCGACCGCGTGATCGTGCCCGATCCGTATTTCGTGATGTACAAGCACCTGGTGCGCATGGCCGGGGGCGAAGCGGTGTACGTCGATACGTATCCGGATTTTCTTCTGACGGCCGAGCGCGTCGAGCCGCTGATCGACGACCATACCAAGCTATTGCTCTATTCCAGCCCGTCGAATCCGACCGGCGCGGTGCTCGGCGGAGAGGCCATCGGTGACCTGGCCGCCCTGTGCGAACAGCGCGGCGTGCTGATGGTCAGCGATGAAATCTACGACGCCTTCTGTTACGAAAAAGCGGACACCCCCACCGGCCCGCGCACGCCCAGCGCCGCCGATTACACCGATCACGCACTGATCCTGCGCGGCCATTCCAAGAGCTACGGCATGACGGGCTGGCGGTTGGGGTATGCGCTGGGACCGCGGCCTGTCGTCGAGCAAATGACCAAACTTCAGCAGTACACATTCGTCTGCGCTCCCTCGATGGTGCAGAAGGCGGCGGCGCTGGCGGTGAAGGATGTGGACCTGGCGCCGTACGTCCGTGCCTACCGCCGCAAGCGCGACATGGTGGTCGAGAAATTGAGTCCCCATTTTGAGTTGAACATTCCCGACGGTGCGTTCTATGCATTCCCGAAAGTTCCGGGCGATCAGACGGGCACACAATTCGTCGAGCGCGCGATTGCCAACAACGTGCTGGTGATACCCGGTAACGTCTTCAGCGAGCGCGACACGCATTTTCGGTTGTCGTACGCCTGCGATGACGCCACACTGGAGCAGGGCCTGAATGTGCTGGTGAAACTGGCGGAATAGTGCTGCGAAAAGGCGGGAACGATTACAAACCGAGAATCGAGACGGCCAGGGCGAAGTAGATCACCAGGCCGGCCACATCAACGATCGTGGCGACGAAGGGCGTAGAGCTGGTGGCCGGGTCGAGGCCGATCCGACGCAGCAGCAATGGCAGCATCGAGCCGATCAAGGTGCCGATGGTGATCACGCCAATCAGCGACAGGCCGATCGTCAGGCCGACGCGCACCGCGGAGATCGATCCGGGCAGTTCAAACGAGAACAGTGTGGTGCTGAGCATGGCCGTCAGCAGCCCCAGGATTCCGATCATCAGCCCCATCAGCAGACCGCTGGCCAACTCGCGGAAAAACACGCGCAACCAGTCGCCCAGCGTGACCTCGCCGATCGCCATGGCGCGGATGATCAAGGTGGCGGCCTGCGAACCGGAATTGCCCCCGGAAGCAATGATCAACGGCACGAACAGCGCCAGGATCGCCAGCTTCTGCAGTTGCTCTTCGAATACGCCCATCGCCGAGACGGTCAGCAGCCCCCCGCCGAACAACACCACCAGCCAGATCACGCGCTTGCGCACCAGCGAGAACAGCGTGGCCGAAAGGTACGGCTCCTCCAGGGCCTGCATACCGCCCAACTTCTGAATGTCTTCGGTGACTTCCTCTTCGGCGACGTCGGCCACATCGTCGAACGTAACGATGCCGACCAGTGTGCCGTCGGCGTCGACCACCGGCAGCACCGGAATGTCGTAACGCTCCATCGTGCGGACGGCCTCTTCGCGGTCGTCGGCGGCCAAAAGGGAGACGGTCTGCCCGCGGCGGAGCTGCTCGCAGGTCGTGCTGGGATCGGAGGTGACGATATCCCGCAGCGCCACATGATCGAGCAGCTTTCCGTCGCTGTCCACCACGTAGAGCGTATGCACGGTCTCGGCTTCCTTGCCGTAACGGCGTACGTGCTCCAGCGCCTGTCCGATCCCCCAGTCGGGACGGACCGTCAGGTAATCCGGCGTGGCGAGCCGGCCGATCGATTCCTCGGGATACTCCAGAATCTTTTCAGTTTCTTCGCGTTCTTCGGGACGCATCGCCGCCATGAGCGAAGCGACCAGTTCATCGTCGGCATCTTCAAGGAACTCGACGCGATCGTCGGGATCCATCTCGTCGAAAATCTGCCCGAGTTGCTGATCGGACAGCGATTCGACCAGCCGTTCCTGGAGTTCGCGTTCGACGTACGGAAACACGTCGGCGGCGCGATCGCGCGGCAGGATGCGGAACGCCATCGCCTGCAATTCCGTCGGCAGGGCGTGAAGGATGTCGGCGACCTCGACATCGAGCAGGTCGGCCATGGATTGGCGCGCTTCACTGACCTGGCGCAGCTCGAGCATCTGCTGAATTTCAGGCGTGACCAGCTCAGCGACGATCGGCTCGCGCGATGACGGGGGCACGGTCATGCGGCCAAGCTAACACAACCCCCCCGCCCCTCCAAACGCGCGCATGAAAAAGGCGGGCCGAAGGCCCGCCCCGGTGTTCGTGGATTTCATTGAAACCGCTCAGTCGGCGCGCCGGCGACCTCGGCGACGCAGCATCAGTAATCCGCCCAGGGACGAGACCATCAGACTCGCCGGCTCGGGAACCTGCCTGGCGATGGACACCACCACCTCGGCCACGGCGATACTTCCGGCCGGATTGACCTGCAACGTGTCGAACGCCGTTCCAGCTTTGGTTTCCGATTACTGTATGTCGCGACATGGCTTATTTTGATACGTAATTACCGTTATCTTCTGTTTAATGCTCATTTCGTGCAGGCTTGATTACTAGCTAGCTGCTTCGCGGGGGTGGAGTTGTACTGAAAATGTGCGTCGTTAACAAGTTGTAAGTTGGAGTGTCACATATGGAAACAACCCACTGTCATATAATTATATGTGTCAATTGGTGTATGAGAGAAAAATGAACATCTTCAAGTATGTTACTTCCTGTATTACCTATAATTTCGTTGTTTAATTCATTTCCCGTGACGTTAATATTATCTCTGCCTGTTAGTTCAAGATTTTCAACATTATCGAATAGTACGTAATTTACGC
>JANQHK010000057.1 GCA_028282685.1 Phycisphaeraceae bacterium
GACCGGGCCGCTGTCGGTGCAGCCGGGCGAGACGGTCCTGGGCAACTATCTGGCGGCCCGCCACGCCCAGGCGGAACGGCGCAACGACCTGGCGGCCGACCTGTTCGAGGCGGTTCTGGACGACGACCCGAGCGTGCCGGGGGTGCGCGCCCGCACCTTCGAGCTGCTGGCCATGGAGGGCCGGTTCGATGCCGCGGTGCCGCTGGCCCGCGATCTGGTGGCGTCGGACATCGACGAGCCGTTGGCCAACCTCACCCTGATTTTCGACGCGGTGGCCGGGGGCGCCCATGCCGAGGCCCTGGCGGAAATCGACACCCTGTCCGGCGACGGCCTGAACCAGTTCATGCGGCCGCTGCTGCGCGCCTGGACCCTGCAGGGTCTGGGGCGCGCCGACGACGCCCTGGCCGAGCTGGACGCCCTGGCCGAGGTCGGCGGGTTCCGCACCCTGGCGCTGCTGCACAGGGCGATGGTGGCCGAGGCGGCGGGGCGCGACGACATCGCCGAGGCGGCCTATGCGGCGGTCACCGAGGACGGAGGCCAGGCCAGCCGCCTGTGGGCCCTGCGCGGCGCCTTCCTGGAGCGCCGGGGGCGAATCGACGAGGCCCGCGCGCTCTATGGGTCCTACCTGGCCGAGCATCCCGACAACCGGGTGGTCGGCACCGCGCTGGCCCGCCTGGCGCGCGGCCTGCCGCCCTCCGACCCGCTGCCCGATCCGGCGGTCGGCCTGGCCGACGCCCTGTTCGACATCGCCAACTCGATGCGCCAGCGCAACGCCCGCGACACCGCCATGGTGCTGGCCCGGTTCGCCCTCCACATGCGGCCGAAATTCGACCTGATGCTGGTCCTGGTGGCCGATCTGCTGGAGTCCGACGAGCGTCTGCGGGCCGCCAACGACATCTACCGGCAGGTCGATCCGGACAGCCACGTGGCCTGGACGGCGCGGCTCGGCGTGGCCACCAACCTGGACCGCATGGGGCGCACCGAGGAGTCGGTGGTCGAACTGCGGCGGCTGGCGGCCGATTTCCCGGACGAGGCGGACCCGATGATCAGCCTCGGCGACGTGCTGCGCGCCAACGAGCGGTTTTCCGAGGCCGCCCGGGCCTACGACGGCGCGCTGGCGCGGATTGCCGACATCCGCCCGGAGCACTGGACCCTGTTCTACACCCGCGGCATCGCCCATGAGCGGACCGGTGACTGGGACGCCGCCGAGGCCGATTTCCTGAAGGCGCTGGAGCTGCGGCCGGATCAGTCCTACGTGCTCAACTACCTGGGGTATTCCTGGGTCGACCGGGGCATGAACCTGGAGCGGGCGCGGGCGATGATCGAAAAAGCGGTGGCGGCGCAGCCCAACGACGGCTATATCGTCGACAGTCTGGGCTGGGTGCTGTACCGGTTCGGGGAATACCAGGAAGCGGTGCGCCACCTGGAGCGGGCGGTCGAACTGCGGCCCCACGATCCGGTCATCAACGACCACCTGGGGGACGCCTACTGGAAGGTGAACCGGCGCGCCGAGGCCCGGTTCCAGTGGCGGCGCGCGGCCGGCCTGGACCCGGAACCGGATCTCCTGGACCGCATCGAGAAGAAACTCAAGGGCGGACTCACCGCCGACACCCAAGGCTGATCGACCCGGATCGTTCCATGCAGAGCCCCCTTTCGTCCGTGACCGCCGGGGCGCCGGCCAAGCTGAACCTGTTCCTGCACGTGGTCGGACGGCGCGACGACGGCTATCACCTGTTGGACTCCCTGGTGGTGTTCGCGGCGGTCGGCGACCGGGTGACGGCGACCGAGTCGGAGTCCCTGGGCCTGGCCATCGACGGGCCGTTCGCGGCCGGCCTCGCGGCCGGCGACGACAACCTGGTCCGGCGCGCCGCGCGGCGGCTGGCCGAGGCGGCGGGGGTCGCGCCGCGCGCCGCGCTTCGCCTGGACAAGCGGCTGCCGGTGGCGTCCGGGATCGGCGGCGGTTCGGCCGACGCGGCGGCGGCCCTGAAAGCGCTGCAGGTCCTGTGGGGCACCCGGGTCGAGGGGCCGGCGCTGCGCGACCTGGCGCTCGGCCTGGGCGCCGACGTGCCGGTCTGCCTGGCCGGGCGGCCCAGCTTCATGGGCGGCATCGGCGACGACCTGGCGGTCGCCCCGGCGTTGCCCGAGGCCTGGGTGGCGCTGGTCAATCCCGGGGTCGCGCTGTCCACTCCGGCGGTGTTCAAGGCGCGGTGCGGCGATTTCTCGGCGCCCGGGAGATTCACCGGCGCGCCGGCCTCGGTGGCCGACCTGGCCGATCTGCTGCGCACCCGCCGCAACGACCTGGAGGCGCCGGCACGCGCCCTGGCGCCGGCCGTCGGCGCGGCGCTCGATGCCCTGGCGGCGCGGCCCGGCTGTCTGATCGCCCGCATGTCGGGCAGCGGCGCCACCTGCCTCGGGCTGTTCGCGACCGAGGCGGCGGCACGCGCGGCGGCCGAGGTCATCGGCCGCGCCGAGACCGGCTGGTGGGTGACGGCGGCGCGGCTGATGGGGCCGCGGGACAGCTTCGACGGCGCGGCGGCATGACCGGGATTCTGGACCGCCGCGGCGAATGGATCGCGGCCCCCCTGCTGGCCCTGTTCGTCACGCTGCTCGGGCCGTGGTGGGGCGTCCACGAGATGGACGCCGACGAGGGCATCAACCTCATGAAGGCGCTGCTGGTCGCCGACGGCTATACGCTCTACGGCGACATCTGGAGCGACCAGCCGCCGGTCCTGACCTATCTGCTGGCCGGGGTGCACGAGATGTTCGGCCGCTCGGTGGCGGCGGCGCGCGGCCTGATCCTGCTGTTCGCGATGGCGATGGTCTGGGGCCTGTTCCGGATCGTCCGGCAAGGCGACGGCGCGGCGGCCGCCTGGACGGCGGTGGCGGTGCTGGCCAGCGGCGCCCTGGTGCAGCGGCTCGGGGTGTCGGTGATGATCGGCCTGCCGGCCGTCGCCCTCGCCGTGCTGGCCCTGGAACGCCTGCTGGCGGCCGGGGGACGGCGCGGTCCGATGCTCCTGTCCGGGGCGCTGATGGCCCTGTCCCTGCATACGAAAATGTTCACCGTGATCCTGGCGCCGGTGCTGCTGGTGCCGTTGGTGATGGCCTGGCGGGCCGAGCGGCCGGCCGTGCTGGCCTGGGGCGGGGGGTTCGTCGCGGTGTTCGGCGGCCTGGCGATGCTGGCCGGCGGGGCGTTCGTCGACCAGCTGGTGCGGCCGCACCTGGCGGCCGACATGGCGAGCCTGTTCCCCTACGATCAGGGATCGCGCCGCCTGGTCCCCCTGTTGCTGCAGATGCCGCAGTTCCTGGCGTTCGGCGCGCTCGGCCTGGTGCTGGCCCGGCCGTGGCGGCAGGCCCGCTGGCTCCTGCCGGCCCTCTGGGCGCTCACGGCGGCGGCCGCGCTGTATACCCATACGCCCCTGTGGAGCCATCAGATTCTGTTGGTCCTGGTGCCGCTGGCCTGGCTGGGGGGGCTCGCCGGCGGGGCCCTGGCACGGGCCGGCGGCGGTGCGGAGGGCTGGCGGCGCGGCGTCGCCGTGGCCGGCGGCGGGGCCCTGGCGGCGGCCTGGCTGTGGTGGGGGGGGCCGCAGGCGGCGGCGACCGCGGAGGTGCTGCGCCGGCCGGCCAATCCGGTCGACCGGGCGGCGGTCGCGGCGTTGCGGACGCACGGCAACGGCACCCCCTGGGTGGTCACCGACCGGCCGATCGACGCCTACTACGCCGGGCTGCTGGTGCCGCCGCCGCTCGCCGTCTATTCGATCAAGCGGGTGCGGGCCGGGCTGCTGACCCCGCGCCAGGTGGTCGAGGTGATCCGCGCCTACCGGCCGGAGCAGGTCAGCTACCGGCGCATCTTCATGGGCAAGGCGGTCAAGGCCTATCTGGCGACCCATTACCACATGGTGCCGGACCGCGACGGGCAGGCGCTGTTCGTGCGCCATCCGCTGACCGCGCTGCGCTGACCAAAGGCGCGCCGGTTGCCTCTTGCCGCGGCGCACCGGGCGCTCTATTTTTTCCGCCGTTCCCTGCTGGGGCGTGGCCAAGCGGTTAAGGCGCTGGTTTTTGGTACCAGTATTCCCAGGTTCGAATCCTGGCGCCCCAGCCATTTTGTAGATCGCAGAAAAACAACGGTTTTTCGAGATTCTCCCAGGTATCCCACCCTTTGGAAGCTAGCGTTTCTGCGAAACCGCGTTTTTCGCAAACTTTTTTCAATTAAAACAACGCCCTATGGAGTCCTTAAAGGGAGTCCGATTAACAAAAAATTGTTAGCCGCCCCTTCCTAAAAGTAACAATTGAGACGGAGTAACAATTTTCGTGAATAGGCGATTCTGATCAACGTGTTAGGGGAATTGTTAGTGTCGAATTTGGCCGAATATGTGCCCAGGGCCGATTGTTAGTTTCCTGGAAACGGTCGATTTTTCAGTTGATTATCGAGAGCATCGTGCGGCTCACAGGTATGGCCATCCCTACGGACGGCCATACCGGTAAGTCTTAGCTCGCCTTCTTGAGGCTGGTTGTGCGGGATTGCTTGGCGGCCAGCAATGCCTTGTCGAGTTCGCCTGCGACGACCGCGTTACGCAGCAAGTTGAGTGTGGGCAGCAGGTTTGCTTGGTCGCCGACCTCGATGGAAGTTTTGCCCGGTTTCACCTCCAACGGACGGTTTCCATATCGGACGGTCACCATGAGTTTGCCGGAAACGTCAGTCCATGCCCAGGACCTGAACTTGATCGGCACGTCCCGAAGAATGCGTTCGCCAGTCTCGGGATCATCGACCCAGCGCTTAGCGCGGCGGATGAACGTATCACCGTTGGTCTGCGCCTCGGCGGCGGCAATCTGGACATCGAGCCCGGCCAGGAACGCCTTGCGGGCCTGGGCCTCGGGCGTGGCGAAGGTTGTGTGAATGGATTTGTCGCTGAGCTTCAGCTTGTCGAGCATGGTCATTGGAAGGACTCCTGAGTTGGCGCAAAAGACTACTTAAGATAGCATTATACAGATTTAATTCAATGTAAGATAGGTTATCATATTTGGATTAATTGTATTCTTTTTGTGGTTTCCTGTGCTATTCAGGCAGAGTGTGAGTGGATTGCGTCCTCTAAGGCGTTAATTTTACAAGCATAAATCCCTGGAGATATTTGATATGTCAGGCTTTTCAATTAAAGATTTCTGGAATACACGCCTCTCGAAGGCAGCTCATTCTCCGAGCAAATTTATCAAGGGGTGGTCATACATTGAAGAAGATCTTCATACATTCACAGAAGCACCGCTATCACAAAGCTCTGAACTCGATTTTGGTGGCGATCCCAATCCCAATACTGTGCCAATAGTGATTGTTTCCGCGCCAGGAGCAGTCGGGAAAACGACTTTGGCTCGCCAAATTGCTTTTGTCACTGGAGCGGTTTATGTCGACTTAGCCGCATCTGACCCTGTTGGAGGGAATACGATCAGCGGCGGACTAGTAAAATCAGGCTTATACCAGAGTTGGTCAAATGGAACAACGGCGCTTCTGATTGATGGTCTCGACGAAGCTCGACTTCGTGTAACACAAGAAGCGTTTGAAGCATTTCTTGATGACATTCTCACTCTATCAACCAATAGACAAGAACCTATAGTATTATTTGGGCGAACGGGCGCAGCCCTGGATACATGGCTTTTCCTATCTAGTTGTGGTGCTGAAACAGCCGTCCTTGAGATTGGCTACTACGGACCCGAAGAAGCTGTAGGGTTTGCCGAGGCAGTGCTCAATTTCAACACCCCGAACCGACCGCATCAAGTTGTGGAGAGAAAACTCTTAGAGTTGCTTCTTGCTCGACTCCGGGACCAAACAGAAACCAATGGTGACAGATTCGCAGGATACGCACCTGTATTACAGGCTGTGGCGAAGCGTATCAAAGAAACATCTAACCCTAGAGCCTTACTTTCAGAAATCGAGAATGGCGCTCAACCTGTCACTTTACAGAACGTTATTTCTGCCATTCTAGAGCGGGAACGTGGGAAGCTCCAATCAATCAACTTTGACGATCCTGGACTAAAGGACAAGCTTTACTCCCATTCTGAACAATTGGAACGTATTGCCGCGCGGATGTTTGGTTTGCCCGCCCCGCAGGTGATGCCTATGGGTTCAAACGACTTGGACACATATACAAATGCTCTTGAAACTTGGGTTCCCGATCACCCGTTCCTAGATGGAAGTGGCGATCCTTCATCGGTTGTATTTGATGCCGCAATCAGCTCTTGGGCCTTGAAGCAAACGCAGACGGCTGATGCCGCATTAAAAAGAGAGCTTGGCCGAGGGGTGGCAGCCAACCCATTCCTTTCAGAGTTCTATATTGGAGAAGAGGATAATTCACAAATTTCACTTCCGTCACAACACATTGGAATCCTTTATGCCTCATTCCGAGCACGACTTTCATTGGGAGATACTGCTAGTCTACTTGTTGAGGGTGCTGAAGATGGGGATGACGAGGAGGCATTGCGGGCAGAAGTTGAAATCACTCTTTCTCGACGTGGCGAAGATCGTTCTCGAATTTTGGAATTTGAAACCGAACAAATTGGTCCGATTTTCCTTGGGGCTCATGTAGAAGACGTTGATATTTGCGTGCCTTTGTCAAGAGTTGAGGTTGGCCCAGGAGCGGAGTCAATTCTTGTTGCCCCAGTAAATATTCAGTGTTCCGATCTGGCAATTACTACAAATAAGATTATTGTGGAAAATCCCTCAGGACGGGAAACGGCAGCAGTTTTCTTAGAGGCAGAGGCTTTCGACGGTGCTTCTATTTCCTCTGCTCCGATAGTGAGAGGTGATGTATCTTTTGCGGCATCATGGCCAGATGTTCGCAGCCACCCTTGGACGAACTATGCAACTAGCCCACAAACCAGAGAAGACCCGAGAGTGGAGGAGGCTCTTAGACGGCTACGTAAGTTTGTCATCTCTTTTAGGTCTCATAGCCGTGGTGCGCTGGCTCGGTTTAAAGCAAAAATAGAGCATGCTCGTATGACAAAGGGAACTGGAAGAGCAGTTCTGGACCATATGGTAAGTCAAGGCATTCTATCACTTGATGGAACAATGTATTTTCTTGATCCGAACGCATTGTCGGATAAAGTTGGTATCAGCTATAAGGATTGTATGGCGCGCGATTTTAGTGACAAGGCTGTAGACTTTGTTCGCGAGGCACTTAACGACTGAGAAAACTCAAGTGTTTTTTCAGATTGGCTGCCCCGTCCATCAAGTTTGGTAGACCCGGAGTGCGATCCGTGCCCTGGGGCGCTACTTGGGTAGCTGCGGCCACCCAGACGCGTGCTGGAGCTCCAGAATCGACGGACGGAGCATCATGCATTATACCGCCGTGGTCGGCTCCGAAACCGGATGGCATGCCACACCGACCGCGCCAACGTGTCCAATTCATCCCTCATGCGTTTTAGGGATGGACTGAAAGTAAGCACGTGGTTTTTAGCGACTTGGTTCGACAGGCTGGTGACCTCCTCGTGAAGGGTGAGGAGCGCCGAGAGGCTTGGCTGTTTTCCGGCGCTTTTCAACATCGCGTAGTATGATCGGCTTTTTCCCAACCAGAGCCGTGAAAAATCGCTTTCGCTGCGGACCGCATTGAACTCCCAGAGTGTATCAAGGGCCTCCTTTAATATATCCATCTAAATACCTTACAAATGTCAATTACGTATAAGTATATTTATCATTTGCTTAGTAGGATAACTATTTATAATTTTAAACAATAAGGAAATATATCATGATCGTAATTTCTTTAGATAGCCGAAAAACCCATCTTCCCGACAACCATGTCCGTGAATTTCTTTTGGACCATGGGTCCGTGCTTACGATGTTAAAAGATGGAACGCACTTAGAGCAGACGGCTGAGGACGCGGCGAAACGAGCCGTTACGTTGCTAAGCCGCGCTCATGTCGATGCCGAAGGCCGTGCCTACTGAACTGGATCGAAATCATTCCTTTCTCTGACGTTCCACCTCGCGAATGGCCATTTTCCTTATCACCTGTGTCAAGGCTGCTTCGGCTTCGTCAACTTCATCCACCACCTGGAGGATGTCGCGGGTCAATTCCAAATCCGCGATAGCAACTTGACGGTCCAGGGCCTCAAGTTCGCGGTCTCCATACATTGCCGATACCATCGCGCTTTTGGCCTCAGCGTCGCGCTGCCGTTTCCGGCATAGTTTTTTGAGCTTATTGAGGCCTCGGAGGGTGAGTTGACCGTTGGCGTCAAGCACGCTTTTAAGGTCCTGACGCAGAAGCCTTCTGTCAAGGGGCTCGCCATGAGCTTCGGTCAAAGCTTGTGATCGGTTAGAAAGATCATGGAATCTCATCGTCTTTTCTCCTGGAATGGGGCTACGTATATTTATCCACACTGAGGCAATTAGGGGATTTCCGATATCACGACCGTCGTCCATGGCACACTCCTTCGCAAGTTCCTTTTTTGCATTTTCCGCATCACACAGCGGATAATTTACGTGTGAATGATACCGCATAATCTGCATAAATGAGTCCGAAAAACCCCTTCGTATTTCGGTGCACGATGTCACATATATGCCTGACTGAATGATGTTTTCTTACGAATAATCCCAACATAATCGGGTATGCGGGCGATAAATTAGCGGAAATACGGTCAGTTTTTTCTTGACATTTTTTCGGGATTTTCGACTCTTTGTGCAGGCTCGGACATGAAATGGAGGCCTTAAAATGTCGGACCCAGTGCTCATAATGGCGGATGTGCAACCAGGTGGAAGCGATAGTTCCAAGCGTGAGAAGTTTGTCAAATTGGCAGAAAGTCGCACAGTGAATGCGATCAAGGCGATTCGCACAATTGGCAAACTAGGCAATCGCAATGCGTATGAATATGGCGAGGCCGATGTGAAGAAGATCGTCAAGGCGCTTACCAATGAGATCGAGGAGATGAAGACGCGACTGACCGGCACGAAGCCGTCGGATGAAGTAGACTTCAAGCTTTAGGCGACGAGGTGGATATGGGTGTGGACAACAATCAGCGCCTTTGTGAATTGCTGCTCAAGGCCGACAGTGAAGGTGCTGTTATTGAGCTCTTGCGCGAAGCTGGCTATTGGGATCAGCCCGAATTGTGGCGGCACTATGGAGATGTGGAGAACAATTGGGGCCAGAGCGGAAACCAGCAGAGTTTGGCTGAAGCCGCGCTTGCTGAGAAAATCGTAAACTCTGTCGATGCCCGGCTCATCAATGAATGTAAAATGAATGGCATTGACCCAAAGAGTGTTGAGGCTCCACTCTCTATCCGATTGGCAGTTGCACGGTTCTTCGAAAACAGCGAGGGCGGTAAGATCGCCACCGGTGGATTGATTGAAGATTGGAGCGAGCCCAAAACCCGCGAAGTTGCCGATCAGATCACCTTGTGCGCAACCGGCGTCCGCCCGACGGACTTGAATATCACCATTGCCGACTGTGGCGAAGGGCAGTCTGCCAGTCGTCTGCCAGATACAATTCTCTCGCTCAGCAAGGCCAATAAAATGTGTGTGCCCTTTGTTCAGGGCCAGTTTAACCAGGGCGGGACTGGGGCGCTTCGTTTTTGTGGCGAGCATAACCTACAGCTCGTGATTAGCAGACGCAACCCGGCCTTCTTAATAGAAGAATCCGCTCATTCGCTAGATCATGAGTGGTGCTTCACGATTGTGCGCCGCGAGCGTCCAGCTGGTAGCCGAAAGAACTCCATCTACACTTATCTTGCCCCGGTCGGAGTTGGGAACGGCTCAAAAGACCGTGAAGGGGGCGTGCTCTCGTTTCCAAAAGAGAGCTTTGGGATATTTCCAAATGACGATGGCCCTTATGCACGCTCGGTCACCTACGGCACGGCTATCAAAATGTATGACTACAAGTTCATGGGAGAGAAATCAAATATCCTCCGCGGCAAGAGTCTTCTTAGTCGTCTAGATTTGCTTCTTCCTGAACTTGCTTTACCCGTGCGCTTTTATGAATACCGCGTCGATAAGAAAGGCAAGTTATTGGATGTTGGTAGTCGTCGCACCACAGTATCCGGTTTGCTACGGCGGATTAAAAACAGTCCAAATGTCGAAAAGGGTTTCCCGATCTCCATTCCGCTACAACCCCAAGGCGAGAAACTGATTGCCCACATTTTCGCTTTCGTGCCGGAAGGCACAACGCGCGACGGTGATGAGAGAGGCGAGAATGGCAAGAGCAAGAAACTTGGCGGTGTGCGCGGATACAGAAAGCGCGAAGGGGTCCTTTTCCTACGAAACGGACAAACGCAAGGTGCATTTCCGAAAGATTTTTTCCGGCGTGAATCCGTGAAGATGAAACCGCTCGCGGATGATCTTCTGCTCTTTGTCGAATGCGATGAGCTTAGCGATTTCGTTCGCGAAGACCTGTTCATGCCAAGCCGCGACCGACTGGCAGAGAATGATTTCAAGCAGTGCCTGGTGGATGCGCTGGAGATGACAGTGCGGGAATGTCAGGAACTAAAAGACCTTCGCAATCTGCGCCAGCAGGAACGTATGAGTGCTCGTTTGAAGGATGAGCAACCTCTTACCGATGTCCTGCAAACCCTAATAAAAAGCTCTCCCAACTTGACCACATTGCTCCAGCTGGGCCAGCGCATTGCGGCCCCATTTAATACTCAAAGCACAGGGTCCGATAAAAAAAGTAGTTTTCGGGGCGAGGTATATCCTAGCTTTTTTAAGAACAAGGGCGTGGAATACGGCTCGCCAGCAAAGTTGGCTCGTGCCATTGATCATCGCGTCCGACTGACATTCGAAACCGATGCCCGCAATGACTATTTCACGCGTTCTGCTGAGCGGGGGACGTTTGATCTGACGTGGGTCCATTCGGATGGCACTGAGAATAAAGCGAGCATCAATGGTCCTAAGCTCAAGAACGGTATTGCGTCCGTCATGCTCGACCTCCCCGACGAGGCGACAGTCGGCAAGCAGTTGGTATTCATCGCGCGGGTCGCAGATTCGCGTGGTGCGTTTGAAAACCACATAATCATTACCGTCCAACCTCATGTGGACCGCAAGGGCGGCGGGTCGGGAATCCGTAAGCCGCCAAGCAAGGACAAAGGTAAAGACCGCGAGCGGTCTATCGAAGTAGCGCCACCTATGATTAAACGCGTTTACCGAGATGACTGGGAAGCTGAAGGTTTCGATGAATTTACTGCTTTAAAGGTCGAGGCTGTAGGCTACTCCGATGATGAAAGCGCTGAGCTTTATGAGTTCAAAGTCAACATGGATAATCTGCCACTGGAAAATGAAAGCAAGCAAAAGAGGTTGGGCCAAGATCAATACAGGCTTCTTCGAGAACAGTTCCTCTATGCGAACGTCCTCATCGGCCTCTCGCTCCTTCTTGAAGACAAAAAAGTTAAGGCGCGGGAATCAGATGAAGGCGATGCCCAGAATGAGACCATTGAGGAGCGCATCCAGCGTGTTTGTCGGGCGTTAGCGCCTTTCGTTCCTGCACTGATCTCCCTCGGCACTGGAGATCTGGAATCAGACGAACAGGTCGAGGGATTAGAGGAAACAGGCTAGCTATCAGGCCTTTCGATGGACAAGGACAACCTCTCGCGCACCGGGGCTATGTGGTTTCTGCCGCGCGTGCCATTTTCGGTTGGGAACGTCACGCCAAAGGCGACCGTCGCCATCCGAAATGTTCCAAGGACGGTCTTCGGTTAAGCCACAGCGCTCCATAACTGCAAGATATCTTGGCAACTGCCATTCAGTTTCAGAAAAAGCCACCGTCTGAACTATGATTGTCTCCGGGCCTGCTATCGCAGCGACTGACATGAATGATGCCTCCAGCTGCTCGAAATAGGTGCGCAGGTTGGGGTATTTTCGGTCACCCATCGTGTAGTAAGACGATCCCGCTCCATCAAGCTTACCAGCAATCCAGAAAGGCGCAGGAGATTCTTTGCGTCCATCAACCTGCCAGCGATGATACAGAACATGAATTCCCGGATACGGCGGCGAAGTCACGATCAACTTCGGGGGAGAGACCTCCTGTACTATTTCATCTGAATGCGCCCCTGCGGTGCTTCGGGTAATGCTGATAGATTGAGGAGGTGCGTTCAGGGAGAGAGAATCGACCTGATCTCGGAACGCAATGGCGCTTGCGATCATTTCTTCCGCAAGAAGTTGCAGCCGTTCCCGAAACTCGGAAATAGATGGTGTCTGTTTCCTGGCATCCAACGCCCATTGCGCGGATCGCAGAACGACGCAGCGGGCCAGTGTCGCACTACCCGCCAGGCGAAGCCGTTCGACGGAAACTAAGGACTGTTCGATGGCTTTACGGAGACGCCAGTGCTTGGGGCTTTCAAGATTGCGATAATACCCAGCTTCCGCGTAGCGCTCAAAACGCCTACTTTTCTCATGGATATTGATAGTATCTGGAATGCGGGAACGCCAGCGTTCAAATGCGGCAACCTCTTGGTCGGTAAGCACAAGGGTTTTCGCCTCACATATGAACGACGAGAGAGGACTAATATCAATACCGAGCGAATGACGGCCAAGTGCCATGGCTTCGACCAACGTGGTGCCACCACCCACAAATGGATCGATCACCCAATCGCCAGGACTAGAGAACGCCTCAATCACAGAACGAACAAAGACAGGCGAAAACCTGGCCGGGTAGCGGTAGAAATTGTGGGTGAGGCCTGCAACTGGAGAGGCGTCCCTCGCGGCCCCGATAATGCGTTCAGCATATCCTTTGTCGCAGCTTGTCTCCGGATGAATCTGGCTCATATTTATTCGTCAATTTTTCTGTGTTGATCATGACTCACTTAACTATATGAATCAAAACACGGAATCAGCGCAAGGTCTTTTTGTAAGTCTTTGAATTGACCTGGGTATTCATGACGCGTTCGAGGCGATGTAGCCTCTCATTGCCTGAGAGCAACACAAGAACCTTAGAAAACATACGTTTCCTTACGTTTCGTCCCAATCCTGCAGAAACGCTTGCTCCATTTCAATCCTTGTGGCTGGCATCGAACGGAAACATAATAATATCCTGAAATATAAGGATTTTATGAGGTATCCAATGAAACAGGCAAAAGTTCTCTCCGACGCAGAACTAAAGCGGCTGCTGGCCGTAGTAGATGCAGGAAGGCACGGCTCACGGAATCGATTGGCGGTGATGCTCTCCCATCTCGTCGGCCTCCGCGTCGGTGAGATCGCGGCCTTGAAGGTCGGGGACTTGATCGATGGCGAAGGCAAAATCCGCGACCAGATTCTCCTGAAGGCGTCCTATACCAAAGGCAATCAAGCCCGAACTGTGTTCGTCAGTAGAAAGCTCAGGAAGGAGGTCGAACGGTTCCTGGCTGCGGAGACCATGGCGAAAGATCCGGCGGCGCCACTACTGATGACACAGAAGTGGACGGCGTTCTCGCCCAACACCCTGTGTCAGCTATTCGGATCGCTCTACGGAAAAGCCGGGATCGACGGCGCCACGAGCCATTCGGGTCGGCGCGGTTTCATCACCAAGCTGGCACACAGTGGCGTCAGTGCCAAGGTCATCATGACCCTGGCCGGACACCGCCACTTGACCACCACCCAGCGCTACATTGAGGTCCACGACGAAATGCTCAGAGCCGCTGTTGAGGTTGTTTAGCATTGCGCGTCGTGCCGGGAAGAACTGCTTGCGCGGCCTATTGATTTTACTAAAGAATTTTTCGTGTTCCGTTCACATAATGGCATAGCTATCAATCTCACAAATGGACTTGCTTTCTACCCAATCGTTTCTTTCCTTTACCTCGTCCAATAGCGACATTGAACTCCTCAAGTCCGTTAGCTCTCAGCAACAAAAATTGGATATGCCATCCATTTTCCATTTCTTGCGTGATTACGAAGTGATTTGGCAGTCCTTTTTTCTTTCCATTTGGCTTCAAGTAACCTACGTAAGTGGGATAACTTCTATTCAATTCATCAGCTATATCTGCTATATCAAGTAGTAATTGCTTGTAGTTCTCGCCAAAATGGCCTTTTCCCCCGAATTTATCCGCGGCAATTGGATCCACGTAACAACTGTATTTGGCTCCGAACTGAAAGTATAAATTAAATCCACATGGATTTCTGTCATTTTTCCACACATCAACAATTACTTCTTTGGCTCCTTTCGGCGGAAACCAATCACTTGGCAATTCGCTATTGATTACATCTGCCATTTTCATTTGTTTTTGTTCTTCAGTTGATGGCGAAGCCGGTTGCGAAGCAAAGGAGTCCTCGCCGCCAGGCGATCCGTCTCCTTCTAACTCTTTCTCTAATTCTACTTCTATATCTATGGCTGATTCCGTTTGTGATTCCCGTGGGTTATCGACTACCTGAGCGCCACCTGAATCCCACCTGACATCCACCTCAGGCCTACCTGAGTCCCTCGTGGAGGTATCCTGATCGTCGCCACGCCGTTTCTTTTTGGTCTTGATCGCGTGCTGGATATGCCGGTTGAATGAGACCCGTAGACCCTTCCTCCACTGCCGTCCTTCTTCCGTGGCAAGGAAAGCGTTTAATTCCAGGCAATTCAGTTCAATTTGGTCGCCTCCGTATTCGGCTGGGGGTCGGATCTGAGCATATCGAAGGTCAGTAAGCAGGGATTTCGCGTCATAGTCGGAGAGCGTATAGCCCTTCAACAAGTGCTCATATATCCGCTTTAGTCTGCGTAGATAATTGGGATTGTGACGGGCCTTGTCCCGGAACTGGTCTTTCCGTGTGCCCAATTCGATGATGGTTTCAAGCCAGCTTGAGAACTGCCGGTGGTGGTCTTTGAAATCTAAATTATGGTATGTATTGTTCATAGTGCGCCCTCCGTATATGCGTGTTTCAAAAAAATTTGCGAGAACTGGATTGAGAGCTTAACCCTTACATGAGGCGCGACTTCATGTTGTTCTCGCTAAAGTTATTTGCTGTGGTGCGCTGTCTCTCACACTTCGATATTAGGTATTCACAGAAATTATTCTTATTACTATAGGTGCATATTCTTTATTATCTCCTTTATTTCTTTTAGGCGATTTCCAGATTCAGGTTTTGGAATGATATCCATCGATAGACTTAATACGATGAGGGACTCTTCCAGAAGCTTCCAATAAAGATCCTCTGTATGCATTGCAAACGATTCGATTGCTTCGTGAAACTCGTTGAAATCTTCTACAGTCATGATTTTGTGTTCTTCGATTTCGTCAAGATTGTGCGGGTCACCTTTTGGAAATAAATTCCCGCCTCTCGCGCTTAAAATTTCGAACAAAACACTTCCGACAACTTCATTGTCGTATTCTCCAATAAGGTAGTTGACAATACCAATTAATCCTGCTTGATCCGCATATGTGTAAAACACATCCTCTAGATTCTGAGCAGCGCAATTTATCTCCTCTCGTAGATACAATTCGTGCTCTTCTTCTTTTTTTTTCATTATTTGTTCAATGTTGTTGGCCATTTTTGTTCTCCATTTATAATGAGCACACCTGTAAGGAAGATATCAGCCCGAGAGCCAAGTGTGCTCATGATATCCCTCGGGCCATTCATTGTTAGATTTCAGCTATATCTTTGAGGTCTCCCAGTGTTACGTCTCCATCGTTCGCACCTCGCACTGAGGCACGTTGGTTGTTGTAGAAATACCCGCGCATTACTCTAAAGCAAACACAATTGGTGCGAGCCATAAGGTAGGCGCAAGGGCATACGACTAGTCAGTGATAGTCATACACCAAGTTAATGAAAAATATATATTTTGAAATATACCATTGAATAACAGATTTACGGCCGATTCGCAGAACTATCTAGTTTAGGTAACTTAATGATACTTCTCCTTCATCATTGGATATATCATCCATTTTTTGATTATGCGTGTCTACGAAAATCGACTCGGATAAACTGCGAAATTTCATTTTCTTATTGTTTTATATCAATATCTTACGAGCGCAGTCTTCTCAGGCCTGGGGTAGGCTACGGGCCACATGTTTGGCGGCTGCTATGGACGATCCTGGCAGCATACAGCGGCCTTCTGGGCAGCTTGTAATGAGGGAGGAACACAAAAAGAGCGCCAATAAAGTAGCAAAACGCGTCTGAACGTGTTGAATGGTCGTCTAGCAACAGAAAACCATCCAAGTTATCGAGGGGTAGGCAATGCCTACCCCTCGGGTTCTTAACCCGCAATCCTGACGACCCTTGACTGCTCTGGAACGATGGGGAACTGGACGTCCTCGAAACGACAACCGAGGTGTGGCATTGCCTCCGAGTAGGTGTTGAGGCTAAGTGCGATGTCCGTATGTCCCATATCCCGGGCGATTTCAGCGGGAACGGCGTCGCTACAGGCATACCTAATGGACGCAAAGAGCTTGCGGAAAGCATACCATCGCAGATCACGCACTTCGGCCAATTCCTTCGCTCTCTTGAACTCTCGTTCGAAATTCTGGATGCGGCTGAAAGGCTTGCCCCGTTGGCTGATGAACACGAAATCTTCTTGGTGGCTCAACAGCGTTTCCGCCAAATGCTGGCGAAGGACGGGATGAATGGGGATATCACGTCGCCCGGCCCAGCTTTTCGGAGCCTTCCGTCCACCCTCAGACATGGTTGCGCGAACGCGAAGTCGGTTGGCCTTGAAATCCACGTCTTCCCGTTTCAAAGCAATCACCTCGCCGGTGCGGAGTCCACCAAACATTGAACAGAGCATCATCGTCCGTAGACGTGGCCCAGACACCATATAAAGAGCCGACGCTTCATCTAGAGTAAAAATGGGGTCGTCGATGGGCACGTCGTATGATCTGACGGCCTTTACCCGGTCGAGCTTCAGGTTTAGGTCGAAGTCCGCCTCTGCGTCGTAGAGGATGGATTTGAGCCGACGCAGACATTCATTGGTGTAGATTCGGGAAATCGCCGTAACCTTGTGGGCGAGCCATTGTTCTACTACCGGCTTGTTAATTTCGTTGATTGGCCGCGCACCGAAATAGGGAAGGAGATGTTTCTTGATCAAAGCCCGGTAGGTGCGGATGGTCGCCGGTGCGAGAACGGACTTTCTGTCGAGCCATGTGTCGATATAGGCCTCGAACGTGGGATAAGCACCTGGTAATGTCGCCGTATGGAACCGCTTGAGCAGAGGGTAATCATTGGGATTGAAGGTCCCGAGCTTCATGGCCGTTGTGATTTGCTGAACGACCAATGCGGTGTGCTTCCGGTTCGCTGGGCTGTCGACTAGGTCGAACGGTGCGTTATAACGGACCCCTTTGTGGTGCTTATTGAAGTAGAGCCGCCCATTCTGTGAAACGACATTGGGCGGTAGCTGGTCTTTGTATGTGGTTCTGGACATGTAAATTCTCCTGAATCAAATAAATTATGATCACTGGCGCTCCTTATCAAGCGTATCTATAGTAACGGCGAGCCCACTTCCAAGCAATATTTAAACGTTTATTGGCAAGTGAATAGTATGTTTTACATGGACGTTCGCCACGAAGTCTTGGAAGCGCACCCCTGTTACAGTAGTGTCAGGCCGGGAACGAATCAAGAACATTCCGTTAAAATTTAACAAGAAATGTAACAATGGGCTGGGTTTTACATTGCGAAATCAAAGATGTATGTTTACCCAGCCATTTTTAAAACAGCTCTAAAACGCAGCTTTTTCAGCGATTTTCCCACGTACCTAGGTACGCGGGAGCGAGAGAAATCAAAAAGTTAGCGAAAATCAAGAATTTTTTTCAATTGAATCAGTATCTTGTGGGTGCGCTGCCGGGTGCTGAACTTGCACATTCGTACAACTCGGTGGCCAAAATTCGTTGTACGAAATCAGGTGTTGTACGAAGGCTGATTGGTGGGGTGCGCATCGACTGCGAAAGGCTTAATATATTGAAATAAAATAATTTTTTCCTGAAGAGCATTTATTGAGTGTATTTTAGAATCTACCAATACCATTTATTGGTTAGTCTAAGGTTGTACGTACAACGAAATTGCTCCTCGCTTGGTCTTCTGGGAGCGATTCGTACAACATCCTGAGGGCGGCACCGGCCACAACCGCGCCTGCAACACTAGGGCCTGTGAGTGGTGTAAGAGCGACGAGAGTGCGTCGGTCTTCGGCGGTTGAGGTTCCCGGCTCACGCCGCGGCGACGGCCATCGGCGTGTCT
>JANQHK010000060.1 GCA_028282685.1 Phycisphaeraceae bacterium
CCGGCGCTAAGAAGCAATCCGCACGGTCCGGTGGTGGTTCACCCGGGCAGCGGCGGACCGAACAAGTGCTGGCCGACCGATCGATTCAATGCGCTGTTCAAACATTTCCGCACCATCGGACGCGAGGTGGTCGTTTTGCTCGGCCCTGCGGAAGACGAGCGATTCGATCCTGCCGTGCTGGATCAATGGGATGCGCACGAGCAGACCGTCCGTCCCACGGATTTGTTCGATCTGTCCCGGTGGATTGCGCGGGCGGGGGTGTTCATCGGCAACGATTCCGGCCCGACGCATCTGGCGGCGCAACTCGGCGTGGCGACGGTGGCGCTGTTCGGCCCCAGCGATCCGCAGCGATGGTCGCCGGTCGGCCCTGCCGTGCGCGTCCTGGCTCCGCTGAATCCCGCGCCGATGCATTGGTTGACGGTCGAAGCCGTTGCCGATGCCGTAGCGATGTGGGGCTGAATGTTGGGTTTCGGTGGGATATGCAGCTACAATGCGATCGTCATTTCAACAGTACAAGGGGCTTGCATATGACTGACGAACACACACCGCCCAACCCGGAAGCCGAAACGCCCAACCCCGGCTAGGCGCCGCCGCCGCCACCTCCGCCCAGTCAGTCCGATCCACAACTCAGCAACGATTCGAGAAACATGGGCATGCTCTGCCACCTGCTGGCGATCTTCACCGGGTTCATCGGGCCGCTGATCATCTGGTTGATAAAGAAGGATGAAGATCCGTACGTGGATTTCCACGGCAAGCAGGCGCTGAATTTTCAATTCACCTTGTTGATCTTTTACGTTGGCGGCATGATTACCGCGTGCTTGTACATTGGTTTTGTTGTGATATTGGCTGCGACGGTCTTGCATTATGTATTCACGATCATCGCCACGGTCGCTGCGAACAAGGGTGAGTATTACCGTTACCCGCTGGCGATTCCATTCTTCAAGTAACCGAACGAGGTATTTGGTTTAACGGATTGGCCGCGCCGTGTTCGGCGCGGTTTTGTGCGCGCATTAAAACGGCGAGGCCGGGCACGAACATGCCACGGACCTCGCCTGATCAGGGGGTAAAGGTAGGCAGAGTTATTTGGCCGGTCGGGAGCCGGCGAGCAGCGCGCCGTCCTTGGCCGGACGGGGGTGCTCGGGGGCGACGCGGATGTCGAATCGACGGCGATCCGGCTGCACATTCGGCCGACCGTCCCGGGGCGCCAGGGGACTGGGCAGGATCATCACCGGCAGGTTCGGTCTCTCCACGGCCGCCCGCACTGCACGGTTCGTGTGGCTGGGTGTGATGATCAGCAGAGCCCGATTGGCGCCGACGCCGCGCGGCTCCAGAGCCAGTGAAGCATGACGCAGCGCGTTGATCTGTTCGGTGGTGACGCCCCGCAGCGCGTTATAAAGACGTTGCGCACGGACCAGCGAATGGTTTGCGTCCAGTCGGCCCTCGCCGTCGATGCGGCGCAGGGGATCGATCCAGGTGGTCAGGGCCGCCGAACGGTTCGATCCGCCGATCACCACCTGCACCATGTGCGGATGGACCGGTTGAGCGGCCAGCGTTCTGGAAACCGCCACTTCGGGATGAAGCAGCGGCGGCACAACGATCCGCGTGTTGTGTTCCAGGTTCACGTGCTTGGGATAGGTGGGCAGAAAAACGGTGTCTTGAGCGAAGGTTTCGCTGGCGAAGACACTCAGCCCGATCACGACAAAAAGAAAACGTCTCATCACTACCTCTTTCTCGTGGACAGTGAACTCCACTCCGCCCCGACAGATCGCCTCCAGACGACTCACCGGGAAGGGGTGCAACGGCGATGCCAAATCTTCTTCCTGTGCCGGATATGCGTTTTATGAGGGATTTGGCACGTCCGGCTGCGACTCGCTCGGTTCGGGTGGGGTATGGATGTTGCGTTCAATCACCACCGCCGCCGCAAAATGATGTCTTGCGTCGACGTATGAAAGTGAGGGTTCGATGCTATCGGACGGCATTGTTCTCTTGCTGTGAGAACCGCTCCCCCGCGCCCGACGTAACATCAATGTCCCAAGCTTCGGCGTCATGCCGATTCTTGGTAGTACCGGATTGAAGATGGAGCCGATATATTGGTGCCGCCCGAAAGGGCGGTGGGCTCTCCTCGTGCAGAGAAAGGGGTACGACATGTTCTTGCGAGTTGTTGCGATCGGCGCAGTCTTTCTGGTTACCACCGTGGGGTGGGTCTTCCTCGGCGGAACGGTCGCGTTTCGCACCGACAATATGGACAGCAAACTGAAGCGGCAGGTCGGGGCGCTTTGGGGTATCGCCCACCGCCAACAGGCCCCGGGCGTGGCCTGCGAGTCCGGCCTTGCTGCCCAACTGGCCTCAAGCGATATCCAGGTCGGCCTGGAACTGGAACACCGCAAGAAAGGTCTGCGATGGTACTCGACATACGAAGTCGACTTCCGGGGAACCTACGGCATACGGAACCCCGAACCGAAAAAAGCGACGCGTGCACGCATTGCCTTCACCCTGCCTGATCCGCAAGGCGATTACGACAAAGTACACATCCTTCACGGGGAAACGGAGATCACACCCGCGCGCATTGCCGATGGCGTGATTCATTTTGAGCTCCCGGTGCCGGCGGGCCAAACCGAAACCTTCACCGTGGCCTACGAATCGAGCGGGCAGGAAAGCTGGTACTACGATTTCGGCGATGGCAAGGTGAATGACTTCGAACTCACCATGACGACCAACTTCACCGACATCGATTTCCCGGACGGTTCGCGCAGTCCGGATAAAAAACAATCGATCGATGGCGGGATGCAGCTGATCTGGGAATACGAAAACAAACTGTCCGGGGTGAACGTGGGCATGGTCATGCCGGAGAAGCTGAACCCCGGCCCGTGGGTGCAGCGCGTTACTTTCGGGGCGCCGTTTTCCCTGGCGATGTTCTTCTTCCTCCTGTTTATCATCACGACACTGAAGAAAATCGAAGTCCATCCGGTCAATTACTTTTTTCTGGCCGCGGCCTTCTTCGCCTATCACCTGCTGCTGGCCTACCTGGTCGACCACGTGGACATCCACCTGTCGTTCTGGATTGCCTCGGCGGTATCGATCTTCCTGGTGGTCAGTTACATGCGACTGGTGGCCGGAGCGAAATTCGCCCTGGTCGCTGTGGGGATCAGCCAGTTTATTTACCTGGTGCTGTTCAGCTACACGTTTTTCTTTGAGGGCTTCACCGGGCTGGCGATCACGATCATCGGCATCCTCACGCTCTTCGTGATCATGCAGGCGACGGGGCGTATGAACTGGTCGCAGTTGTTCTCGGGCAACGGCAGGGTGAGGCACGAGTTGCCGGTTTCTGAGCCGATGGTGGAATCGCCGTCCTCGCCATCGGCCGAGACGTGATGAAACGACACCGCCCCTGCGGTATGCTGTGCGGCATGAGCAAGGAACAACTGGCCCAACGGATTGCCGAGGTGGCGCTGCTGCATGGCGAGTTCACCCTCCGCAGTGGACGCAAGAGCAACTATTACCTCGACAAGTACCTCTTCTCCACCCAGCCGGACATCTTGGATGCGCTGGGCAAAATGTTCGCCGAGCGCATCCCGGAGGGCGTGACGAAGCTGGCCGGGGCGGAACTGGGCGGCATCCCGCTGGTCACCGCCGCGTCGCTGGCGTCCGGCGTCCCCTGCCTGTTCATTCGCAACCAGAAGAAAGACTACGGCACCGCCAAGCTCATGGAAGGCGTGCTCGAAGCGAGCGATCGCGTGGTTGTCGTCGAAGACGTCTGCACCACCGGTGGTCAGATTCTCGAAGCAGCGAAGGTCATTTCGCAAACCGGCGCCGAGGTGGTCAAGATCATCGGCACGATCGACCGCGAAGAAGGCGCGCGCGAGAACATTGAGTCCGCCGGTTACACGTTTGAAGCGTTGTTCACCAAGACCGATCTGGGCGTGTAACCGCGTTCTCAAAACGCGGCTCGCTTTATGAATGCCAACGATGACCAACCCGCTCCGACCTGGCGCAAAATCAAGCGCTGGGCCGGTTATACCCTCGGCGCGGCACTGCTGATCGCGTGCATCGTCATGGCTTTGCGCGGCGGGGATTGGCAACGCTTGGCCGAAGTCGAGCCGTCAACATTCGGCTGGCTGATTCTGCTTGTCGTTCTGAGTCTGTTCTTCTCCACCAATGTCTTCTCGTTATTGACCATCCCTTACGCACCGGAGGAAAAGCCGGTGCCGTGGATTGTCATGCTGGCGCTGATTTCGGCCAGTACGCTGCTCAATTACCTGCCGTTGCGTCCGGGGCTGATCGGACGGGCCGCCTTCCTGAAGAAGTATTACGACATTGCGTACCGCAGTTCCGTCAGGATCCTTCTGATTGCTATCACGATCAGTGCGACCATCTACGGATCGATCTTCGCCCTTGGGTTAAGACATCATTGCCCGGATTTTCTGATCACCTTGCTTCTGGCCGGTGCATTTATTCTTGCGCTCCTCGGCGCCGGTATGCATGTTCTGCATTTGTTGGTGCGGAAACGATTCCGCGCAGCGACACATATGTGGTATCTGACGGGTGTCGCCATTCACCGCTTCAGCGAGGTGGCCATTGCAACGATCCGACTGATGATCGTATTTCATCTGCTGGATGTTGATATTTACTTCAGCCATGCAGCCATCCTCGCCACGTGCGGGATGTTCATCACGCTGGTGGGCATCACGCCCAACGGCCTGGGTCTGCGCGAGTGGTTGTACGGCCTGATCGCGGCGAGCGGATTCTTCGGTGGGGATGTGGAAGGGGGATTACGGTTGGGCTTGCAGGTGGCGCTGATCGATCGCGCCGCCGAGTCGCTGGTGGTGATTCCATCGGGTCTGGCGGGGATGGTGTATTTGAAAAACAAGCCCCGCCGTTCACAGCGGAGCTAAGGTGACGCCTTTCACTCATTCGAGCCCCACCGTAAACGATGGGGCATGATCTACGTTTCCAGCTTATCCATCAGGTAGAACGCCACGGGCAGGTAGAGCAGCACGGGCAGCCAGGCGATCAGTGCCGGGTGCAGGTTGTCCGGGCCGATCTGCAGCATGATGAACCCTCCGCCCCAGGCGCCCAGGCACACCCCCAATGCCGGTATGGACTGGCGGACCAAATTCCCCGGCGTGCGCTTGAGGAAGAACGGCAGCGTCATCGCCATGATCAGCAGATTCATGACGGGAAAGCTGAATCGACTGTAGACCATGCGGCGCAGCTCGGCGACGTTGACCATGCGTTCTTTTTCCATCAGCGCGCGGAGTTGGTTGATACTGAGCAGTTGCCGCACCTTGGCGAACTGCCGCAGACGCAGCGTGGTGGGATCGAGATCGGACGGCAGAAACGCGATCGGCACGCGCTGCTGGGCCAGGGGCCGATCCGGATCGCGCTCGACGATCAGCGTGCCGTTCAGCAGCCGCCAGCCGCGGTTGGTTTCATCCCACTCGGCCTCGTCGGCGCTGATGCGCTCGGTATTGATGCCCTCGGCGTTTCGGCGCAGGATGGTCACTTCCTTCATCGCATCCACGCGGTTATCGAACTTGCGCGCGCAGAACAGCGCGCCCTGACCGTCGGGAACGAACTCGACCGGGAACGACTTGAGATACCCGCGGATCATGTCCGGGTGGGATCGGCTGAGCTTGCGCTGCATGGGGGGGGAGGCGATGACCCATTCCTGATCGATCACCAGCAGCGCGCTGCAGATCGCCCCGGCCAACAGCATCGGCAGCGCCGCCCGGTGCAGCGAAATACCCCCGGCCACCATGGCCACCAGTTCACGGTTGCGCTGCAATTGCGCCAGCGTGAACCCCACCGCCGCCGCGCCCAGCAGGCCCGACAGGTAGATGAAGTAGAAGAAGACCTGCGGCCAGTAGAAATCCCACACCGCCCACGCCGTCGCCGCGAAGACCGACCAGCCCCAGCGCTCGGCGAACACGCGCCCGGCCTTGATGAACTCGTCCTGGTTGAGGATCAGGTCCAGCGTGTTGATCAGAAGGGTCAACACCACCAGCAGGATCAGGTAGTTGACCGCGAAGGCGCGCAGGATGTAACGGTCGATCGTTTTCATCATTCAAAGGCATGGAGGCATGGAGGCACAACGGCACGGAGTTACGGTTTTGGCTGTGACTTCTGACTTCATACTTCTGCCTTCTGACTTAGTTTCGGCTCAAGCGCCGATACACCAGCGCTCCCATCACGCCCATCAGCACGATGCCCGACCAGGTGACGGCCATGCCCCCAAGCAGGTTGAACGTGCCGCTGTCGATCAGGTTTTGTCCGCTGTTGATGATCACCATGTTCACGATGGCCGGCAGGAAGCACCAGAAAAAGATCATCAGCGGCCCCTGGCGGCGGAGCAGCATCGCCAGCAATCCCGCCAGCAGCATCACCATCATGCAACTGGTTGCCGTGGCTCCGCGCTCGTGTACGCGCGAAATGATCTCCCGGCGTAGATCGTTGATCCGCCTGACCAGCGCCTTGGCGCGCGCGGTAACGGCCGCATCGGTCGACTCGGCCGCCCGATCGCGCAATTCCAGACTCTTCAAATCATTCAACGGGTCGGCGATCTTCCGGTCGTAGCGCAGCAGCGTCAGGTACACCTGCCCGACCCGGCTTTCCGGGGTCGGCAGCGCCTGATCGATCACCCTGACATCCTCCAGCGTGATATCGATGCGCGGTTCGTCGCCTTGCGGATTGACCGTGATGTCGACGCGGCCGCGCTGGGCTTCCAGTCGTTGCTGGATCGACAATCCGCGCCCCACGCGCACCAGCACCGGATGATCTTGGCTTGCCTGCAGTTGCAGCCGATTTTCCCGGACCTGACAAATCGGGGCGCGCACGTGGTAACTCATGCCCTGCTGCTCGCGCTGGTCTTCCAATCGAAGCAGGCCGCCCGCTTCGCCATTGCGCAGTTGCTGTTCCAGATGCCTCAGCGTGCGCGCCGTGATCATCGCCTTGAGTAAATCCCGGCGATACTCCATGACATCGGGATGCAGGTCCGGTTCACGCGCGGTGCGCTGCAGGTTCGGCAGCGACATGAACTTCGGATCGTATTGCAACGGCAGCGGCAGTTCCTGCGCCCCGAACGCCTGCCTCTTGACGCTGACCAGTGTCCCCGAGCGCGGGTGTTTGAACGTGGCGTTGGAGAGCATCACCGTGGCGTACAGGCGGTTGTTGTAGCGGTACAGATCGATCACCGCCGTCTGGCCGGTGTAGTGGGCGGAGAGGTTGCCCGTGTGCTTGCTCAGTTTTCCGACGGCGGCGCCCTGCAGCGCGATGCTGCGGTACGGGCGGATCGAGTTCGGGTAGGCGGCCGGATCGATGCGGCGTTCGCTGGCGTTGTCGGCGTAGATCACCATGTCGCCCCAGCGGATCGTCTCCCGGCGTTGAATCTTGCGAATGAACATGCGCGTGAAATCACGCTCGACCAGTTGCGTCGCCTGCTCCAGGTAATAAGGCACGATCCAGTTGCTCAGGTAGAACATCGTCAGCGTCAGCACCGCGCCCAGCACCACCATTGGCAGGCAGAGCGAGCGATAGCTGATCCCGCTGGCCGAGCAGGCGGCGATCTCGTTATCCTGGCTGAGGCGGAAGAAGACCAGCGTCACCGCGAAGGCGGCGGCAAACGGCAACGCGATCACCAGCATCACCGGCATCGTATAACCGATCACCTTGATCAACTGCCACGGGCCCAGAAGCCCCTCGCTGATCGGCTTGAGCGTCGAACCGATACTCAGCAGCACCACCAGCGCACCGGTGGCCAGCAACAGTAACTTCAACAGGTCCCGCAGGATGTAGCGATAGAGCGTCAGCGGCATCGCCGATCATACTCCGTGATTCGCCCCCGATTGACAAGCCCGCCCCCGAATCGGCCGCCCCGGTTGACGCGCCCGGTGCCAGCTTGGACCATGACGGCATGAGCGATGCTGAATCCATTCCCGTGGCGGTGGTGGGGGTGGGCCGAATGGGCCGCCACCATGCGCGTATCTATCACGAACTGCCGCATGCAAAACTGCTGGCGGTGGTCGACAACGATACCGAGCGTGCCGACGCCCTGGCTGACAAATACGGCTGCGATTCTTTGAGCACCGTGGACGAGTTGCTTGAGCGCCATCCGCAGGTACGCGCTGTCTCGATTGCCGTACCCACCGTCCACCACGAACCGGTCGCCTCGCGCATGATCGAGCGCGGTGTGGCGTGCCTGGTCGAAAAACCGCTGGCCGACACCCCCGCCCAGGCCCGCAAGATCGCCGAGCTCGGTCGGAAGCAAGGCGTGCTGGTGCAGGTCGGCCACACCGAGCGGTTCAATCCCGCCGTGCGCGCCATCGCCGACTGGAACATCCGCCCCCGATTCATCGAATGCGATCGCGTGTCGCCGATGACGTTCCGTTCGGTCGACGTCGGCGTGGTGTTCGACATGATGATTCATGATCTGGACATCCTGCTGAACATGGTCGCCTCGCCGTTGAAGACGGTGCAGGCGTGCGGCGTGGCGCTGCTCAGCGACAAGGAAGACGTCGCCGATGCGCGCCTGGTCTTCGAGGACGGCACGGTAGCCAAGATCACCGTCTCGCGCCTCGCGCTGAAAACCGAGCGCAAACTCCGCGTGCTCAGCGAAGACGGTTACATCTCCCTCGACTATGCCGCCAAGTCCGGCATCGCCATCCGGCGCACCGGCAACATCGAAGCCCTTCTGGAAATCCGCGAGCAACTCGCCCAGGGCCACGACTTGTCCGATTTGAATTACTATGACCTGGTCAACATCCAGGAACTGACGATCAACGATGAAGAACCGCTCCGCGCGGAATTGACTAATTTTCTCGATGCGGTGGAAGGCCGGGAACTGCCCGAGTGCGACGCCGAGGCCGGTTTCGCCGCGGTGAACGTGGCGCAGCGGATTCTCGACGCCATCGCCGAGCACCAGTGGGAAGGCATCGACGCCGGCAAGGTGGTGTGATCGGGGACACTTGAAACGATGCGGCGCTGTCGTGCGTGTGGTTTATTCGATATTCAGCACGCCCATGCTGATCTGGTGGACGTCGGCTTTGCGGATCGCATTCAATACCCGTTCCAGTTGCTCAATGGGTGGGTCTGCGGGCGTTTGCAGGGTGACCGCCTGCACTTCCATGGCTTGCAACAGGGTGGTGAGATTCTCCAGGGGGGCTGGGTCGCCGTCGAGGGTGATCTTTCCCTCCTCATCCACCGCGATGTTCAGCGGGGGCAGGTCGGCTTGCTTCTGCGCACTTTGCGCTTCCTCTTGTTTTACCTGCCGGGCGAGGTCTTTGTAGTAGCCGTAGCTGAAATACAGCACCACACCGATCACGATGTACGCTATGACTCGTATGCCGTATTTCATGGTGACTCCGTTGGAACGCCGGGGCCTCGCCAAGTCTGCAGGACGCTACGGGTTCTTTATACAATGTGTCCGTGGACCGGCAAGGCAAATCTCTGTTGACGGGGGCGGAACTGGCCGAGTTGGGCGACCTGATGTTCGTCGCCCGGCGGCTGGTGGAGGGGCTGTACGCCGGTCGTCATCGCAGCCCGCGCCGTGGCCACTCCACCGAGTTCTACGATTTCCGTCCGTACCTGCCCGGCGATGAGCCGCATCGCGTCGATTGGAAACTGTTTGGCCGCACCGATCGTTTGTACGTGCGCCGATTCCGGCACGAATCGGAACTGAACGTCCACCTGCTGCTGGATCGTTCAGCGTCGATGGATTTTGATGGCTTGGGGGGGGAGCGGGGCGTGGGCAAGTGGACTTACGCGCGCCAGCTCGCCGCGGCCATTGCGTTTCTGGCCGTTCGCCAGCAGGACCGTGTGGGCCTGCTGATGTTTGGTGAGCAGGGCGAGGCGGTGCTTCCGGCCGGGGGCGGTCCCGAGCATTTACGCAAGATCATGGACGCGCTGGAATCGGCCGAGCCGGGCGGGCGCACCGATCCGCAGCGCGCCCTGGCGCAGGCCCACGCGGCGATCCGCAGTCGTTCAGGACGAAGCGGCATGCTGGTCGTTCTTTCCGACATGCTCGAGCCGGCCGGTCTGTGGTGTTCCGCGTTCGCTCGGTTTGTTCACGATCGTTTTGATCTGATGGCTTTGCAGGTGCTGCATCCGCAGGAGTTGGATTTACGGGGCATCGGCGGCGCCCGGCTGGTCGATCGGGAAACCCAGCGCTCGCTGCGCCTGTTCGGACCGCGCTTGCGCGCCGATTACGGCCGACGGATGCGGCTGCACCTGGAGCGGTTGCGCCGGGGCCTGGGTCGCGCGGGCGTGGACCATCAACTGCTGCTCACCGGTCAGCCCCCGCTGGAGGCCTTGGGACGTTTCGTCGCCGGTCGGGCCGATCAAGTCGCCACGGCATCCACCCATCCAAGACGGTAGGGCTTTTTTGGCCGTTTTGTGAACAATGGGCTTGGCCGAACCGTCTATCTATCAGGTAAGAAGGACCACAGGTGTATGGGGATCGTTGCCTGCGGCACGATCGGTATTAACGGCTATGATAGAACACGCCCCCAGGCGGTCGGATACGGTCCGGTCGGGCCGTGATGGAGAGCGCCATGTCTTGTTTTTCATCGAAGGCACCTGCACATAAGCGATTTATCAGTATGGGATTACAGAAAACATTCTTGTGGGGTGTGCCTCGGTTGGCGTTGATTGCGGTCCCGACCGGCCGGGGCGGGTATCATGCCTGCAGGAATACGATGAGGCCTTCAGTGAATACACATCGCAGCGGACACAAGGTCGGCCGAGTGGGATCGGTCTTGCTGATCGCCACGATACTTGTCTCGCTCGGTTCGCCCGCCCTTGGGCAGGGTGCGGCCAGACGACCGGACATGATCACGCCGCAGGCCGAGCAAGCGATTCAAAAGGGCTTGGCTCACTTGGCCAAGACCCAGGCGAAGGACGGTTCCTGGCGGAGTGGCTCGGCATACGAATCCTACCCGTGCGCGATGACCAGTCTGGCCGGTTTGGCGTTGATGGCCGGTGGCCACACACCGGTCGAAGGCGAGTATGCGGCACACGTACGCAAGGCGGTGGATTATGTTCTCAGTTGCTCCCAGCCGACCGGTCTGATCTGCCGTCCCAGTGAAGAACAGCGCCCGATGTACGGTCACGGCTTTGCGATGTTGTTTCTCGGTCAGGCCTACGGCATGGAGCGATCGCCCTCCCGTCAGGCGCGCATCAAGCGTGTGCTCGAACGTGCCGTCCGACTCACCGGCGCCAGCCAGAGCACTTACGGTGGGTGGTTGTACACTCCCGAAAGCGGCGGCGATGAGGGTTCGGTGACGGTCACGCAGATCCAGGGTTTGCGCTCGATTCGCAACGCCGGAATCAAAGTACCCAAAAGCGTGATCGACAGGGCGTGCAAGTACGTGGAGAACTCGGCCAATCCCGACGGAGGAATTCGCTACACGGCGCGCGGCGGCGGTTCCAGTCGGCCGCCGATCACCGCCGCGGCCGTGGCCGTGATGTACAACGCCGGGCAGTATGAAAATCCCGTAGCCGAAAAGTCCCTGGAGTACATTAAAAATCTCGGCAAGGGCGGTTCGTGGAGCCGCATGTATGGCGGTCATAAATACTACGCCATGCTTTACACCTCGCAGGCGATGTACCTGTCGAGCGAGGAGAACTGGAAGTGGTTTTTCCCATCGGCGCGCGAAGACCTGCTCCGCGAACAATCGTCGGACGGCAGTTGGCAGGGCGATCGCGTGGGCACGACGTACGGCACGTCGATCGCGCTGCTGATCCTCCAACTGCCCTACGGGTACCTGCCGATCCTGCAGCGGTAGCCGGTGTTGGTTTCGTGCCGATGCCTTTCCATCCTTTTCATGTCTCGGAGAAGTCTGATGACCGATGTCCCGACCCAGGAAACTCCCGCCGCGCTCGAGCGCTCCGATGAGCAGGCGCTGGCTGAACTCAAACGGGCCTGCGATTCGGTACGCGCCGAGTTGGGCAAGGTGATCGTCGGTCAGGAGGAGGTGATCGAGCAGTTGCTGATGGCCATTTTCTCCCGCGGCCATTGCCTTCTGGAAGGCGTACCCGGATTGGCCAAGACGCTGATGGTCTCCACGCTGGCGCAATCGTTCCACGTGGACTTTTCGCGCATTCAGTTCACGCCCGACCTCATGCCCTCGGATATCACGGGCACCGAGATCATTCAGGAGGACAAGGCCACGGGCGAGCGGAGTTTCCGGTTTCTGCACGGCCCGATCTTCGCGCACGTGATCCTGGCGGACGAAATCAACCGGACGCCTCCCAAGACCCAGGCCGCCCTGCTCGAAGCGATGCAGGAAAAGCAGGTCACCATCGGCGGCCAGCGCATGCCGCTGCCCGAGCCGTTTTTCGTGTTGGCGACGCAGAACCCGATCGAGCAGGAGGGAACGTATCCCTTGCCCGAGGCGCAGCAGGACCGCTTCATGTTCAAGGTGTTCGTGCGGTATCCGTCGTACGACCAGGAATTCCGCATCGCCGAGACAACCACCGCGCAATTCAATCCGCAGGTTGAGCCCGTGCTGGAAGCGCAGCAGGTGGTGGAGTTGCAGGAACTGGTGCGCCGGATTCCCGTGGCGCCGCACGTGATCCATTACGCGCTGCGGCTGGTGCGGGCGACGCGCGTGGAGCAGGACGAGGCGCCGGATTTCGTCAAGGAATGGGTCAGTTGGGGCGCCGGCCCGCGCGCCGTGCAATACCTGTTGCTGGGCGGCAAGGCGCGCGCGGCGCTGGAAGGCCGACCGTATGTGAACACCGCCGACATCCGCGCGATTGCGCACCCGGTGTTTCGGCATCGCGTGATCACCAACTTCAACGCCGAATCGGAAGGCATCACCGCCGACCGCGTGACCGATCGTCTTCTGGAGACGGTCGACGAGAACGCCGACGCCGAGCTTGCCGCCGATGTCACCCGCGCCTTCAAGGCATGAGGCAAGCCGATCGATGACCCAAGCGCTCCGCCATTCCTACCTGGACCCCAAAACCCTGAACAAGATCACGCGGCTGGACCTGCGCGCCCGGCTGGTGGTCGAGGGATTTGTGACCGGCATGCACCGCAGCCCCTACCACGGCTTTGCGGTGGAGTTCGCTCAGCACCGTCAATACGTGCCCGGCGATGAAATCAAGCACATCGACTGGAAAGTGCTGGCCAAGACCGACCGCTTCTACATCAAAGAGTACGAGGAAGAGACCAACCTCAAGTGCACGCTGCTGCTGGATTGCTCGCGCTCCATGCGTTACGGCGAAGACGGGGCCGAGGGCCTGGGCAAGTTTGATTACTCCTGCACGCTGGCGGCCTGCCTGGCCTACCTGTTGCAGAAGCAGCAGGACGCGGTGGGACTGGTGAGGTTCGATACCGATGTGCGGTTGAACCTGCCCCCATCCAGCCACCCCTCGCATCTCAAATTGCTCGTTCACGAACTGGAGCAGGCCCAGCCGGACCACCAGACCGACGTGGGTGGGGTGTTCCGCGGTCTGGCCGAGCAGATCGGCAAACGTGGATTGGTGGTGCTGATCAGCGACTTGTTCGTCGATTTGGATACGCTGACGCAAACGCTTCTCCACTTCCGCCACCGTCGACACGAGGTGGTGGTCTTCCACGTGATGCACGAGCATGAGCACACGTTTCCTTTCCAGGACAACACGCTGTTCAAGGGCCTGGAAACCGAAGCCCAGGTGCTCACCGAACCGCGCGCCCTGCGCGCAGCGTACCTGGAAGCGAAAGACCGCTTCTGCCATGAGGTGCGGCGCTGTTGCGCGACCGGCGGTATCGATTACGTCCCCCTGAGCACGGCCGATTCGCTCGATGCGGCGCTGGCCGGTTACTTGGCGTTCCGCCAGCGCACGGTGCGCGGCGTCCGACGCCATTGATGGCATTCCCACCTCGCCCCCATGTGGGGGAGAGGTCGCCCGCCGAAGCGAAGCGGAGACGGGCGGGTGAGGGGGTAGATTGAAAGCGCACGGAATTGTCAAAAAAGTATGCAGATGGAGAAGTATCGATCCAACCCGAATCGACGAAACGCGCTCGAACGCTGCGTAAGGAATCACCCATTAGCGATCAACCCTCTCCCTGGGAGGGAGAGGGGGCCGCGGAGACGACACGAAACGATTAAACCATGTTTGACTGGCTAGGCATTTCGGCGGTGAACCCCTGGCTGCTGATCGGAGCGGCGGGTGTCGCCGCGCCCATCATCATCCACCTGCTGTCCAAGCGTCGATTCAAGCGGATCGACTGGGCGGCAATGGATTTTCTGCTCGATGCAGACCGCCGCAACCGCCGGCGTATTCGGTTGGAGCATTTGTTGCTGCTTCTGTTGCGCTGCCTGGCAATCCTTCTGCTGGCGATGTTGGTTTCGCGCCTGTTCATCAAGCCGGGCGGATTGGCCTCGTTCGCATTGCAATCGGTGCGCACCGAACGGCTGGTGCTGCTCGACGATTCGCCCTCCATGCAGGTGCGCAACGGCGACCGCAGCGTGTTCGATCAGACGATTGAAGCCCTGAGTGATTTTGTCCGCGCCACCGCCAGCCAACGCCCCAACGACACCTTCTCCCTCATGCTCACCAGTCGACCGGGCCGCTTCGTGGTCAACGGCCGACTGTTCAGCCAGACCGAAGAGATTCTCCAGGGCATCGCCGCACTCAAGCCGGCGGACCTCTCGGCCAATCCGGATGCGAGTCTGGCGGCCGTGGCCGATGCCATCGAACAGCCGACCGGTGGCGCGGGCGAAACGCTCAACCGCGTGGTCTACCTGCTCAGCGATCTGCGCAGCACCGATTGGATGGGCGATCCATCCGATCCCGATTCCCAGGCATTGGACGGGCCGATCGAGCGCCTGTCTGAATTGGTCGAAGGGTTGGTGGTGGTGAATGTGGGGGCATCGCGCGTGGACAACCTCGCCGTGGCGTCGATCGGTTCGCAGGTCAAGAACGTGGTGGTCGGTGTGCCGACGCGCTTCGATGTCACCGTGGCCAATCACGGGGCCAAGGCCGCGCAGGATGTGGCGGTCACGTTCACCGTGGCCGGCGCTCCGCCCGCCGAGGCGTTGATTCGCCGGATACCCGCCGGGGAAAGTGGTCAGGCGGGATTCGATTTCACATTCCGCGAGGCCGGCTCAGCGGAAATACTCGTGGAGATCGACAGCGACCGTCTGCCCGTGGACAACCGGCGCCATTTCGCGGCGCGCGTGATGCAGGCCGTGCCCATTCTGGTGGTGGATGGCGATCCGGCCGGCGAGTTCGGCCGCAGCGAATCGTTCTTTCTCAGTTATGCGCTGTCGCCGCCGGGTGAGGTGCCCAGCGGTTACGGAGTGCAGACCATCACGGAAAACCAGTTCATCGCTGCGGACCTGGCGCCCTACCAGGTGATCGTTCTGGCCAACGTGTACCGCATCTCCGCCCAGCAGCGCGATCGTCTGGAACAGTGGGTCGAGCGGGGGGGCGGCCTGGTTCTGGCGCTGGGCGATCAGGTCGACCGGCAGTCCTACAACTCCCTGCTGCACCGTGAGGGCAAAGGACTGCTGCCGATTCGGTTGAACGAAGTGGCCGGCGATCCGGACGAGCGCCAATCGGCGCGCCTGGTGGTCGATCGGGCCAACCATCCGATTCTCAAGGTCTTTGCCGGTGAATCAAATCCGTTCCTGCAACGAATCCGGTTTTACCAGTGGTGGTCGGGTGAAATGCCGACGGAGCTGGTCGCCTCGGGCGACGGCCGGGTGATTGCCTCGTTTAACGACACCGCGCGCAGCCCCGCACTGGCGGAACGGCGGTTCGGCGACGGACGCGTGCTGACGATGACGATGCCCGTGGACGGCGACTGGCATTCCTGGCCTGCCGATCCCAGCTACATCATTACCGTCCTCGAAACGGCGCGCTACCTGGCCGGGTCGACCGCGATGCAGGGCAACCTGACGGTGGGGCAGCCGGTGCGTCATCCGCTCAATGTGGCGCGGTTTGCAACGGAAGCCGATTTTCTCGCTCCCGGCCAGGAACGACCGACCACGTTACGGGCCCGGGAAGACGGCACTCACGGTGAAGCGGCGAACATGGCAACGACCGGCGTCAACGGCCGACCTGTCTTTCAGCATGACCTGGCTTCGTCCCGAGGCATCTACCAACTCATGCTCCATCGTTACGATGGCGAGCAGGAGCGCGTGCTGTTCGCCGCGAACCTCGATCCCGATGAAAGCGACCTGACTCCGCTCGATCGGGCCGCCGCTGAGAAAATCGTGCACGGCGAAAATGTAACGCTGGTCGAAGGCGCCGCGGTTCTGGCCGGCGGCGTGACCGGCGGGCGGGCTGAAATGTGGCGGTGGATGCTGGCGGCGCTGGTGCTGGTGCTCTGTGCCGATTCCTTCCTGGCCTGGACTTTCGGGAGGAGGCGATGATGCGAGACCGCTGGCTTCTCATCGCGTGGATTGGCGTGCTTTTGTTGCCGCTGACGCACGCCGGGTCCCAGGTCATCATTCGGGGCGGTAAAAGGCCCGTGATCTTGCCGCAGCGGGAGCAGTCGGAATCCACCGTCGAAGGGGAAGACGACGAATCGTTCACCGCCCACCGTTTCGATGTCAACGCCGATGCGGAAGTGCTGATGACGCGCGCACGCGATTCCTTCCGGAATGATCAGGCGCGCGAGGCCTTGTTGATGTGCCAGCGCGTGATGGACAAATACGGCCGGTCGCTCACCACAACGGACGATCGCCTGTACATGCCGGCGTCGCGGGCGGTCGAGCGTTTGATCCTCGAACAATCCGAAGAGGTATTGAAACTCTACCGTCTGAATGTCGACACGACGGCGCGGGCGCTGCTGGACGAGCCCGTCGATCGCAGTCGCAATCCGGCGCAGTTGCAGCAGATCAACGAACGGTACTTCCTTTCTTCCCTGGGCGATGAGGCGGTGTATCGTCTGGGATGTCTGCGACTGGATCAGGGTCGATACCGCGCTGCCGCCAAGCTGTTCCGGCGCGTGCTGGAACATCCGGATTTGTCGCCGCGCGCCCCCGCGGGGGCATCGGCCGTGGACCGTCGGGAGTTGCAATGGCGACTGGCCTTGTGCGTGGCGCGCGTGGGCAATATGGACGAAGCCGCAAGCCGGCTCGCCGAACTGCGACGCCGCGCTGCTACGGACGGCCGCGGACCGCTGATCTCCGGGTTGCTTGAGCAGCGTCGTCGGCGACTGGTCGTCGATGCCGAGCCCGACCGCTGGCCTCATTCGCAGGCCGCGATTCAGGGCGTGGGTGTGATGGCCGGATTGGGTGAGAGCGGCCACAAGCAATCCGGCGAAGGTTGGGCGGTGCTGTGGGATCGGAAGTACTCGATGCGACTTCCCAATTACACGCAACCGACTCGAACCTCCCACTCCCAGAACATCAGCCGCCACCAGTTGATTCAATGGTGGCAATCCTCGGGATGGATTCCCGCTGTGCGGTTGATCTTTCATGGCGATCGGCTGTGGCTGCGCAGCCACGATGGCTTGCTTTGCCTGGACACCGCCACGGGTCGAACGGCCTGGCCCCAGCCCTACCGCCAACCCGGCGATGCGGTCAACGCGACCCTGCGTTTCTCGTATTACAGTTCGGGCATGAGAACCCTGCCCCTGCATCCCCAGGCGGTGTTCGCCTTCGCCGACAGTGCGGTGCGATCGTTGAGCTGGATCGACGGGACGGTCTATTGCATCGAGGGCACACCGATGGTCCAGACCCCCGATGCCATGACCCGAAGCAGTTCGGACCGGTTGACCAATTACGGCCTGAGCCAGGCGTTGGCGGCGCTCGATGCCGAGACCGGCAAATTCAAATGGCGCACCTACCTGGGCACCGATACGAAGCACACCGGCCAACGCATCGGCGCTCGCGTTCTCAATGCCCCGGTGCGCGTGGCCGATCGATTGTTTGTCACGTTTTCGGAGCAGGGCCAACTGTTCGCCGCCTTGCTCGATCCTCAAACGGGCAAGCCCGTTGTCGATCCGATCTACCTGATTCGTCTTCCCACCGGGGACGCGAGCTGGTCGCCGCTGGGTGTGTTGGCGTGGGACGATCGGGTTTACCTGACGGACGGGCGGGGTGTGGTATTGTCGATCGACGTGGGCGCAGGCCGCGTCGAATGGGCCAGAATGTGGCCTCGGGATTCCAGTTCCGCGAGACCGCAGATGACTCGGCAGCGCGGCCGATTCATCGTGCCGGGCGGTATGCAGGCGCTGGCCGAAGACTTGTCCCACATCGTCATGTTCCAGTTCGACGGCTACCTGGTGGTTTCCGATGCGCAGAACCATTCGATTTACCAGGTCGATATTTCCTCGGGGCGCTTGCGTCGCCGAACCGGCAACGACAAGCCGTTGCGGATCGAAACCGAAGCGTTTCGCTATGCGCTCGGCGTTCACCAGGGAAAACTGATTCTGGCGGACAAGAAACGACTGACCGCCTACGATCTCCGCGACGGCAACATCGCGTGGCGCGCCAATGTGACTCATGCCACCGGTCGCGCTGCCCTGACTGAAAATGCGATCTACGTTCCGGCCGACGATCACATCTTGCGCATCGATCCGCACAACGGTCTGCGCCAGTCGCGCAATCCTCTGCTGGTTCCACTCGACCAGCCGCTGGGTAACCTGTACAGCGACGGCCGACGCCTGTTTTCCGCGGGTATGGATCGCGTGATTGCGCTGGTCGATACCGACGTCTACGAGCAGGCGTTGACGGCGCGCTTTATGGACGGCGACGACTCCGCCCTGCTCGAGCGCGCCGTCCTGCGCCGCCAGCAGGGCCGCCTCGACGATGCCATGGCCGACCTGCGCCTGGCGCAGCGGCGCATCGATGATGACGACGCCGAGCGCGTGAAGCGGGAAATGGTGGAGTTGTTAATGTCTGGACTGGATCGGCTTTCCCTTGACGATGCCCTGGCGCGACTCGATGAAGCGGAACAAATCGCTCCTTCAACGGACTTGCGCATGCGCGTGCTCATGGCCGGCGCCAGACGCTTGATTGATGCCGATCGGCGACAGCAGGCCGCCGTCCTCTGCCTGAAAATCATCCAGTTGGGCGGCTCGACGATGATCGACACCGACGATTCGCAGGGCCACTGGTCTGTCCGGGCCGACCAATGGGCGGCGGATCGCCTGCGCTGGCTCGGCAACGGCGTCGCCCCGGTCACCATCGATGGGTCTGCGCTGGACGTGCGCCAGGGACTCGATCGGGCGCTACGGGAAGAAGACCCCCAACGCCTGTACGATCTGGCGCTGTTGCTCAGCGGCTCTCCCATGGGCAGCGAAGCGATGCAGGCCCTGTCCGGTTTGGTTCAGTCCGGTGCGTTGAATATCAAAGGCGCCCGTGATCGTTTCGAGTGGGCTGAGGCACTGTTACTGGAATTGACACGCGATAACCGATCCCGTGTTGCCGACGAAGCATTGGCCGAACTGGCCGACCTCTACCACCGCGTCGGCTGGCACACACGAGCTTCGCAATGCTGGCGGCAGCTTTTGGCATTGACTGACGAACGGATGCTGGAGCGCGACGGCCTGCCTCTGCCCGCACGGGAACTCGCCCGGCAGCGCCTCGAAGAGACGGGCCTGCTCGAAGCCCCCGTGACGCACGCATTGCGGCCTCCGCTGAAGCGATGGTGGAAAATGTCCAGCGCGGGGAATCAGCCCCTGCTCATGCCCGGCTGGACATTCGGGGAAGATCCCTTTTTCGACAACCATCTGCTGACCTATTCCGCCGGTTTCAATCGGTTGGAACTGCATCGGCTGGCGCGCAAGCGGCAGCGCGTGTGGTCGCTGGGCCTGCCCGATACCTTGCGCCTTTATCCGCGCCGCTCCAGCTCCTTCCAGATGCTGTCCGGCGGGACGGACGGCCACATGCTGGTGATCCGTCGCGGCTCGTGGTTGCTGGGCGTGGGCGCAATCAGCGGACAACTGCGCTGGCAATCGCAGGTCGATCGCCTGGCCGACGAGCGGGTGCCCACCCCGCCCGACCTGGCCCAGCGGCTGAATTATCCCTTTGCCGTGGGGCATGGCATCGTTGCCGAGACCGTGGACGATGAGGATGGGCTCAGCGATCTGCTGCGCGTGGCCGAATCGCTGACCGGGCGGGAGCTGTGGCGCCGCGCGTTGCCCGACGGGTTGGTTCAGCATCTGCACATCGCCAGTCGTTTCGTTGTGGCATTTCACAACAACGCGACGCATGTCTCCCTGTTCGACCGTCGCTCGGGTCGGCGACTGGGCGGCTATTCCCTCGAACAGTCGATGTTGAACAACCAGGCGTTGCTCACCGACGAATACATGGTCTACCACGTCGGTGGGAATCTGGTTTGCCGTCGGTTGCAGACCGGCCAAATTCTCTGGACGATCGCGGGCAGCGGCATACGACGGTTGCAGGCGCTGGGCGATCGACACATCGCCGTGGTCTGGTCGTCGAACATGCAGTTCGAGCGGATCGATCCCGAAACCGGAATCAAAGATAACTGGAAGGCCTTTCCCGATATGGTCGGAAAATTCGTTTACGACGTTGCGGTCAGCCCCGACGATCGGCACATCTATACCTTCGGACGTTTTCTGGACAGCACCTGGGCACTGGTGCGCACGAACGCTTACAACGGCAAGCGCGATCTGAGCATCCCGACCGGACGTTACGCCAACTACCGAATCGCCCTGCGCGATCTGGCTCGATGCGGACCGGTGCTGCCTCTGGTTCTTCGGGAAAACGATTCCAGCAATTACCGCCTGCGCTTCTACGATCGGGACCGCGGCGGTGCACCTCTCAAAGACATCACGCTGCCATTCCAGGACGACGGCAGCGATACCATTGCCGCCCTGAGCAGTCCACCGCTGATCCGCAACGGCAAAATACTCATCCACGCCGGCAACGAATTGCATCTGTTCGGCCCCGCCGAGGAACCTCAACCCGAACCGTCCATTGAAAAACCGTCAACCCCACCGCAGAGGACCGACGCCCCGTGAGTGACTTCTGGCTGAAACTGCTGGGTTACGAGGTGGCCGATCTTCCGGAGTCGGCGACGACGGAGTTTGTGCTGACCTATGCGCCGCAGTCCTGGCGTGTGTTTGTCCTGATCGCGCTGGTGGTCATGCTGGTCTGGGGCATCATTCATCTCTATCGCCGCGAGAACGACACCTGCCCGCGCTGGGTCCGCCATGCCCTGGCCGGAAATCGCGGGCTGGTGCTGATCCTGTTGATCTTCGTTTTGTTGGGGCCGTCGCTGGTGGTTTACACGCAACGCATGATTGAGCCGTACGTCGTGGTGTTGATCGATCGGTCGCTGTCGATGTCGCTGGTCGACCGTAACGAAGAGGCGAGCGCCCCCGATCTCCCCGCGCCCCGCAATGACAAAAACAGCCGCCTTGCCGAAGCGCAAGTGCTTTTGGAACAGAACGATCACCGGACGCTCAATCAATTGCGCCGCTACAACCACCTCAAGGTGATCGGGTTCGACGGGGGAACCGAGGATCTCAATACCTTCGCCCTGCAACGTCCGCGGGAAGACGAGGAACAAATCCGCGCCGCGCGCGCCGCCCGTTCCCTGCCGTTTGACCTGGTCTGGTGGCTGGGAGCGCCGTGTCTGGGATTGTGCGTGTTGGCGGTATGGTTGCTGGGAGATCGTCCGCTCACCGCCGGAGGCGCCGTGGCCGGTATCGTGGGTTTGTGCCTCGTGATGGGATTCGTCATCGTCCACCTGACGGCGCCGGATGCGCAGGCCGATCGCGCCCCGCCCGGCGAAACCTCCCCCGAAGTGCTGGAAGCGCAACGGCCGATTTCGCTATCGCCGTTGACGCAGGCGGGTTCGACCGTATTGACGACCGATCTGGCCGGCGCGATCCGTGAAGCGCTGCAAATTCAATCGCGCAATCCGCTGGCGGGCATTGTCATGCTCACCGACGGGCAGGCCACGGCGGGCGACGATCCTCTCGCCGCCGCGGAGCAGGCCGGTCAGCTCGGCGTCCCGATCTTTCCCGTGGGCATCGGCGATCCCTCCGAGCCGCGCAATCTGCGCGTCGCCGAGTTGTGGACGCCCGAAAGCGTCTTCACCGACAACCCCCTGCAAATCCAGGCGCGATTGCACGTCACCGGGTGCGAAGGCCAAACCGTTCGGCTGGAGCTGGTCGAACGAACGGTCCGCGATGACGGTTCGGCCGGACCGGAAACCGTCATTGCTTCGCGCGATGTCACTGTCCCGGCAAACCGGACCACGATCGAAGGGGAATCGGCCGCGTTCCAGCATGCCCCCCGGGAGGCGGGCAATTACTTGTATACCGTGCGCCTGGCCGAACTGCCCAACGAGCTGGTCACCGCCGACAACGCCCGCTCCAACCGCGTGCAGGTGCTCTCCGACATGGCGCGCGTTCTGTTGATCTCCGGCGGGCCGACCTGGGAATACCGCAACCTCGCCCGACTGCTCGTCCGCGACAAAACCACCAACGTCTCCTGTTGGTTGCAGTCGATGGACGAAGACATGCGCCAGGAAGGCAACACCGTCATAGCCGAGCTGCCCCGTGAACCCAGCGAGCTGTACAAGTACGACCTGATCATCATGCTGGATCCCGATCCGCGCGACTTTGACCAGAATTGGATGACCAACCTTGAGCGTTTCCTGGATGAGCACGCGGGGGGCCTTCTGTACATGGCCGGCCCCAAACATACCGCCCGCTACATGACCCACTTCAGTACGCGCGGCATCGCCGACCTGCTGCCGATTCGTCTGGGACAACTCAGTGCCGTCGATGTCGAATCGCTGGAAACCACGCACACCCATCCCTGGCCGCTCCGATTGACGGGGCTCGGCCAGGACCACCCGATCCTGCGTCTGGCCGATGAGCCGCAGGCCAACCCGTCGCTCTGGCAATCCATGCCCGGCGTGTACTGGTCGTTCCCGACGCGCGGCGCCAAGCCGGCCTCGAAAGTCATCATCGAACATTCCGATCCGCGCCTGCGACGCAGCGAAGGCGCCCGGCCGTTGATGGTGAGCGGACAATTCGGCCCGGGTCGCACGCTCTACATCGGCTTCTCGGGAACGTGGCGCTGGCGACGGGTCGGTGAAATCTATTTCGATCGTTTCTGGATCAAGTCCGTGCGCTACCTGATCGAAGGTCGCCTGCTGGGCGGACGCAAGCGCGGACGCATCGAAACCAATCGCGATGTGTATGATGTGGGCGAACGCATCGTCATCCGCGCCCGGCTTTACGATGCGCAATTCAAACCGCTGATCGAGCCGCAGATCGAAGCCGTGGTGCGCGAGCCCGGCGGGGCCACACGCCCGTTGACGCTCAAACCCGTGCCCAATCGCCACGGCTACTACCGGGGCGCTTACGGGGCGGGGGGGGCCGGGAGCCATGAAATCGCCCTGACGCTCGCGGGCAGCGGCGAAAAACCCGTCCGCGTGGCTCGGCAGGTCACCGTCCAGGTTCCCCAGGCCGAATACGCCGACCCCCGACTCGATCTGGCGGCACTCACCGGCCTGGCGCAGGCCAGCCAGGGTCGTGTGCTTCGGCCCGACCAGTTCAACCAATTGCCCCAGTTCATCGCCGACAAAACCGAAATCCTCATCGAGCCGGACAAGCCCGCCGGTTTGTGGGATACCGATCGACTGCTAATACTCCTGTTGATGTTGCTCACCCTCGAATGGGGCGTGCGCAAGCGCTACAAGCTGATGTAAACGTTTAACGAAAATGAACCGATGACCGTACTGCCCCGCCAAATCCTCCAGCCCATCGAAAGCAAGCTGCAACGCCTGCGCCGTGAAGCGCGCCTCTGGCACCTCGCCAACGGATCGGCCTGGTTGGCGGTGGTGACGTTGGCCGTGATGTTGTTCGACTTGGGCGCCGATCGCCTGTTTCGACTGGATCTGCCGCAGCGCGTGCTGATGCTGCTGTTGATGTGCGGTGTGGTGAGCGCCGTCGCCTGGTACAAACTCATCCGCCCGCTCGGCGCGCGCCTGACCGACGATGCTCTCTGCCTGCAGGTGGAAAAGCAGAACGCCAATCTCAATCAATCCGTGATCAGCGCGCTGCAACTGGCTCGTCTGGATGACGCCGAATCGCTCGGGCTGTCTCCCCAACTGTTGCAGAGTGCTGTGGCGAGCGGTGTGGCGGCGGCCGAGTCCGTGGATTTTGCCCAGGTCATCGATCGTCGGGCGCGTACCCGGCGCCTGGGCGTAACCGCCGCCGTCATCATCACGGTGTTCGGCCTGGTCACCTTTTTCCCTGAAACCGCCGAACTCTATTTGGCGCGCAACTTCGCCTTTGCCGCCGAACAGTGGCCTCAACAGACGCAACTGGTCATCTTGGATATTGAAAATGGCGAACTGGTGGCGCCGCGCGGCGACGATGCCGTGTTCCGCGTTCGTGCCGAGGGCGTCGTGCCCTCTTCCGTCCTCATGGAGATCAATCCCACCGGCGCCCGGCGATACACGCGCAAGATGACCGGCGCCGCACCCGGTCAGTTCGAGGTGCTGATCCGGAACGTTCTGGAGCCGATGAAAATCCGCGCGCGCGGCGGCGATGATCGCACCGAATGGGTGCCCGTGCGGCTGGTCGAGCGACCCGGTGTCGAGCAATTGACCCTCACCGTCCTGCCCCCGGCGTACACCGGCCTGCCCAGGCACGATCTCCCACCCGCCCAGGGCACCTACGACGTTCTGGCCGGGTCCACGTTGCTTATCACCGGCCAGGCCTCGCCCGATTCCCGCCGTGCCACGTTGCTCGATGAAAATCGCCCTCTCGCTGCGATCGCACTGGATGCGGAGCAATTCCAGTTCACCGTCGAACCCGATCAACTGCACAGCGGTTCGTACGGCATCGAGCTGATCGATACCAACGATCTGAAATCGCGTCGGCCCGTACGATTCAGCGTGCGCGTTCTGTCCGATACCCCTCCCGCGGTCCGCGCCCGGCTGGAGGGAATCAGCGATCTGATCACGCAGCGCGCCACCGTTCCCATCGTTTATCGTTTTACCGACGACCACGCCGTCACCGCCGCCGAACTGTCGTACCGTGATCCGAACATCGAGATCGCTGCGAATCAACCCATCCCGCAAATAAAACAACCCATCACCGCAATGGAAAGCGAGTTGGGTACGCCCGAGATCGGCCCCGCCGTACTCCGTTGGGAAATCGAGCCGCTTCAATTGCCGCCGGGAACGCATATCACCTTCCAGGTTCTCGCCACCGATAACAACGCCTTCGACGGACCGGGCATCGGGCGCAGCGGACAATTCGCATTGAAAGTCGTCAGCGATGAAGAGCTGCGCGGCGAGTTGCTTCGACGTGAACAGGAACAGCGCATGGAGTTCGAGCGGCTGTTGTCGGACCAGAAGGCATTGATCGTCTCCGTGCGGGCGTTTGCAGCCGGCATCGGCAATACCGCCTCTCTTTCCGACGCGCAGCACAATCAGCTCAAGGAATTGGAAAAGCAACAGCGACTCGCCGCCGGGCGCTGCCGCGCCATCGCCGATCATTTCCGCCAGACCCTGGCCGAGATCGACAACAACAAGCTCGAAGAAATCGGTGGCCCGATGCACCGCCGCATGGCCGGTCACATCATCGAGCCGCTGGAAGCATTGGCCGATCGCCGGGTTCCCGAGGCCGCCGACCATCTCGATGCGGCCTCGCGCCCCTCCTTCGAGGCCGGGCAACGACAAATCGAAACGGAGCGTGCCCTGCAAGTCCAGCGCCAGATCGTGGACACCATGACCGACATCCTGACCAACATGGTCAAGGTCGAGGGCTACCACGAGGCGATCAATCTGATGCGCCGGATTCTTAAAGAGCAGAGCGAAGTGAACGAGAAGACCCGCAAAGCGCTAGAAGAACAGATCGAGGATATTTTCGACGATTGATGACCGCGCCGGTTCCGCCGCGATGCGCCCATAGAATGACGCTGCCGAACCGGACCTACCCGCAGGAGTGCCGACGTGCAAACCATCCGATGCAATCTGGCCGTTGCGATGTGGCTCCTGGCCCTCGCTGCGCAGGCGTCGGTCCAGGCCGAATCCCCGCAGGCCACCCCATTGGGCGTGCGGCAGGACAGCGTCAAGCAGATGGTCGAGGAGATGAAACAAAAATTCGTCCAGCTCTACCAGGCCTTACGCCTCGCCGAGCCGGATCAGGCCGCACGCCTTGAACTGGCGTTGGAGCAGATCGGCGATGCCCAGATTGTCGAGCGCATGCAGCAAATCACCGCCCAGCTCGACGCCGAGCGCCTGGATGCCGCGGCACAGGAGCAGGCCGAACTGGTCGTCCAGTTACGACAGATCATCCGCCTGCTCACCGATGAAGACGAGCTCGACAAGCTGCTCAGGGAAATCCGCGAACTGGAGAAATGGAAACGGCAGATCAACCGGATCATCCGGGAAGAAACCGACCTGCGCAATCAATCCGACCGATTGACCGACAAGGACAAAACACTTGCGGGGCTGGATCAAAAGCTGGCCGTTCTGAAGGATCTGATTCGCCAGCAAGATCGGGTCACCCAAAGCACCGCGCAGGCCGCGGCGCAGGGCGCGCACAAGTTGTCGCGCATCGCCGATGAGCAGCGCCGCGTGCGCCAGGCCACCGAAGCGCTGACGAAATCCCTCCAGCCGCCCGGCCCGGACGGTCAATCACCCGATCCCTCCGCGCCGCAGGAGGACCAGGGTCAACAAGGCCGGGCGAACCAATCGTTGCAGAAGGCATCGCAGGAGCAACGCAGCGCCGAGAGCGACATGGCCGAGGGCAAAGGCAATGCCGCACAATCCCACGCCGGCAATGCGCTTAAAAAACTGAAGCAGGCCTTGAAAGAATTGGAAGCCGAGCGCCAACGGATTGCCGAACTGCCCCCGGAACATTTTGAAGAACTGGCAAAGCAACAGGACCAGACCGGCGATGAAACCGCCAAGCTCGCCCAGGAGATGGCCAAGGGCGGCCAGCAAGGTGAACAAGGCGAACAGGGCCAGCAGGACGTCGCCTCCGCCCGGCAGAGCATGGAAAAAGCATCGGGTCAATTGCGAGGCCGCAGTCCCGACGGTGCCAAGCAGAACCAGCAGCAAGCGATCAATCAACTTCAGCAGGCGCGCGAAAAGATCGAGGAAAAGCTCGCCCAGTTGCGCGAAGAGATGCAGCAGGAAATGCTGGCTGCGCTCGAGCAGCGCTTCGCGGAAATGCTCCGCCGTCAGCGTGAGGTCACCCTCGCCACCGCCGACATGCACCACGTCCGCACCGAAGCTTCCGATACTCCCAAGCCGCTGACCCGCGCCCAGCGCTTGCTCTGCGCCGGTCTGGCCGAGGAAGAACAGGTGCTTGCTTCGCTGGCCGAGAAGGCGCTGCAGATCATCATCGAGGACGGAACCACCGTGATTTTCCCCACGATCGTCGAGCAGCTCCAGCAGGATCTGCAAACGGCGTCCGGATTCCTCGCCAGGGAAAAGACCGGGCCTTACACCCGGCAATTGCAACGGCAGATCGAGCAGATGCTCGAAGATCTCATCGAGGCCCTAAAGCAGGCCCAGCAACAACAGCAGCAGCAAACCCAACAGCAACCACAGCAACAGCAGGAACAACCGCCCCTGCCCCTGGTGCCCGAGTCCGCCGAGCTCAAGCTGCTCCGCGCCGCTCAGATTCGCGTGAACCGCAGAACCGCCGGCTTCGATCGTTCGCGCCCGCAAGGCGAACTGGACGACCTGATGATTCAGGAAGTTCAGCGCATCCGCGACCGACAGGAGCAGGTCCGCACCATGGCCGAAGACATGTACGACCTGGAATAAACGGAGCCGCCCGATGTCACGCCTGTTCCACATCGTTATTCCGGTGCTGATCGCCGCGGTCCCGGCCGCAGCCCAGTTGCCGCGTCTGCCTCAGCTCGAATCGTTCGATGTGATGAACCCGCCGCCGATACGCATGCCGCTACGACCGGTCGCACACACGCCGCCGGATCCCCACGCCGTGGTTCGGGGATTGATCCAGCACATCGAATCGGATACTGCCTTATCGGCAAAGACACGCAGCGAAGCCCTGGAACTGTTGCACTTGCCCGATGTGGCCAACCAGCCCCAGGCGGTAGCCAACGCGTTGACGCTGCTCGATACGAATTTTGACAAGGCGATGAAGGAACTGTCCATGGAGCGGGTGGACGCGGCGTTGCAGTCCCTGGCTAAAGCTCGTGCAACCGGAAATCCATACCTCGCGGCCCATGCCGATTTCTTCGCCGCGCGCGCTCACTTGCAGCGGGAGGATTACGAAGCGGCGCGGCCGCTTCTTGAAAAGGTCGTCGGCGAGCACCTGTCACAAACGCTCTACAGCGGCGAGGCGATGTTCATGCTCGGTGTCTGCCGCGCCGAGTTGATCGAGCGCGACCGGGCCGTTGCCACGCTCAACCTCTTTCTCGAACACTACCCGCAGGCGTCGGAGCGTATGGCGATCGGAGCGGCGCACCTGCTCGATGAACTTGCCGCCATGGCGGACGGCACCATCATCGATGTTTCGGATCGGATGGATTACTCCCGTCGTCGACTGCATTTGCAGCGCACGGCCCGGGTCACCCAGCGCGAGCAGAACCACATCGTTCGACTGCTCGACGATCTGATCGAGGAGGCCGAGCAAAAGGAAAACTCCGGCGGGGGCGGCGGCCAAGGCAGCGGCCAGGGCTCGGGCATGCCGCAGGGCTCGGGCCAGCCATCCAACCCGGCCCAGGAATCCACGGCGCCCGTCGGGCAGGCGCAGATCGGCGAACTGCACCGCGTACATCGCGGCAGCGCCGAAGAGGAATGGGGCCAAGCGCGGAAGAAGGAAATCGACGCCGTCCTCAGTTCGCCCGACAGCAAGATACCCAACCATTACCGCGAGTTGATCGAACAGTACTACCGTTCCATGCAGAAACAGGGAAGCACACCGTGAATCCAGTGTCGCCCATTCGCATGCTCTTCGCCTTGTCTGTCGCCTGGGTTGGGTGCGCCGGCGCGCTCGGGGATACGATCGCCCTGCTGGATGGCAAGACCGTTACGAATCAGTCCATTGCCGCCATTGCTGACGGCGAGGTTACGTACGGCGACCAGACCTTCGATCTGATGAACATGAGGCGCGTTGAGCGCAAGACGAAATCCCTGCCGACGGATGCACAGCGTGGCGTCATCATGCTACACGATGGCAGCTCCGCACGCGTGAAACAACTCAGCGTCAATGAAGAAGTCTGCCGGATCATCCTTGTCGATGATGCGGAGATGGATTTTCCCCTGTCTTCGCTGCGCCTGGTGATGTTCAAAGCCGTGGAGAGCCGACCGCGCGGGTTCGTTTGGCCGAAAGAAGTGGCCGACGCCTTGGCCCGGCCGCGCACCGGCGACGACCTGCTGATGGTGTACAAGCAGGAGAAGGTCACATCGATTCCCGGCGTGCTCAAGGCCGTCGACGATACGCATGTCACCTTCATCTACAAAGGCAAAGATCGCACAGTGGCCCGGGAGAAGGTACTTGCCGTGATTCTCGCCGCTTCCGCGCAGCCGCCTGATACCGCCGGCATGGGCCTGATCCATACCGCCCAGGGCCTGTCGCTCTGGGGCAAAGCATTACGCCTTGAAACCGATCGTTTGCACTTGCAACGATCGGATGGACAAACGTTGTGGCTGCCCTGGTCAAAAGTCCGGCGTATCGACATCCGCTCCGATCGCATGGCCTGGCTTTCCGAACTGGAGCCGGTGGAGGTGGATGATACGCCGATGTTCACGCTGGGCGGGTGGGAGCGCGATCGCTCCTGGCTGGGCCGCCCCATCACACTGAAAGGAAAAACCTACGAGCGCGGCCTGGGTGTGCATGCGCCGTGCCGACTGGTCTACGAGCCGGCCGGCCGTTACCAGACGTTTGCCGCGGTGATCGGTATTGACGACGAAACCCATCAGCAAGGCGGCGATTGTATATTTGTCGTGATCGGCGATGGCAGGATGATCTACAGGCAGCGCGTGACCAGCCGGGACAAGCCACGCCCCTTGCGTCTGGATATCACCGGTGTCCAGCGATTGGAGCTGCGTGTCGAGCCCGGAGAAAACCTGGACATCGGCGACCATGCCGACTGGGCCGATGCGCGATTGATCCGCGATACGCCCCGACGCACGCTGAACCGGAAGAATCGATGATGTGCTACGCACGTTTACATCTCGCCCTCACCGGGCTGCTGCTCGCCGCAACCGGCGCGATGGCCGTGGCCGAAGCGCTGGCGGATGAAAAGCTCGATCCCTCCGTGCCGCAGTTCGAGCAGGCGCGCATCGAGGCGATCGAATCGGTCCGCCCGACGGTCGTCAGCATCTTTGGCAAGGTGCGCCAGGGCGGGGGCAGCGGCGTGTTGATTTCGCCCGATGGATTGGTTCTGACCAACTTCCACGTTGTTGCCGGGGCAGGGGGCGAGCAGGGCTGGGCCGGGCTGTCCGATGGCGTGCTCTATCCGTGGAAGCTGATCGGGCTGGATCCCGGCGGGGACCTGGCACTGATCCAACTGACCAACGATCCGCCCGACAAGCCCTTCCCCTACGCGGTGCTCGGTTCGGCGGCTTCGCTGAAACAGGGCGACTGGGTGATGGCGATGGGCAATCCCTTCGCACTCAATGAAGACCTGCGCCCGACCGTCACCATGGGCATCGTCTCCGGTTTGCAGCGGTACCAGGGCGGAACCGGGCCGCGGAAGACCATGCTCGTCTACGGCAACTGCATCCAGGTGGACACCTCGATCAACCCGGGCAACTCCGGCGGGCCGTTGTTCGACATGGCCGGTCGAGTGGTCGGCATCAACGGCCGGGCGAGTTTTGAAGCGCGCGGTCGCGTGAACGTCGGCCTGGGTTACGCCATCAGCGCCGAGCAGTGCCTGTACTTCCTGCCGGAGTTGATGGCCGCGAAGGTCGCGCAGCACGGTTGGTTGGACGAAGCCACCTTCGGCGATCGCGGCGGACGCGTCGTCTGCGACAAAATTGATTACGATTCGCCGATCGGCCAACTCGGCCTGCGACTCGGCGATGAACTGCTCCAGTTCAACGGCCGGCCGATCCAGACCGCCAACCGGTTCACCAATCAACTGTCCATGCTCCCGGCGCATTGGCCCGTGACATTGCGGGTGCGCACCGGCAGCGACAAGCCGCGCACCCTGCGCATGCGACTGGGCGCGCTGGACTACGGCCCGATGCCCGACAAGCCGACCATGCCCGATGGCGACAAACCCGAAAAGAGCAAAAAGCAACTGCTGCCGCGGCGCGGCCCGCTGTCGAAAACCAAACCCGGCGGGGTCATCGACGAACAAGTCAACCGCGCCATGGCCGAACTCATTCTGCGCAAGTACCGCCAGACCCTCGGTGGCGATGCGGCGCTGAGTCGAGTCAAAGCGATTCGTGTGAACCAGTCCTATCGGGACTCCGTCGGTGCTGCACCGCGGGAGTTTACCGCCGATTCGCTTCTCGCCCTCGATGGGCGATTTCGTCATGAGATAAAGCGGAAACGGCGTACCGGCCATGATCCCGACACGGAGTCGAATCGCCACGTCACGCAAATCTTGTGGAACGGCGAGAGAATGATCAGGGCCGGGGGCGATGAGGTCAACGAGAAATCGATGGAGCGCGCTCGCAAGAGCATGTACATGCCGCGCCGTACGGCCTTGATGGCGCTGTATCGGCCCGATGGGATTGACCATTTCAAGCAAGTTCAACTCGAAGGCGCCGACCAGGCCCAGGGGCGCATTGCCGCGTTGATTGCGGCAAACGATGGACACGGCAACCGCTTCCGCTTTTACTTTGAACTCTACCGGGCCGATGTTGGATTTCGCGTGCGATTACTGAAGCACGGAGTATCACGCCTTGGCGGAAAGTGGCAATATTTTCTCGTCGGCCGGCCGCAACCGATCGGCCATGGCATCCGGTACGCACCCACGATCGCCGAAGGAGGCAGTGCGCAAGATCCCATTGCGAGGTATTCCCCAGCGCAAGCGGTGGCTCTGACCGAATTGCCCGATGGGATATTCGAGAACCCCGATGTTCCCTTGCCGGCGATCCATGCCCGCGCCGAAATATCGAATGGAACCGAAACGCCCAAAGACAATGTCCATCCGTACGACCCATGCCCCAACGTGTTTTCACCGGCTATCGCGTATGCCCAGCGGCGCTGCGTGAAAATCTACGGAGCAGGAATCGGACGTGAAAAGGGCTACGCCAGCGGAATCATTGTTTCCAACGACGGCCTGATCCTCACCGCGCAGGGCGTGTACCTGATCGGACGGAGGATCAATGTGGCTCTGCCCGACGGTTCGATCCATCGCGCTCACGTGGTGCGCACCAACGACGACATCCAGGCGGCTTTGCTGCAAATCGACGCCGAGACGCCGGACTACTTCGATGTGCCTGCGGAGTCAGCGGCTCTGCCGGGCGATTGGGTGTTGGCCCTGGCGAACCCGTTCAACGTGGCCGATTTCGAAGAGCCGCTCTCGCTGAACCTCGGCGTGGTGTCGATGCGTGCGGCGTTGGATACCCGCCGGCGCGCGCAGGATTTCGATGTGCGGGGCGAAGTGTTACTGATCGATGCGATTGTTTCCAATCCCGGTTCGGCCGGCGGGGCGGTGGTCGGGCTCGATGGCCGACTGGTCGGCATGGTCGGCAAGTTGCTGGAAAGCCAGTCCACCAACACGCGCCTGAATTACGCCATCCCCGCCGATCTGCTGCGGCGCTTTCTGGACGGCGAGCCGGTGAACGATGCGGCCGCTGCGGATGTTGATCCCACCGATACCGTGCCCGGTTACGTGGGGCTGCGCCTGTTCACGCTGCCCGGTCGCCGCGCCCCGGCGTACATCGATCGGGTGACCCCCGGCTCCCCGGCGGCAAAAGCCGGATTGCGAAAAGACGATCTCATTCTCGTGATCGACGGTCGGATGGTGCGCAACATCAAGGATTACCAGGAGATCGAAAAAACGCTGTATGCCGACCGAACGTACCGGTTCATGATCAAGCGCGGGGAAGAAATCATCGAGAAGTCGCTCACCCCCGCGCGCAAGCCATGATCGCAACGCCCTATTGATGAAAGTTCATTGATGTTGTTACACACTCCCCAAGTTGATTCCACAACAATCCCCCTCCCTTCAAGGGAGGGGCAAGGGGAGGGTGAGGCCTGGAAAGTCGAATCGTTTCGGGACTCTACCCCCTCACCCAACCTCTCCCCCACA